>JAJDOF010000106.1 GCA_022340305.1 Gammaproteobacteria bacterium
CTTTTCTCGATTATCTCGCCGAGCCCTACAAGCAGACTCGTAAAAACGTGGGTACCGGCGTCATCATTTTTCTGTTCGTATTCCTGATTCTTGCTTACATGCTTAAGAAAGAATATTGGAAGGACGTGCACTAAATAAGGATTTTATATTATGTCAGTAGTGGCTAATCGCCGCTCGGTGATGAGTTGTTTTTCTTCACCGACCGACCCCGAGTGTCATCGTGCGCGAATTGTACTTGCGGAAAAAGACATCACCGTCGAAATCCACGATGTGGATACCAATAACCTGCCGGAAGACCTGCTGGATCTCAACCCCTATGCGACGGTACCGACGATGGTCGATCGCGACCTCGTGCTGTACAACGCGCGGGTTTTGATCGAGTATCTGGATGAGCGTTTCCCGCATCCTCCATTGATGCCGGTAGATCCGGTTTCTCGCGCCAAGAGTCGGCTGGCGCTATTCCGTATCGAAAGTGACTGGTTTTCGCTGTTGGGCGATATCGAGCACGGAACCGAAAAGAAGAAGGTCCAGGCCAAGAAGGCGCTCACTGAAAGCCTGATCAATGCGACCGAGGTGTTTGGCGCCATGCCGTATTTTCTGTCCGCTGAATTCAGCCTGCTGGATTGCAGCATCGCCCCGATACTGTGGCGCTTACCGCATTACGGTATTGAGCTTCCGGCGTCGACTAAACCGATCACAACCTATATGAAGCGGGTGTTTTCGCGTCCTTCATTCCAGGCCAGTCTCTCCGAGCAAGAGCGGGACATGGTCGCCTGATATGACCGACTAGTGGCCCGGCATTTGCGATGACCTCGAGCAAACCCTACCTGGTGCGTGCGCTTTACGAGTGGATACTGGACAACGACAATACGCCTTATATTCTGGTCGACACCAGTAGTGAGCAGGTATCGATTCCAAACGGGATCGCCAGTGACGGCAAGGTTGTGTTGAATCTTGCGCCGTCGGCCATTCAGAACCTCGAGATGAGCAATGATTTCATCTCGTTCTCGGCGCGTTTCAACGGTGTTGCCGAACAGCTTTTCGTGCCGGTTGCATCCCTGCTCGCAATCTATGCGCGTGAAAACGGGGAAGGCATGATGTTCCCCAGCGAAGACGGTACCGACGGCACCGCCGTGGATGGTGAGGTGGCCAAATCCAGTGGTCCAGTTCTCAAGGTCATCAAGTAAATCCGGCCCGATTCCCACCCCCCGGGGCTTACTCGGCGTAGAAGGCGTTCTGAATCCAGTTGAAATCCTGTTTACCGTCAGCCTGTTGCTGAATTAGCAGCGCGTCGAAGCGCAAAGCCTGGTTCATCGACTGGCGTTTTGTCGACAAATAGAACAGGGCAGCTTTGATAATGCGGCGTTGTTTCGCCCGCGTAATCGAGGCCGAGGCTCCGCCGAAGTCTAGCGATCTTCGAAAACGTACTTCGATGAAGCACAGGGTTTCGGCATCACGCATGATCAGGTCGATTTCACCAAATCGACAGCGATAATTCGATTCCTGCAAACACAGGCCTCGCGCGCCAAGATAGCGCCTGGCCAGGTCTTCGAAACGCAATCCTTTGCGCAGGCTGTCGGTCATGGCTTCAGGGGGTTGGTCGGCTCTGCAGGTTTAATGTATCCGGTGTTTCCAGCAACTGCGCTTTGCCGTCTGCGTAGGTCGCCATCAGCAGGGAACGTTTTACGCGGCCGGTTTTATCGACCGACAACAGGCCGGTGTGGAATTGCAGCTGTTCCTCGGGATTGATCATCAGACGGCGCAGTGATGGAATCATCCGGTAGGCATCGATGCCGAGTGCGAACAGGCGGCTGAAACGCTGACTGTCGTCGGGCCAGTAGTTTCTGATCTGGCGGTAATCAGCGTTGTTGCGATTGTCGAGCATCCACGGGATATCGACAAACAGGATTTCGTCGAGATCGCGGTCGTCGGTGGGATTGCCGTCGCTGGTGGATATATGCGAGGTGGCGTAAACGGGCAGGTCCTGGGCATGATGGAATTTTAACTGCGGTTTGATAAGCCTGGCCTGGCGTGAGTTGGCGGCGATAAAAATCATGTCCACATCCTGGCGGCGACGCGCTTCGAACTTGACCTGTTCCTTGATCGTCTGTTGCAGGATAGTCCTGCGATGATTGCTGGTGGTCAGATTGAGCAGGTTTGTGATGGGCGCGGAATAATCGCTCTTCCTGGCCGGGTAGATGTTACTGCCGACGACATGACCACCCAGTGATTCGAAGCGCTTGCTGAAGGCGCGCTGCAGGCGATAACCCCAGTCGGTGTCGGGTACCAGAACCAGCGCGTGGTGCCTCCCCTGGGCCAGCGCGAAATCGGCAATTTGTACGGCTTCATCTTCCGGGCGCAGTCCGAACTGGTATAAATTCAGTCGCGCCTCGTCCTGGTCGTTACCATAGTTCAGCGTCAGGGTGGGAACGTCGAGTGTCTCGCGTTGCTGCAGCAAGTCGACCAGGTCCTTGTCGAGCGGGCCGACGATAAAATCCGCACCGTTTTGAATGGCCTGCTCATACTGCAGGTTGAATTCTGCGGGATCGCTACTGGCATTGATGATTTCGAGTTCGGCGAGCTGCCCGGGATCCTGGTAATAAGCATACAGAAAGCCGTTCTGGATTGCCTCGGAGACCTTTTCGAGACGACCAGAAAATGGCAGCATCAGGGCGATATGCTTTGGTTCGATATAAACCCGCCGGCTCTCTTCAAGCAACCCCAGCGCGTAGTTCGCTGCGGCGGGATGCTCGCCGTAGCGTTGGTACCACTGATCGATCCAGGGCTCCATCTTGGCGGGTAGCATGTTGGAGCGACGCACAATCAGGCTTAGCTCCAGCCAGCCACGCATTTCATCAGTCTGCTGCTCGGCCAGTGCTCGAATCATCGCAGGTTCGCTGATGCGGTTCAGAGCATCCCAGATGAAATCGTTATTGGCTTCTATTTCCTCTGGAGTCTTTAGAAAATCACGAATCTGCATTCGCATTCTGGCGCTTTCGAGGGGTTTGCCAATGGCCAAAACGCCTCGCGAACGTATGTTGAGCGCCAGTGCCTTGAAGGGATAGTCTTCGATCTCCTCGATTTCGGGCAGGCTTAACAGGCTTTGATAAATCTTGCCCTCACCGAGATAACCGCCTGCCTGGATAATCTGCTTGGGCTTCGCATCGGATTCCTCGATATCCTCTTCGCTAAGCGCATCGAAAAAAGGATCGATCTCGTCATAAAGCCCACCCTGGTAATACATCAGCGCAACCTTGATCAGGTATCTGGAGCGCTCCGGCTGCACGCTGGATTGTGCCAGCTTGTTATAAATAACGGCGGCTTCAAGCCAGTCCTCGTCGACCTCGAAACGGAAGGCTCGAATAATGTCTTCTTCGGTTGGTGTCAACACGGAAAGGTCGGCGTCGAGGTCGGGCAGACCCGAGCGGTCACTTGCGGACCTGGATCCAGGCGATTTTGGTCCGGACTGACAGGCTGCGAGCCCGAGCAGTAATGCCAGCATAAACAGAAGTGTACGATGTGATGTCATCGGCGGGTCAGGTTGATTCGAAACGTGGTCGGAAGCAATTACGACAGTCTATTAGTGTACACTCTTTTATATGCCCGGCGTACTCTATATTGTTGCAACTCCAATCGGAAATCTGGATGACATCAGCCTGCGTGCCGTTGCTACGCTCAAGGCGGTCGAGCTGATCGCTGCCGAAGATACCCGTCACAGCAAGTTCCTGTTGAGCCACCTGGGTGTCGTTACGCGCATGATTTCCTGCCACGAGCACAACGAGGAATCGCGCTGCATGGAAATTCTGCAATTACTTCAAGACGGCAGCGACGTGGCCCTGATTTCCGATGCAGGTACACCGTTGATATCCGATCCGGGCTTTCGCCTGGTGCGTGCCGTGCGCGCGGCCGGGTTACAGGTGTCGCCGATTCCTGGCGCAAACAGCGTGATTACGGCGTTGAGTGCCGCCGGACTTGCGACCGAGACCTTTCATTTCTACGGGTTTCTGTCGTCGAGGAGCCGACAGCGGGCGACGCAACTGGAGGGGTTGCGAGATGTCGATGGCACCCTGGTGCTGTTTGAATCGAGCCACCGCATACTCAGCCTGTTGCAGCAGCTGGATCAGCTGTTTGCCGATCATCAGTGTGTGATCGCCAAGGAACTGACCAAGCTGCATGAGCAATTTTTGTGCGGCAAGCCGAGTGAATTGCTGGCGCGCTTCGACGCCGACAAGAACCTGACGCGTGGCGAATTTGTGGTGCTGATCGATAATTCCCGGAGCACCGCGAGCAAGCATCTGGATACTGATGATCACCATATGCTGAGCATTCTGCTCGAGGAAGTCTCGGTCAAGCTGGCGGTCAAGCTAGCCGCACGCCTGACCGGTAAAAAGAAGAATGAACTCTACCAGCTGGCGCTCAGTCTGAGTGACCCGGGTACTACCGATAACCCAAAATAGTGCGTTCCCCGCCTGCTTTGTGAGCTTCGTCCATGCCCGGTATCTGTTACCCGGATCACAGTCTGGCTGGTATAGGCCAATTCGTCGAAAAATAAATCTGTTTTGCGAACGAAATCCAAGTGTCATCGTCTAAAATGTTGCTATGCTTTTATCTCGTAATTAATTACGTAATTATCTACTTTCAGGCGGCGCCTGGAGATCATGTCACTGCATCGATGGTGCCGATCCTGATCCGTATGACGGAATGAGGTGGCCCAAATGAGCATTTTCGACAGCTATCAGAAGCGATTCGAACAACACCTGCAGGAAGAGTACACGCTGCAGGAATACCTTGATTTATGCAAACAGGATCCGCTGGTCTACGCGACCGCCGCGGAGCGAATGCTCGAGGCTATCGGCAAACCCGAACTGGTCGACACCTCGCAGGATACGCGGCTTAGCCGCATCTTTTCCAACAAGATGATCGCGCGTTACCCGGCATTCGCGGAATTTTACGGCATGGAGGAGGCGATCGAGCAGATCGTTTCCTATTTCAAGCACGCCGCGCAGGGGCTCGAGGAAAAAAAGCAGATTCTGTACCTGTTGGGACCCGTTGGCGGCGGCAAGTCATCGCTTGCGGATCGGCTCAAGATTTTGATGGAGCGCGTACCGATTTACGCGATCAAGGATTCACCTATTTTCGAATCACCGCTGGGGCTGTTTGACGTCAACGAAGACGCTGATATCCTTGAGCAGGACTACGGTATCGCAAAGCGCTACCTGAACAAGATCATGTCCCCCTGGGCCGTCAAGCGCCTCAACGAGTACGGCGGCGATATCACCCAGTTCAAGGTAGTCAAGGTACAGCCTTCGATCCTCAACCAGATCGCCATCGCTAAAACCGAGCCGGGCGACGAAAACAACCAGGACATCTCGGCGCTGGTGGGCAAGGTCGACATTCGCATGCTCGAGCACTTCGCCCAGAACGATGCCGATGCCTACAGTTATTCGGGCGCTCTGTGCCGTGCCAATCAGGGCCTGATGGAATTCGTGGAAATGTTCAAGGCGCCGATCAAGGTATTGCACCCGTTACTGACCGCCACCCAGGAAGGGAATTACAATGGCACCGAGGGACTATCCGCGTTGCCCTTCGAAGGTACCATTCTGGCGCACTCGAATGAATCCGAATGGCAGACCTTCCGCAACAACAAGAATAACGAAGCCTTCCTCGACCGGGTTTACATCGTCAAGGTGCCCTATTGTCTGCGCGTGTCCGAAGAAGTCCACATCTACGACAAGTTGCTGCACAACAGTTCGCTGGCCGCGGCTTCCTGCGCACCCAACACCCTGGAAATGCTGGCGCAGTTCAGCGTGCTATCGCGTCTGGTACCGCCGGAAAATTCGAGCATTTACTCGAAGATGAAGGTTTACGATGGCGATAGCCTCAAGGATACCGATCCCAAGGCCAAGTCTTACCAGGAGTATCGCGATTATGCCGGTGTCGATGAAGGCATGAAAGGACTGTCGACGCGCTTCGCCTTCAAGATACTGTCTCGCGTGTTCAATTTCGATCAGACCGAGGTCGCTGCGAACCCGGTGCACCTGCTCTATGTTCTCGAACAACAGATCGCGCGCGAACAGTTTCCACAGGATTTGCATGATCGCTATCTCGAGCACATCAAGGCCTTTCTGGTGCCGAACTACATCGATTTCATCGGTAAGGAAATTCAGACATCCTATCTGGAATCGTATTCAGAATATGGGCAGAACATTTTCGACCGCTACGTGACCTACGCCGATTTCTGGATTCAGGATCAGGAATATCGCGATCCCGAGACCGGTGAAAACTTTGGTCGGGCGTCGCTCAACGAAGAGCTGGAAAAAATTGAAAAACCTGCCGGGATATCCAATCCCAAGGATTTCCGTAACGAAGTGGTCAACTTTGTGCTGCGCGCGCGCGCCATGAACGAGGGCAACAATCCCGATTGGGTCAGCTATGAAAAGTTGCGAATCGTGATTGAAAAGAAGATGTTTTCCAATACCGAGGACCTGTTGCCGGTCATTTCGTTCAGTGCCAAGGCTTCCGAAGAGGATGAGAAGAAACATGCCAACTTCGTCTCGCGTATGGTCGAAAAAGGCTATACCGAGAAGCAGGTGCGGTTGCTTTGCGACTGGTATTTGCGGGTCAGAAAGGCTTCCTGAGCGCCAGGTTAAGGGAGCAGTTATCGACATGGCACAGCTGATCGACAGACGACCGAACGCGAAGAACAAGAGTACGGTGAATCGACAGCGATTCCTGAGGCGCTACAAGAAACAGATCAAGAAGGCAATTTCGGAACAGATCTCGAGGCGCTCCATTACGGATATCGACAATGGCGAGAGCGTGTCGATCCCGACACGTGATATTTCCGAGCCCACTTTTCGCAAGGACAAGGGCGGCGTCCAGGAAGGCGTATTTCCGGGCAATAAGGAGTTTGCGCAGGGCGACCGTATCAAGCGACCGGCAAACCAGGGGCAGGGCAAGGGGGGGCGCGCCGGCGACAGTGGTGAAGGCGAGGACGAATTTGCCTTTGAGATTTCCCGCGACGAATATCTTGACCTGTTGTTCGACGACCTCGAACTACCCAACCTGCAGAAAAACCAGCTGCGCAAGATAACACGCAGCAAGACAGTGCGTGCCGGGTTCACCAATGACGGCGTGCCCACCAATATCAATATTGTGCGTTCGCTGCGTTCGGCCCTGTCACGGCGCATTGCCATGGGTGCAGAACCGCGTCGGCAACTGCACGAACTCGAAGCCGAACTGCAGGTGCTGCTGCAGGAAATTGGGGGCGATGAACAGCGCCGCCTGGAAGTGCAGGAGGAAATAGAGAGGCTGCGCGAACGCGTTCGTAAAATCCCGTTTATCGACACCTTCGACCTGCGTTTCAATAATTTTGTGCAGCGTCCGGAGCCGACAGCGCAGGCAGTGATGTTTTGCCTGATGGATGTGTCGGGCTCCATGGATCAGGCGACCAAGGACATCGCCAAGCGCTTTTATATCCTGCTGTACCTGTTTCTGACGCGCAGTTACCGTGACGTCGAAGTGGTTTACATACGCCACCATACCCAGGCCAAGGAAGTCGACGAGGAAGAGTTCTTTTATTCGCGCGAAACCGGCGGCACCATAGTATCCAGCGCACTGGAACTGATGCGCGATGTCATCGCCCAGCGCTACCCGGCCGCGGACTGGAATATCTACGCGGCGCAAGCCTCAGATGGCGATAACTGGAACGATGACTCACCCCGCTGTGAACAGATCCTGACGCAACAACTGCTGCCGCAGCTGCGCTATTACGCCTACGTCGAGATCACGCGCCGCGACCACCAGGGCTTATGGCAGCACTACGAGCGCCTGCTGAAGAGCCACGATAATTTCGCGATGCAACAGATATGCGAACAGGTCGATATCTACCCGGTGTTTCGCGAGTTTTTCCGGAAGCATGCGCAATGAGAAAGCCTATCTCTCAAGGGGGCGAATGGACCTTCGAACTGGTCGAGGAATACCATAAGGAGATCGCGGCGATCGCGGCGGATTTCCAGCTCGATACCTATCCGAACCAGATCGAGCTGATCACCGCCGAGCAAATGCTCGACGCTTACGCCAGTGTCGGCATGCCGATCGGCTACAGTCACTGGTCTTTCGGCAAGCACTTCATTACCAACGAACAGCAATACCGGCGTGGCCGCATGGGGCTGGCCTATGAAATCGTAATCAACTCGAATCCCTGTATCGCCTACCTGATGGAAGAGAATACGATGATGATGCAGGCGCTGGTCATCGCCCACGCCTGCTTTGGGCACAACTCCTTTTTCAAGGGGAATTACCTGTTCCGCACCTGGACCGATGCCGAGGCAATCATTGATTACATGGTGTTTGCCAAGGGCTATATCAGTGATTGCGAGGAGCGTTATGGTATCGAAGAGGTCGAGAACCTGCTCGATTCCTGCCATGCGCTGCAGAATCATGGCGTCGACCGCTACAAGCGACCGAGCCCGATCAGCATGCGCAAGGAGCAGGAACGTCTCGAGGAGCGCGAGGCTTATCTGCAATCGCAGGTGAACGACTTGTGGCTGAAAACCGTGCCACAGAAACTGGCCGGCGCCGAACAGGCGAAACCACCCAATTTCCCCGAGGAGCCGCAGGAAAATATTCTCTACTTCATAGAAAAAAACGCACCTTTGCTGGAACCCTGGCAACGCGAGGTGGTGCGCATCGTGCGCAAGATCGGGCAGTACTTCTACCCGCAACGCCAGACCCAGGTGATGAACGAAGGCTGGGCCTGCTTTTGGCATTACCACTTGATCAACGAACTATACGATCGAGGTCGCCTGACCGATGGATTCATGCTCGAATTCCTTCAAAGCCATACCAACGTCGTCGCCCAGCCCGATTATGACAGCGATTATTTCAATGGCATCAACCCTTACGCGCTGGGTTACGCGATGATGACCGATATCAAGCGCATCTGTGTCGACCCCGACGCGGAAGACCGCAGATGGTTTCCCGAGATGGCAGGTTCAGACTGGCAACAAACCCTCGACTTTGCGATGCGTAACTTCAAGGACGAAAGTTTTATTTCGCAGTACCTGTCGCCGCGGTTAATCCGTGAATTCAAGCTGTTTTCAATTCTCGACGACGCCGAACAAAGCGAGCTCGAAGT
>JAJDOF010000051.1 GCA_022340305.1 Gammaproteobacteria bacterium
CGCCCGGGCTATTGCCATTCCAGAAGCCGTCCGACATCAACAGGTTAAAGTTCTGTTGGCATTCACCACCGGAAGCCTTGTCCAATATGGGGGCACTGGCACCGGTTTGGCTAAAATAATCACCCACCGCCTCGAGAGCCCGGCGCGCGGGCGTTCCCTGCGCCCTGATTACTATTTTATACAGCGATTCCAGTAACGCGCGTTTTTTGACCGGGTCGCTCATGGTCACTACATCTTGCTGGCGTCCGTTGTTGTATAACGACAGGCCCATACGCGAGGCATCGGTGTTATTGATAGTGCGGCCGAAAACTGCCTTGGACGCGTTTATCCTGGAACGATAATACTGGAACCAGTTCGCGAAGTTCTGCATCTCCCTGGTTCCGGACGCAATCAACACTCGAGTATGGGCGTCGGTTTGATCCAGCACGCCATTGCCATCGGTATCGGTCCAGGTGAAATAGGTCGGAATCCACATTTTGAGCGACTCCTTGGATCCTTCCTTAAAGGTATAGAAAATGGTCAGATCCATTTTTTCCCCGTTGGGATCGTTCGGATCCTTGAGTACCGCGGTCGGATCGGCATCGAGGTACATCGGGTTTCCGGAGGCGTCGGTGCCTGCCCAGGGTTCATAGGTCGCCGTCGGATCGTAGTAATTCTTGTTACCGCGGGAATTACGTGCGACCCAGCCCTTGTCCCATTCGGGGTCGGTGCCGTCTGCCGGCGGCAGGACGGGGTAGAAGTTTCCATAGAGGAGCGAAAAGGTCGGCGAATAGTAAGCTCTATAGCGGCCGTCGATGTAGGGCATGCCACCGCTGGTCGCAAGCCCGCCGGTACCTTCGCCGACGATCAGGCCCCAGTCCATGCTGCCCGAATCGTCGAGGGTCATGAAAACGTTTGGTTCGACGATCGACGACAGGAACAGTGGCGCGGCGGGCAATTGCCCCGGTCCGGCATAAGCAGGTTGCAGCGGCATCACGGTAATGCTTGCGGCGAGCAGTACCTGGGTAACCGATACTTTTGAAAATTTAAACATCCTGTATCTCCTGAGTTTAATACTCTTTTCCAGAATAAGACTGGACGTATCGAGCCGAATTGCCGGTCTGCCCAAAGGCTTTCGCGGTAATTCGAAAATTTGAAACGGTCCTGCCGGGCTGGCCACTTCCGTATCCACCGATATTGACGGCAGCCGCTTCATTCTGGGAACGATCTCCCAGGTATTTGATGATGAATTTCGGTTGTTCTATCACGTGCGGCAACGAGGTCGTGGCAGTTTGTGCCGCGACCCAGGTTGCATCGGCGAAATAATCGGGATCCTCATCGGTCGAGGAATACAGCCCCTTGGTGGGATCGGCAAAAACACTCTTTGAAATGGCAGTGGCGGCAAAACTTTCGCCATTGCTCAGCCCGGCCTCAGCCGCGTTGAAGGCCAGGCCAGACTCGCGCAGATTACCCGCCATGCTGATCTCGGTGCGAGTTGACTGCATCGAGGTAACCCCGAGTATGGTCAGCGCAATCAATATGACCAGGCTCACGACGAGCGTCATCCCCGACTGTTTTTGCATATCTGGAATGCTCATGACCCGGTCCGCTGGCCTAAGCCGATGGTTGTGGTGAAAAAAAGCGTGCGCAGACGGCGATCGCCCTGCCGTAATGTTGTTGCCGTCGATCAGGCTCACGCCAGACAGCTGCTTGAGAATTATTTCGTTCATTAGCTTCCCACCCGATTGCGTAACGCGATGGTTGTCATAAAAACCTGGCGCAAGCGGCGGTCGCCGGCGGTCACATTGGCGCCATTGAAGATGTATTTCTGGTTGTCCTCGGCGACGAAATCCTTGCGCGAGCGCACCAGCAACATCAGCCGTACAGCCATCACGTCGAAGGTATCCGGCACGTTGTCGATGGTGACATAGCGATTCGCATGCTTGTCGCCGTCGGTGTCGAGACCGTAGAGTATCTGCATTTGCTCGATGCCATCGATCAGCTCGATATCGGTTCCGTTTTCGGAGCGAAACAACGCGGGTTCGCCGCCGTCGCCAGTCTGGATCGAGTAGGTTACCGTCTGCATCTCGAACATGGCTGCATCCGAGCCATAGGTTTGTGACAGGCAATGCGCGTTGCCGCCCTTGCAGCTATCCGTGTTGTAGTTTCCTGGAGAGCCGCCGCCGGTGTTATGCACCACCGCGTTCTGGCTGGCATTGGTGCTGGTGGTGGTGTTGGTCACCTGGAAGATATCCGCGCCACGGCAATTGGCGACCATGACGATATCGCCGGGCTTGATCGCGTTGTTCGCGGTGACGTGGATCATCGCCGAGGTCGAGACGTTGTAAGGCGGGTGCACGTTCACCTGGTTGGGCTTGGAACCGCGCAGCGTGACGCTGTCTGACCCGTTCAGGCCGTCGTTCTCGGTACCGTTGATCACACCGGCCAGGATGAAATCGTGAATATTCGGGTCATAGTCCGGGCTGGCCGGGTTCAGGTTATTGACGATGTTTTCGGTGTCATCCGGATCGAAGACCGCGCAACCGAAAAAGCCGGCCATGCGCAGATCCGTGGTCATCGTATCGAGCGCGAAACGCCCGTTTTCCTGGATGCGCGAGATCGCGTCGGTAAAGCCATAGGTTGCCTTGTTGCCGACATATATCTGTATGATTCCGCCGAGCAGAAACACGCTGATGACGAGCGCAACCAGGACTTCGACCATCGAGATACCAAGCTGATGTTTGTTCAATTTCATTGGACTAGTGTCACCGTGTAACAGGTTAAGTCGACCGCGGGATCGTTGCCACAGCTGGTGCCGGTCGCGCCGGTACCTTCGTCGTCCCACATCACCGTGACGTCCAGGCGGGTGGCATCACCCGCGACAATGCCCCGGCCGGCGGGTAGATTCTGAATTTCGGTGGCCCACTCGGCGGCGTCCGCTGTGACCATCTGCGTATTGTTACAGGGTGCTTTCATGCAGTCCTGGGAGTAGCTTTTCGCGGTATCGATGCCGGCATAGTTGGTGAACTGGAGAATATTGGCGCGAATACGGTCCGCCATGTTGTATCCGATCCAGACTGCCTGGCTGTGGTTGAGCGCAATGGCGTTTTGCTTCATAGAGGTAATCTGCAGGGCCGCGATGCCGAGCAGGCCGATGGAAATGATGAGCAGGGAGATCATCGATTCGATTAAGGTAAGACCTCGTTGCCGACGTGCTAACATGACGTGCTACCTCCCTGACGGACACGCCCGGTTGCAGATATGGAAATCGACTTCATGTGCGCAGTCCCCCTGTCGTCACACAGCGAAAAGGTACCGATGGAGTTGGGGGCGAATCCACGCTCGTCGTAGGTCACGACACTACCGACTGAACTGGTGAAGGTCGTGCCACCCGACAAGGCCACATGCTGACGCAGCATATCCTCGCCCGCGGAGAAATCAGCGTTGTTATCGGTATCGACAAACAGAATCCAGCCTTCGGCCCAGTTACTCGAGGAACAGGAAGTCTGGTTACTGCTCGCGCAGATGATTACGGTCTGATGTCGGGTCACGGCTTCGCTGCGCGCATAGGCCAGGTGCCCGACCATGGTGTTGATCTGGGTGACCAACCGATCGTTCTTTATAAAATCACGCATTGACGGGATGCCGATGGCCATGACCAGGGATACCAGCGTCATCGTGATCATCAATTCAAGTAAGGTAAAGCCAGAAATCTTTTTCATAGCGTAACTCTAGTCATTTCAAACGGCAGTACAAACAAACCGAGACTGCTGGTAATGATGAACCGATAAACGGTACACAAGGCATCTGAACCCAACACGAAAGGGCTAGTCGGCGGGATAAAATAACCGTCGCTCCGGGCAGCACTGAAGTCACTGAAATGTCCTGGTGAGGAAAGATTTAAAGTATAGCCCGCTACCGGCAGTCTGCAGACATACCGGGGTTCGTCAACAGGCCCGTGGCTGGTGGATTATCGCAAACAATACGCGTAGCATGCACGCTCCTCTACGAGACCCTTGCATGACGAGTTTTTTCGATATTGATGTGAACACCTTACTGTGGATCGGGATTCTATTCTGTATCTCTCAGTCAGCGATGTTTTCCGGATTGAACCTCGCGTTCTTTTCCCTGAGCCGCCTGCAGCTGGAAGTGGAAATGAAGCAGGGCAACGAGATCGCCGGCAAGGTTCTTGCCGTGCGCCAGGATTCGAACTTTTTGCTGACCACCATTTTGTGGGGCAACGTCGGCATCAACGTGCTGTTGACGCTGTTGTCGGACTCGGTGCTGGCCGGATTCATGGCGTTTGCGTTCTCGACGGTGTTTATCACGATCTTCGGGGAAATCCTGCCGCAGGCATATTTTTCTCGCAACGCGTTGCGCATGGCTTCGTTACTCGCGCCGGTTTTGCGGTTCTACCAGTTTGTCCTTACCCCTGTCGCCAGACCCTGCGCCCGCTTCCTCGATATGTGGCTGGGCAAAGAAGGTATCGATTATCTTCGTGAGAAAGAATTGATCTCGATGATTCACGCCCATATGGATGCGGACGAGGCCGAACTCGATCACATCGAAGGCAGGGGCGCGCTCAATTTTCTTACCATCGATGAGGTACGGGTGACCGAGGAGGGCGAACCGGTCGATGAGGATTCGATTATTCGCCTGCCCACCCGGGTGGATTTGCCGTTGATTCCCGAGGTCAGTCGCGACGTCAACGACCCTTTCCTGAAACTGATCAATGCCAGCGGTCACCACTGGGTGGTGTTGGCCGATGAACAGGGTAACCCGCAATTGTTGCTCGATGCCGATGCCGCGCTGCGGGCGGCGTTACTGGACCTGGAGCGGCCTTACGATATTTACAAATTCTGTCGGCGCCCGCTGGTCATTCGTGATACCAGTAAAACCATCGGTGAAGTGATTAGCTACCTGAAATCGATCCCCAGCAGTTCGCAGGTGGATGACAGCGCCATCGATTACGATGCCGTACTGATCTGGGGCGACAAGCCGCGGATTATTACCGGCGCCGACATACTCGGCAAATTACTGAAGGGCATCAAGGCGCCGCAAATCGCCTGATCGCCGATCCTGTCGCTGGGCTGTACAAACACCCGCCTCGGAATAACTACGCGGAGTCTTCAGCGAGCCGGCGCGCCTTGCGCCCTCAACCGGATTTTTCGCTAGCGCCCTCAGCGATGATGCGCGTCAACCCGGATACACGAATCGAGCTGCCTGCCGCAGCGCAGATACCTGCCTGCAGACGCGAGCGCATACCCATGTCTTCGCCCTGAATGACCTCGATCGAGCCCTGGTGCGGCCAGTCGATATCGCGCAGGTAACCGGCGAATGCCGCGGTCGCGGCGCCGGTTGCCGGGTCCTCGTAAACGCCACCTGAAGCAAAGGGATTGCGCGTGTGAAAAACGCGGGCGCTCTCGGCATAGGCGAACAAAATGGTAACCAGGCCCTCGCGCCGCATCAGTTTGCGCCCGGCATCGAGGTCGTAACGTAGCGCGGCGAGCGCTTGCCGACTGGCAAGCGTAATCACCAGGTGATCGGCGCCGCCATGCGCACGCGCCGGCGGCAGCCCGGTATCGAGATCGGCGCGACTGTAGCCGAACAGCTCCAGTACCTCGTCCAGCAAGGCGTCGGAGATTGGCTCGCTGCGGGTCGGTGGCGATTGCAGGGCCGCGGAGATCGATTCGCCGTCGCTAATACCCTCTACGGTGATGTCAGCTTGATTGAGATGCAATGGGAATATCCCGTCGCCCTGTTGGCGCGCGAGTGCTGCACCGAGTGCGATGGTCGCATGTCCGCAAAATGGCACCTCGGACTCGGGCGAGAAGTACCGCACGCGCCAGCCGTTTCCCTCGGGCATCGCGAACGCGGTCTCGGAATAACCGACTTCAGCGGCAATGCGCTGCATTTCGGCAACCTCGGGCAACTGCCCGGTAATCATAACGCCGGCCGGGTTGCCACCCTGGTCGCCGTCGGCAAAAGCTGCAATTTTCAGGATGTTCATGTTTGTCTGCTCCGCTCAAAGATTTCGCTCACCGTCCGCATTATCCTCTGTTGTGATTACCTGATCGCCAAGGTTGTCAGCAATCCGGCCAGTAATACTGTTAAATAAGATCGATTACTTCCATCGAGAATCAACTTTAGGCGATCCGGTACAAATAAGTAAATCGAATAATTTATACGAATGACTTCACAATAATTGGTTGGGCGTTTGATGGTTAGCATCACCCGCCAGGCCTCATTTCCCCGCTACGGCCAGTGTGAATTTTGATTGATCGGCACGGCTCTTTGGATAGATTCTATATGGATTTATATCGACAGCGAACATGGGATTGTCTCCCTGAATTTTTTCAAGGCGCGGGCCAACGAAAACAGCCTGCAGATAATGCTGTTGGTTTTGTTGCCACGCGATCATGGGCCGACGCGACTTTCGGTCGAGCTCAGGTAGTGAAAACTCCCCGCCCTGAGACCGGGGATAATAAGTGGGGTCAGTGTTTATTTTCTAGTGCACGGAAGCAAATCTATTTTGCATCGGCGATCGCTAGCGGGCCTGGTCTGCGGCCCCGTTCCCGGGAATAGAGACCTGTCCTCTGTTCTCACTGTCCCCTCTTCCACTGAAACCCAGGAGTTGTAGTGACCGGTTTGCATGTCCAATAAAAAAGTGTCATCGGAACTTTACTTTGCAGTAAAACAAACGCTACGAACGACGGCTAACCTCGATACCAGGCAAATCGCGCCGATCCCCCGGCGGCACTGTCGGTGATTGCCTGATCTTGTTGCGCTACAGGCTTCCAGGCGAGGGGTCACCAGCGGCGATTGATCCCGGCATTACGGCAGGGTCTGCTTACCCAGCACGCGCATCGGGGTCGCCCCACAAGCACTGCTAACGGCAGAGCTTGCTCAATAACCGTCGGGCAGTTGGTGTGCAATACCCTTGTGGCAATCGATACAGGTTTCGCCTTTCTCGAGCCTGCGCTCCAGGGTATGTCGCTTACCTGCCATCCTGCCCTGGAGATCGAGTTGCATGGTTTCGAGCGCGTGGCAGTTGCGGCACTCGCGCGAATCGGTGGCCTTCATGTCTTCCCAGACGTGCTTCGCCATCTCTTCACGCTTGCTCTCGAACTTTTCCTTCGTATTGATCGTGCCCAGCATCGTGTGAAACAGTTCGTTGGTCGCCTTTATCTTGCGCACCACCTTGTAGGCCCAGGGCTTCGGCACATGGCAATCCGAGCAGACCGCCCTGACCCCACTGGCGTTCTTGTAATGTACCGTCTCCTTGTACTCCTCGAAAACGTAGCTCATCTCGTGGCAGCTGGTGCAAAATTCGAGCGTGTTGGTCGCGTCCATTGCGGTATGAAAACCACCCCAGAAAAAAATGCCGAGAAAAAACATGATCGCGCCGCCGAGCGGAATGCCGAACCAGTAGCGCGCCCTGGGCTGGCGCCACAAGCGCTGCCACCTGCTTCGAGGCTGGCCATCACCCTCCCCTTGCCGCTGCGTTTCCTTATCTGCTTCGCTCATGTCGCCCCCCGTTCTCGTTTATAACTCGCCCGATGAGGCGGATACACGCACTGTATTACCCTGCGCGTTATTGCATGCTGGCATAGTAGTGGAGCAGGTCCTGCTTCTCGCCGTCGTCAAGCTTTTCAAACTTGGGCTTCATTTTCTTCGTCATCGCACGTTCGCCCGAGCTGTAGGCCTTGAAGGTCTGATCCAGGTAGTGCATCCATTGTCCCGCGAGGACACCCGCGTCGTCTTCGGCCGAGCTGCCACCGTCTTCATGACATTTTTCGCAGGCCGATTCATGCAATTGCTTGCCGCGAGCGGCTTTCTCGGCATCGAATTCCTGCTTTGCCCTGACAAACGGCTTGCTCGCATAAAACTCGGCGATGGCCTCGATATCGGCCTCGCTCAACTCGGCTGCGACCTTGCACATGTCGGTCTTGCTGCCCTTGTGCTCGCCGGCAGGATATTCGGCTTCGACACAGGGGCGATCCTTGTCCGTGTAGATCGCCATGCTTTCGCTGATATAGAAAGCGGACATTCCACCGATAATGGGGACGGTCGATTCCGTGCTGGCGCCATCCTTGCCGTGGCAATTCGCGCAATCCTCGACCAGTTTACCCACGTCCGCCGCGCCGACGTCGTGAATAACCAGGCCACCCATTACTGCCATGGCGGCGAATATGGAAAAGCTTTTCCTTAAAAATGCGTTCATTAGATTTGTTCCCCTGCGAGATTTTACCGGTTTTTATTTCCTGCAGATTATTACAGATTTGATTTTCAAGTATCCAGCGTATTCGATGGTTAATTGACATATGTCAATATAAAGCAGGAGGCCTTTTATTAGGTTGTCCGTTAAAGTGGTGCAATAACAAATAAATGAGTTCACATACCAGGGAATTTTAAATAATTTTTTGGTTCCGGGGGGATAATGCAACAATCTATCATTTTACACTGGCTGAAATTTCTGCTGGCAATCGCTGTCGTGGCGACCGCATTATCGGGCTGCAGTGGCGACGACGGCGAGCCTGGCGTTCCAGGCGCTCCCGGCCCAGGCATCAACCCTTCCTTCTCGGCGAAGTCGCTCGACATGACGATTGACAGCGTTTCTATCAACAGCCCCGCGGCTGTTCGATTTAGCGTCAGGGATGACAATGGCCTGCCTTTCGTCGGCCTGACCTCGCGCGATCTGAGATTCAACATCGCCAAGCTGGTCCCGGGCGCATTCGGCGATCCCAGCACCTGGCAAAGCTATATCAACCGGGCAAGCGAGGGGGCGATGCAGGCATCGCAGGAGCGCAATCGAACCGGTTATCCCCTGGGTGACCTGGTTGATCATGGCGACGGCAGTTATACCTATACTTTCGCGACGGATCTGGCCAACGCGGACTGCCCGCCACCCTGTGAAGATGCGGATGGTAACCCCCTCGATGTTTCCTACGATCCGAACCTGACCCATCGGGTTGTCATTCAACTCTCACACTCGGTCATCGTCGGGCTGCCACCACTGAATGCGATCTATACCTTCCGTCCTGCTGATGGCGCTACTAGCGGCATCGCTTCGCGCGAAATTGTCAGCACCGAGAGCTGCAACGAGTGCCATAACCAGCTCAGGGTGCACGGCTCGCGGGTAGATACCCGCTTTTGCGTTACCTGCCACAACCCGGGCAGCTGGGATCCCAACGGCAACACTGCAGATTTCAAGGTGATGATTCACAAGATTCACCGTGGCGAGGACTTGCCGAGCGGCATTCCTTACGTAATCGGCGGGCACGATTATTCAACGGTGGCTTTCCCGCAGGACATACGCAACTGCACCAAGTGTCATGATGGTGCCGATTCCGCTACCCCCGAGGGGGACAACTGGAAAACAAAACTGAGCATGCAGGCCTGCGGCTCGTGCCATGACGACAAGAGTTTTGCAATCGATGGCTCGGAATGGGGGCTCAATGACCCGGCCGGTCATTCCGGCGGCATCATGACGGATAACAGCAATTGTATTTCCTGCCATAAAACCTCGGTATTCGGCAGTGTCGAGGAAGCCCATACGATACCGGGCAAGGCGGAAGCTGGAAATTTCCAGTTTAATATCCACGACGTAAGCGGCGGCGTTATCCCGAGCATTCAGATATCGGTAACGAATCCCGCAAACAGCGATGTACCCTACGACCTGTCGGCTAACGCCTTCACGGGCGGCGGTGCGCGCCTGGCGGTGGTAATCGGCTGGGGAATGACCGACTTCAATAATACCGGTGGAACGACGAACACCGGCTTTCCCAATTTTCAGGCTAGCGCCGCCTTACCCATCTCTATCGATCCGGTTGCTGCCTGCGATGCGGGTATCGCCGACTGGACCTGTACGCCTGACACTCCGGTTGCCGGAACCTATACGCTGACCAAATCCACGCCACTACCCGTCACTGCCACGGGAACAGGCAGGGTAGGTTTCGAGGGCCATGTAGCCGCCGATTTTGACGGTGATCTCAGCTTTGACGACGAGGTTGCGATCAGAAGCGTGGTGAAGGATTTCGTGATTACCGGGACTTTGTTGTCGCGCCGCGAGGTAATCGATATTAACAAGTGCAATAATTGCCATGACCAGCTCAGCCTGCACGGCGGCAATCGCAATGACGAACCGGCCCTGTGCGTCATCTGTCATAACCCCAATGCGACCGACACCGGTCGTCGACCCCCTACAACCACGGATACGACCGATGGCAAGCTGGAGGAAGCTATCGATTTCAAGGTGCTGATACACAGCATTCACGCGGGTGCAGAGACGAACTACGATGCTACCGAGTCGCATGGCTTCCGCGAAAAAGGCCTGGTTGTCTGGGGATTTCCGGGCTGGCCCTGCGACCAGTTCGGCGCAGCCGTGGGAAGTTGCGAGCATGACTTCAGCCATGTTCGCTTCCCGGGTATCCTGCAGGATTGCACAACCTGTCATAACCCGGACACCTACAAGCTGGAGGGTGACTGGGTGCTGCCGACCGAAAACGGCGTACTGAGCACCACGGTAACGACCCCTCCAGATATCACGACGCCCGACGATGACCAAAATATCTCTCCGACCGCGGCCGTGTGCGCCGCCTGCCATGACAGTTCGGTAGCGCGGGCGCACATGGTGGTGCCGGGTGGTGCCGTGTTCGATCAGACTCAAAGCGTGATTGATGGCGCCGTTATTGAAACCTGCTCGGTTTGCCACGGGCCCGGCCGCAGTTTTGATGTCGATGTAGTTCACGGCCTGGATTAGGGCGTAGCGATGCTCGATACTTTCCTTACCAGGAATCTGGGGAGTCCACAAGGAGCTCTCAGGGCCGTAACAATGAGCAGGGTTAGCCAACCTCCCCTGGCAACACCACAGCGACGGTCGCTACATTGAAAAACAAATTACCTTTGCTGCTGCTGGCTCTCGTATGCGTGGCCGTCACTGGCAGCGCCCGCTCTGCCGACGAGGTCGATGAGGACAACGTCAATATCAGGGCGACAATCCAGCCGGGAACCTATACCGAGAAAGGGGCTGACACCTGCATCAAGTGCCACGACGAGGACGACGTATACCCGGTATTCGATATCTTCAAAACAAAGCACGCGCAGCAGGGCGACAAGCGCTCGCCGTTTGCCGGCCTGCAGTGTGAGGCTTGCCACGGCCCCGGCATCGCGGGCCCGGAAGCGATGGCCGAAGTGATCGAAAAGGGCGGTCATACCGGCCGCGTCAGGCCCGGCAATGAACGCCCCCCGATTATCGCCTTCGGCTCGACATCGGAGGTACCGGTTGCGAAGCAGAACAGTATGTGTACCAACTGCCACCAGGGCAACAATCATGTTGGCTGGAAAGGCAGCGCGCACCAGGCGGCCGATGTTGCCTGCGCCAGTTGTCACAAGCTGCACGCCTCCCCAGACCCGGTACTCGAAGTAAAGACACAAGCCGAGGTCTGCTATGCCTGCCACCTCCGTCAACGCGCCGAATTTTCCAAGCCGTACGCGCATCCGGTGCGTTTCGGTCAGATCGGATGCAGCGACTGCCATCAACCGCATGGCGCGATAGGCGACCAGTTGCTGGCCAGGCCGACGCTGAATCAGACCTGTTACACCTGCCACGCGGAAAAGCGCGGGCCGTTATTGTGGGAGCATGCGCCAGTGTCCGAAGATTGCAGTTTGTGCCATACGCCACATGGATCAATACACCCCGGACTGCTAACCAGGCGAGTGCCCCAGCTCTGCCAGCAGTGTCATTCACAAATCGGGCATCCTAGTGTGTCCCTGACTGGCTCCGGCCTGGCTGGCGGCAGCGCGTCGGCATTGCTGCTTGGCCGTGGCTGCGCCAACTGCCACTCCCAGGTGCACGGTTCTAATCATCCCTCCGGCGTGAAGCTGATGAGATGACTGTACTGAAGACGCAATTTGAGTCCTGTCCCGGGGGACTGATTCCCATGAAGAGACGCAGCTGGGCGCTCAAAGCTGGCGCGACATCGACACTCGTGGCGCTGGCGATGCAATTATCGATGGCCTTTGCCCAGGATGCGACCGAACCGGCGGCACCCGCCGTCGATACTTCGAAATGGAAATGCAAATTCTGCGAATTCGAAGAGGGCTGGTATTCGGATATCACTCTGGGCCTTGGACAGGTGTCCGACGACTCGTATAAATTCGGCGAATACAATGGCCTGCAGGAATCGGGGACTTATCTGATCGGTGACGCCAGCGCCCGTTATCGCAGCGAGGATGCTACCTATCTCGACCTCTCGGTAGCGGATATCGGCCTGGATACGCGCTCGCTTGCAATCGCCGGCGGCAGGCAGGGGAGTTTTGACCTGTTCCTGAGTTATCACGAGTTGCCGCACTATATTTCCGACTCGGCATCGACACCTTATCTCGGTAATGGTGGCGACGTTCTGACCCTGCCGGCTGGCTGGGTCAGGTCTTCCACTACGGCGGGAATGACCGCGCTTGACGCGAGCCTGCGCGAGGTCGACCTGAAGACCGAGCGTAAACGGCTGGGCACCGGAATCTCCATTACCACCGAGTCGCCCTGGAGCTACGAGGTTGACCTGCGTCACGAAGACAAGGAGGGCAACAAACTGACCGGCGGTTCCTTCCTGTTCAGCAGCGCGCAACTGGTCGAGCCGGTCGATTATGTCACCGACGAGATCGATGCCGCGATAGCCTATACCACGAAGCGGTTGCAGGGGCGATTTGCCTACTATGCCTCTACTTTCAGCAACAACAATGATTCGCTGACCTGGGAAAACGCCTATACCCCGATCGTTGCCGGTGCCGACGAGGGACAGCTGGCGCTGCCGCCCAGCAACGAGTTTCAACAGCTGACACTATCGGTTGCTTACCAGATAAACGACCATAACCACCTCAGCGCCGATGTCGCGGTCGGGCGCATGATACAGGACGAGAGATTGCTGCAGGCAACCCAGAACACCTTGCTGGCGGTGCCACCGTTACCGTCAGACAGGGCCAATGCCGAGGTAGAAACTACCAATTCCCGAATTCAGTTCGTGTCGATGCCGGCCGACAAGCTCAGGCTCAGCGCGGTTTACAGTTACGACGAGCGCGATAACAAGACGCCTCAGCTAATGTATGACTGGGTCTCGACCGATGCCGTGGTGGCGCCCCAGCGCAGCAACCTGCCCTACAGTTATACCCGCGATACCTTCAAACTGAAGGCCGATTATGACTATGCCAGGGGGACCAGGCTCGGAATCGGTTACGATATCGATGAGCGTGAACGCAGCTTTCAGGAAGTCGATAAAACCAACGAAGACACCCTCTGGGGCTCGATTCGCGTGCGCGGTGTCGACACCCTGTTTCTCGAATTCAAACTCGCCACCAGTTCGCGTGACGCCTCTGCCTCCGAGGTCGTCGCCGCCATCGATCCACCGCAGAATATTCTGATGAGCAAGTACAATATGGCCGACCGGGAGCGCGATACTTTCGGCGTCTTCGCCAGCTTCATGCCCGGCCCTGAGTACACCGTTGGCTTTAGTCTGGATAGAGCCCTGGACGACTATACTGGCTCCGAGCTCGGATTGAGCGACAGCATCGACAACAGCGTAAACGTGGATGTTGCTGCGCTGCTGTCGGAGACGACAAGCGTCAACGTATTTATCGGGCGACAGAGAATCAAGTCCACCCAGGCGGGAAGCCAGAACTTTGCCGGCGCGGACTGGATCGCCAGTACTGACGATACCTTCGACAACTTCGGCATCGGCGTGACCTATGTCGTAATCGAGGACAGACTCGATATCGGCGCCGACTTTAGCGTTGCCCGCTCGACCGGCGAAATCGAGCTGAACAGTGGGGCTTCCGCGCCGCCATTTCCAGATTTGCGTACCGATCTCGAGGCCATCAAGCTTTACCTCAACTACCGCCTCGATGAGAACCTGTCATGGCAGGCTGCTTACTGGTACGAAAGCTATGACTCGAGCGACTGGGCTGTCGATGGCGCGGCGCCCGATACCGTAGCCAATTTACTGAGTTTCGGCCAGCAAAGCCCGGACTATACCAACAACGTCATCAAGCTGGCGCTGCGTTACCATTTCTGACCTGTCCAGGCTCCCCGCCGCTGGCCTGGACCGTTCCAGCAAAGTCCCTCGAAAATAAGATTTTGACCGGGCCTGGCGAAATTTCTGCCAAGACATTGATCCATGTCAAGAAGCTTGCCTCCACGCCTCTTTAGTCTGAACAGGGCGAAATTCTGATCTGTGTCTGAAACCGGTTAAGCACAACGAAGTAAAACATTAAGGGTTGTTATTCACGGGTCTTCGCAAACACCAGATTTCGAATCAATGACTGGGCCATAGAAGAAATAATGAACACGATGCCTGCCTGTCGAACGAGGGCGCAAGATCCACCCACCACGATTCCCAGCCAGGGAAAATTCGCCGTTTGCCCACGGAATTCTTTACTGCAGTGCTTGATCAATGAGGGGATATCACGATGAATAAAATCAAAATACGGTTGCTCGGGGCCATTGTGCTGTCGGCATTCCTGGGTATGACCGGGTGCGGTTCGGACGGTTCGGACGGTAAGGACGCGGATCCCGCCGAGCTGGCAAACCTGCAGTCGCAAATCGATGCACTGTCTGGATCGGATGCGCTCAAGGACGTCAGTCCGGAGCAATGTGTATTGTGCCACGACGACGAGGGCTCACTCGCCAAGTCGGGGGCCCAGCATCAGCTCGACTACGAGGAGTTCTACCAGGACCAGGCGCTCAGGGTGATTAACCTGGCTTACTCGAATGACGGTACCAGTGACATCGTCACCTTCGATATGACCAAGAAAGACGAATTCGGGGTCGAGCAGGACTTCGATTGTACGCTCGCAACCACTAATCCTGAACCCGATGTCTCTGACGCACTCAATATCAACTTCGTCCAATATGACCCGGCAACCCGGACGTTTTCCGATGGCGCCGCGAGTACGTTCTGGAGGTCGATAAAAGGCACGGTAACCTATCTTGGCAATGGCCAATGCGAGAGCAGAAAAGCTCAAAGTCCACTCGGAGATCTGAACGCGTTGAATGGCCACATCGCCGTGTATGGTCGTGATGAAACGCTGATTGAAAACTCTCCCAAGCACATCGCGAATCCGAAATATCCATTCGCGTCAATGATAAAAACCGGCGCAGGCACAGATTACGTATCCAATGCCAATGCGTCGGGCTGTGAAAATTGCCATACCCGGCCATTTCTCAAGCATGCCTATATCTATGGCGAGGTAAACGACGGCACCAACAACGACGGCAATGATTTTTACGTCTGTAAAACCTGTCACCTCGATGGACGTAACGGTGGTCACGCAGACTGGCAGGTCCTGAAGGACGATCCGGCACGCCATGCCGACCTGGAGAACAATCCTTTAACGGCGGAAGAGGCAGCCAAGTACGCCTATAAAACCAGGCTGATGAACGACGTGCACATGTCGCATAACATGGAATTCGGTTTCCCGCAGTCCATGAAAACCTGCAACACCTGTCACGAAAACAAGCTTACCGAGACCCTGGCGGCTGAAAATTATAACCCCGAAACCTGCATCAGCTGCCACGCCATCGATAAACTGGTAGCGAAAATGAAAACCAACCGGGCTGGCAATCCGGTTACCGTTCATGACCAATTTGCGGATCCTGACAAGAACGGAGTCATTACTGCAGCCGAAGCTACCACGCTGAAGGGCGTCACCTGTAATGCCTGCCATTCGCCCCCCGGGTTCCAGGATCCCTCCGGGACTCCTTATTTATCAGCAGGGACAGGTCCCGAGTTCACCAATATTCACACCGGTTACGATCCGGAAATCTATGCGGATGCCGCGGGCACCCGGTATTCACAAATGTTTGTCGTAAGCGTTGATTCGGCGTCGTTCGATCCAGCCACCAACATGCTTACCATTGCGTTCCACGGCGAAGAGCTCGATCCCACCGGAACCCCGGATACAAACGCTTCCGCTCTTGACGTAGAAGATATCGTGCCCACCGTAATGGTCGGCCCCTATGGTTACGACTCCAGGCAGTACATCGTAGGT
The DNA here is from genome assembly GCA_022340305.1 of Gammaproteobacteria bacterium. Classification (GTDB taxonomy): domain Bacteria; phylum Pseudomonadota; class Gammaproteobacteria. The sequence goes on from JAJDOF010000051.1 coordinate 16,021, forward strand.
CCGCATAATCGCGATGCAGACAGGAACCGGTTGCTGGAGTACGTAATCGGCAGTGGTCCGCACCCGCGGATTAGCGAAACCGCCGGCTCAACTCCCGGCGACTGGGAAGTTACCGTCGACATGTCCATGTGGGATGACATGATTGCCGACGGCAAAATCCGGAGAGTGGAAATCGGCGTTATGCCTGAACTGGACGATGCCAACGGGAATGAAGTCGCGATGAACGCACCTTCCAGGACCTTTGATCTCACGGCGCCGCCCAATGGCGTGTTCCTGAACGAATATCCTGATGTAGCGGACGGTGTGGAAGATGATGTCGTCAATGTCCTGGGTGGGTGTAACTCCTGTCACGATGCATTGGCAACCTCTTTCCATTCGGGCAAGCGCGGCGGCAATATCAAGATCTGCAAAATGTGCCACGTGCCGTCTTCCGGGGGATCCCACCTGGAGATGCAGTCAAGATCAATTGACTCCTATGTCCATGCTATCCACTCGTTCCAGTTATTTGATATCGGTGATATCGATTTGAGCGATCCGGTCGAGGCAGCGGAACATGATCACAAGCTCAGCGCCGAATTCCCGAGGTTTGGCGTCAAAAACTGCGCGTCCTGCCATATGCCTGGCAAGTACGGAGTTCCCGATCAGGCCAGGTCCTTGCCCAGTCTGCACTCCGCCTCCGATGAGGTTGACGGCCGCAACATCAAGAACGTACCTGCCTATGTTATGGGGCCGGCGGCGAGAGCCTGCGGCGGATGTCATCGGGCGCAGATGATAAGGGCGGATGACGCGAATAAGCTCGCGGCGTTCAACCAGCATGTCAAGACGTTCGGTTACCTTGTCGAGAATGACGACGGTGTCTGGGATGCCGTGGTCGACAAAATCATGTCGATATTTAATTAACCACGAGGAGAAAGCGAGGTGGGTTTTATACCACCTCGCTTTTTTTAGGCCCGATCTCGTACAGTCGATTTCGATATTACGCTACCTGCCATAAACTGGTGTCAACGATACCCACAACAGCACCAGTGCGAGATAATAGAAATCTGATATTCAGGTCCCCAGGCCGGAGTAGCCAGTGATATTATTTCCCATCCGGGCCACTGGTTTCGGAGCAGGTAAACAACGGACCTTTGCGACAGCGCAGGCCCGAGAAGACGAAACGAAGTTGAATCGGCGATAGATACGATCTCGGCAAGCCGAGACCTGCCGCAGCGACTTTTCCAGAATGCCGCTGCGCTATACTTTTTTAACCTACACACCGGGAAGGTAGTATGCAGCAATTGTTAGTGGACGCGGTTCTTGCCCTTTTTGCCTTCTCGGCATTCATCGCCCTGTTTTTTTTCGTGCTCACCCGGGGTACCCTGCTGGTGCGCGCGTTATCGTCCCGCTCCGGTGGCGAGGCATCGCACGTGTATCCCATCTATTCGAACATGCGCCTGATCAAGCTTATCGATTACCAGTTCATTATTTCCGCCATCCTGCTGTTTCAATACCATCGGCTGGTGAGGAAAATCGTGTCCGGGCTGGGGCAGCTCGATCTCGAAAACAAGACGGTGTTAATCACCTCCTGCGCGTTCGGGAATGTTATTCCCGAAATCGTGAAAGCCGCGTTGCAGGCGGGCGCCGCGCGCATCCTGGTCACGGATATCATTAAAAACGAACTTATCCATGCCGAGGACAAACTCGGCGATGTTGGTGGCAAGGTCGAATTCATTGAAGAAGACGCTACCGCGATGCGCCTCGAGGATGGCGCGGTCGACGTCAATATCGTGTTTTTCCTGTTGCATGAGCTGCCGCACCACCTCAAGCAACCGACGCTGCACGAGGCCAGTCGGCTGCTTGCACCGGGTGGGAAGCTTTTTCTGGCGGAATTCCACCGGCCCGATTCGCGCGTGTTACGCATGTTCAGCTGGGCCTATTTCAAGGTCTTCGAACCTTATGGTCTGGCGCTCTGGGATACCCACGATCCGCTCGACTACCTGCTGTCCATGGATGGCTGGAGCGGTGAGCGTTACACCTGCTTCAACGGCAATTTCCAGGTCATCAGCGCGACGCGATCCTGATTCTGCGCCGCGCGGCTGGAGCGTCGTTACCGACACTCGCCCGCCCTGATGCGAAAATCTTACACAGCTCAGGCAATCTGTGGACGCGGCGGTATTCGCGCTGCAGCAACTGCAGATGGATTCGACAGCAACAACCCGGGCTGTTATCGCGGTCGCGATTGGCCCCGAAACAACTTCCTTAACTGTTAGCTTCGCTGGGCGACTCTAAGCGATGGGAGACAGGTAGTTCAACCAGGCAGACATGCGCAGCAGGGTTTTACGCAGTACTGCCAGTTGCTGCAGATTTCCGCCGTATATCGTGGCGCGTGCATGCGATACGCCCGGAAGGTCTGCCCTGTAGATTCGAAAACGGGGATCGGTAATGTCGATCAGTACCGGGATTCCGGGCTGCTCCGCGGCCGTAGGCGAATCGAAGGGGAGCGCCTGCTCCCCGTACCCGTTGCGAGTCGACAGCACAGCGCGCACCCGGGCCGTGAAAACCTTGCCCGGAATACTGTCGAAGGTTACTTCCGCCGCCGCGCCGTCCACTATGCGAAAACGGCTGTTCTGGTTGAACCAGGCAACGAAATGGGGTTCGTCGATCGTCGCCGGCACTGCTCCCGCTTCAGCGAAATCGGACGCGATCGGTCTGGCGGCCGTGTACTGATCGCTGGCATTCGTGTATGGGTGGTAAAAATTCAACACCTGCACCAGCACGAAGGTCAGGATGATGCCGCCAATCGAGGCAACGGGCACCGATACCCGGGTGAGGGGAATTCGCAGCAGCGCGAAAACCGCGATACAAATCGACGTATACGCCAGCACAATCAACAGTTCCATGAATTTTCCTCTCAGTCAGGCACTCAGGCCGCTTTGCTCGCCGACATGATGGCATTTTCGATGCGTTCGATCCGGTCCTTGAGCACTTCGAACCGGTGCCTCAGCAGGGTAATCGAGTCGGTGATATCCGCATCCGCTTCGTGGTCGTCGACCTGCTCCGCAGGCGCCTTGTCATTGATCGCGGTGTTCTCGTTGATCTGGACGAACTTCGGGCGGCTATCCTCGCGGTAGGCCGCGGCCCAGACCCACAGTAGCGGCCAGGCCGCGTGCAGGGTAAACAAACTTACCCAGCCCGCGTAGTAAATGGCGTCCTGGTGGGGGTGATCGCGTTCGACAGCAATTCCATGCGGAATCCCGACAATCGCGATCGCACCAAACAACAGACTGATCGCCATGAAAATCAGAAATCCTAGTGCAACGTATTCCAGCATGCGCGGGTCCATCTAGTGACAAAGTCGTTACCAAGTTTAGTACAGGATTCGAAGCCTCCAGATGAGACTTGGTTCTCATTTTGGCTGGGATGGCCGGGATCCCGACGAACGGTACCGGGTCGAAAACGCGCCTAAAAGGCACAGAAACGGGTTATCAGGCTCCAGGCCGACCACGATCGCCCCTGGATTCCGCACTGGAATCGACATTGGGCCTCTGTCGGATAAATGGCATCGGGGCATAGACCGCTTTCAGCTTCTAACGAAACACCTTTTCAGTTTCAGAAAAATTTCGGCATTCTTTTCCTCAAGCAGTCGACTGTGAACCACGAGCATTTCCTCCCGGTCACGGTAAAAATTATACCCGGCTACCCAGCCGCCTATCGGTATTCCAAAAGCGATGATCAGTCCGAGCGGGCTCAGGAAGAACCACCTGTCAAACACCAGTAGCCACAACAGGGGCCAGGCGCAGGATATGCCGATGCAGATTCGTAACGTGGTTATCTTGATCATGCCAATCACCGCAATATTTTCTGAGATCTAATACTAGTAAGAGACCATCCAATTTTTTGCTATTGGCCTGTGAATTATTTTGCTTTGATTTAGTGGACAATTACGGCGACAGTCGACTCAAGCAGAGAATCAATCGAACCGATTTTGCGCAAAGTAACCTATCACGTAATGTTCAGGTTGGTTATCTTTTAATTTGACACCATGAGATTCCAGGGGAGATCACAGGGGGAATCCAGGGGGGGAGATTCCAGGGAGATTCCAGGGGAGATTCCAGGGGACAGGATTCCAGGGGACACACACTTTGTCAGTAGGCTATCCTTTTGGCCCATTAATTACCCCATCCTCTCGGGAATTGAAGTCACAGGCGGTTCCGGGACGGGAGGCACGCCGCATTTTACCCATGCGTGTGTCCCTTTGTTCCCGCCGTTGTTCCGTTGTTCTCCCCAGCAGGTTCACGCCATTCCGGCAGCTCTACAGGTGTGCTAACGAATGGTACTGTAGACTCGAATAGAGGATAATAAGCGCTTTCCAAACATATCCTTAGAGGATAAATCCATGAACTATATGAAAAAATGCGCCCTGGCGCTGCTGCTGTCGCTGACGATGTCGAGCGCTTTTGCCACGATGCTGCCGACAGCCCGATTCAGCGCGGAGCCGGAACGCACGCAGCTGTTTGAAAACATGAGCCAGCGCCAGCACGTCGAGCGGCAATTGATCGAGCTTGGAGTAGAAGCGACCGATGCGAGACACCGCGTCAACCAGATGACCAATGCCGAGATCGCGGGCTTGCAGGGCAAGCTCACCGAGATTCCCGCCGGCGGTAACCTCAGTACGGTCGAGTGGCTACTGATCATCATTCTTATAATTCTGGTTTTCTAGCGCTTACCCCGCAGCCAAAGACCCGGGGCTCGACCCCGGGGCAATCCTGCCGCCGAGACCAGCGTCCGCGCTCCACCTGGCCGGCCTGGACATCAATCGCCACCAGGCGGCCACAAATCCAGCTCGGTGACGGTTTTGTACTGAACAATAATTCTGGGAGCAGGAAACGGGCGTCACATGTGCCTGTACCGACCCAATTCCCGATTTCAGATTTCGCGCGCCGGTGGAATGCCGGCGAAAATGCTGTCCGCGATCCAGTGCTGGATATTGCGCGTTAACGCCGATGGACCGACCAGTTGCAGACGCTTGTCGACAATCGCCGCCTTGTAGGTTTCGTCCCCCATCCAGCAACCGACCATGGTGCGCAGATCGGTTGTCAGGGGAGATTCCAGGGGGAGATTCCAGGGCATATTGATTCCAGGGGACACACACTTTGGGCTATTCCAACAATTGAAGAGCGAGGTTCGCGACGCCGTACGGTCTCGATAGCAGCCGAATTCTGACTGTTTCCGCCGACACGCCCAACGTTAACCTTCTTTCCAGCGATCATTCCATGCGAAAACGCCGTCAGGCCGTATATTGGACTCAACTATTCATAACGATTGTGAAATGTAAGGCCTGACCCCATGACCCTTGTTTGACCCCATGACCCTTGTTGATCGGACCAGGCCGGGGTGAAAACCCCGGCCCTTCCTGGCAAATATGCCACTTCTCCCTTTATTTCCTGGTCAACTAAACCGAAGCCCAGCCTGCCTGGATTTCCCAACAGGCCGGTCCGGCTGGATTTTTTCTTCAGCAACTTAAGGGCCCAACGTGGAGGGACACACGTATATGTCTATCCTTCTAAATTCCTTCTTTGTCCTTCTAAATTCTGAATTTTCTTCGAAATTTTGTTTCCAAATTATTTTAGGTTGCTTCAGCTGTTCGAGGTTAATTTCGCTTGAGGAATTTATCGAATATCACTCTCAGAACCGATTTCGGCTGCTGCTGATCCTCGATATGTTCACGAACCAGTTCGTCGATCAACTTCTGACGACGTCGCTTTTCCCGGTTCTCTCCTGACATATAGACCAGCCTCCTGGAAATATCGGTAATCAGGCTAGAATCGGTATTATCCGGCAGGTCAAATTCATCCCAATCGGTTGTCATGGTTGTCGGGTCGGAAAATGTCATCTTGAAAATATCCTTTCGTATCGCCAAAATTTAACGAGCCAAGCGTCAATATTTCGTGAAATTGACGGTGCTGATGCGCTTGCGGACGAAAAATTTGCAAGACTTGCGACCAGGATCACATTTTGCGATCCGCCGGCTGCAGCGCCACGGTCTTGAGATAAACCAACCGACCAGGTGCCTGGAGCAAACGCATATAAACTGGGGACATACCCGGATCTAAATCATATTCACGCAATTAATCAGTCGTGGCCAGGCTGCTGATCGAAAACCATTGCTCCTTCAATCCACTCCGTCCCCTTCAATTGGACCGATCACGGCGGTAATAATAGTCTCGACGGCATTTCTCAGGCAGCTGATATCCAGGCCGGGCTCCCGTGCCTTGCGCGCCTTCAGGCCGTCGACCAGCAAAACCAGCGCCAGTGCTCGCTCGCGGGCTACTTCCACCGGAAATCCCAACCCACCCTCGTCGCGACTGCGACTCAACCAGTCGGCGAGCTCTATACGCACCGCAGTGTCCATCCGCCGGATTTCACGTGCGATTTCAGGGTCCCGGGTCGATTCCGCCGACATCTCGAGAAACAGCGGTGCACTGGCAGTGTTATCCGGGTCATTGTCGTCTGCCATAAAGTATTCGATAATCGCAGCGTTTAGATCCCGAGCACTACGCATGGCGCAGACTCGACTCTCGGCGATCTCAAGTTGCGAGGCGATTATCGCAAAGATAATGGCGTTCTTGTTGTCGAAATAGCGATAGATAAGCCCGGGGCTCATCTTCGCCGTCTTCGCAATCGTCGCCATACTGGCCGCATGGAATCCGCGCTTCACGAAACAATACATCGCCGCCGCGAGTATGCGCTTTCGCTGGAGCTGCTTGCGAATCTCCGCCTTGCTCAGGTCACCGCGATTTTCGACACCCGGAGCGCTCATTCCCGGACCTGTTTTGCCGCAGAGCGCCGGCTAAAAATTCGCTGGATGAGAATGAAAAACATGGGGACATAAAAAAGGCCGAGAAAAGCTCCCGCGATCATACCGCCAAGGACACCGGTGCCGATGGCGATCTGGGCACCAGATCCGGCGCCGGTTGCCAGCGCCAACGGCAACACGCCCATGCCGAATGCGAGCGACGTCATGATGATCGGCCGCAGGCGGTCACGCACGGCCTGAATCGTCGACTCTACGATCTCCATCCCGTTATCGAGATTTTGCTTGGCGAAGGCGATTATCAGGATCGCATTCTTGCTGGTCAGGCCAATCGTGGTCAACATTGCCACCTGGAAATAGATGTCGCGTTCCAGTCCGCGCAGGGTGGCGGCGATGACGATGCCGAGAATACCGAGCGGCGCAACCATCAGCACCGCGGTTGGAATCGACCAACTCTCGTAAAGTGCCGCCAGGCACAGAAATACGACTAGCAGCGATAGCGAATAAAGCAACGGCGTCTGCGCGCCGGCGCGGCGCTCCTGGTAGGACAAACCGGACCATTCGATTCCCAGTCCCGGCGGCAGTCCGGCGACGATTCGTTCCACCTCGTCCATCGCCTCGCCGGAGCTGACCCCCTTCGCTGCTTCGCCGTTGAACTGCATGGCCGGAACGCCGTTGTAGCGTTCGAGCTGCGGCGAGCCGTATTCCCAGCGATAACTACTGAACGACGATAGCGGCACCATGTCGTCAACGTTGTTACGTACCGACCAGAGACGAAAATCTTCCGGCAGCATGCGATACGGCGCATCGGATTGCATATAGACGCGCTTTACTCGCCCGCGATCGATGAAATCGTCGACGTACTGACCGCCCCAGGCGGTTTGCAGGGTCGCATTGACGTCGGCCACGGATAACCCGAGCGCACTGGCTTTTTGAAAGTCCACCAGCAGGCGCAGCTGCGGAGCGTCGGCCTGCCCGTTATGCCGAAAATTAGTCAGCAACGGGTTGGCACGCACTTCTCCCAGGAACCGGGCCCCGGCAGCCATCAGCTGCGTATGCCCGAGACTGGCGTTGTCCTGCAGGTAGAAGGTAAATCCCGAAGATCGACCCAGCTCGGAAATTGCCGGCGGCGCGAATGCGTACGCAAGGGCATCCTTGATGCGGCCCAGGGCGGCAAACGCACGGCGCGCAATGGCGTTGACATGCATCGAGTCCCCCTCGCGCTTGTCCCAATCCTTGAGTTTGACGAATGCAAACGCGTTATTTTGCCCGGTGCCCGAAAAGCTGAAACCCACCACTCCGAACATGGACTCGACCGCATCGCTTTCCGCGTCGAGAAAATGGTCCTCCATCTTGCGCAGCGTGGACATGGTTCTTTCCTGCGTCGAACCGACCGGGGTGCTGGCCTGCGCGAACAGAATCCCCTGGTCTTCCTGGGGCAGGAACGACGTAGGCCGGTTACTGAACAGCACCAGCATCAGGCCGACCATCACCAGGAAAACGGCAAAGAAACGAATGCGCCTGGCGACGATACCGCGCACGGCCCGCCGATACAGTTGCGAGCTCTTGTCAAAGCCGCGGTTGAACCAGCCGAAGAAACCTTTCTGCTCGAGATGCTCCCCCTTGTGCAACGGCTTCAGCATCGTGGCGCAAAGTGCCGGCGTCAGTACCAGGGCCACGAGGACGGACAGCCCCATCGCGGAGACGATGGTTGCGGAAAACTGCCGGTAAATCACGCCGGTCGCACCGCCGAGAAAGGCCATCGGCACGAACACCGCTGCCAGCACAAGACCGACGGCAACCAGCGCGCCGGTGATTTGATGCATCGACTTGCGAGTGGCCTCGACCGGCGACAGACCCTCCTCGGTCATCACGCGTTCGACATTCTCGACGACGACGATCGCGTCGTCGACCAGCAAGCCGATCGCCAGCACCATCGCAAACATCGTCAACATATTGATCGAATAGCCCAGCACCGACAACACGGCGAAGGTCCCGAGCAGTACCACTGGCACGGCGATGGTCGGAATCAGTGTCGCGCGCAGATTCTGCAGGAATAAATACATCACCAGGAAGACGAGAATTATCGCCTCGGCGAGAATCTGGATAACATTTTCGATAGCGACCCGGACAAACGGCGTCGTTTCAAATGGAATGACGGCATGCAAATGTTCCGGGAAAAATGCCTGCAGTTGGTCCACACGTTGCTGCACGGCCGCCGCGGTTTCCAGTGCGTTGGCGCCCGTCGCCAGCGAAATCGCGATACCGGCCGCGGACTGCCGGTTGTAGCGGGAAACGAATCCGTAGGTCTCGGCTCCAAGTTCGACCCGCGCAACGTCGGCAAGCTTCAGCACCGAACCGTCCGGATCGCTGCGCAGGATGATGTTGCGAAACTCGTCCGGCGTCTGCAGGCGACCTTGCGCAGTAATGGTTGCATTGATCTGCTGCCCGGAAACTGCCGGCACGCCGCCGAGTTGTCCCACCGCCACCTGCTGGTTCTGCGCCCGAATGGCGGCAGCGATGTCGGTTGGCGCCAGGCGGTAAGTATCGAGCTTGTTGGGATCGAGCCAGATACGCATCGCGTATTGCGAACCGAATACCTGGATGGCTCCGACACCCGGGACGCGGCTCAGGGGATCGACAATGTTCGCAGAAATATAGTCGGCAATATCTTCGCGCGTGGTGGTCGCATCGTCGGAGACGAAACCGACGACCATCAGGAAACTACTGCGCGCTTTTTGTACGCTGACCCCCTGGCGCTGTACCTCCTGCGGCATCAGCGGCATGGCAAGCTGCAGCTTGTTCTGCACCTGGACCTGGGCGATGTCCGGGTCGATGCCGTTATCGAAGGTCAGTGAAATTCTGGCCTGCCCGCTCGAAGCGCTGGTCGATGACAGGTAGAGCAATCCGTCGAGTGCTTTCATGCTCTGTTCGATGACCTGCGTTACCGAATCCTCGACGACTTTCGCCGACGCCCCGGGGTAGGTGGCGGAGACTACGATGGTAGGCGGCGCGACATTCGGATACATCGAAATGGGCAATTGCGTGATGGCGAGCGCGCCGCTGATCATGATGATGATGGCGATAACCCACGCGAAAATCGGCCGACCAATGAAGAACTGCGCCACGGCGGCTCTCGTTACAGCTCGGCGAGGTCGACGATGGCGGGATCGACCACCGCGCCGGGAGCGATTTTCTGCAGCCCCTCGACTATGACCCGGTCACCGGCGGTGAGGCCCGAGCGCACCACCCAGCGATTACCTATGCTGCTGCTGATGTCGACGGTTCGCGCCTCCACGGAGTTGTCTGCGCCGACGACCATGGCAATGGCCTCGCCACGCGCGTTTCGCGTGATGGCCCGTTGCGGCACCAACAGGCCGTCCTGGATAACGGCGTTGCTGACGACCGCGCGTAGATACATGCCGGGCATCAGCAACAATTCGGGATTCGGCACAACGACACGCATCGCAATACTGCCAGTCATCGGGTCTACCGCCGAGTCGGAGAATGCCAGTTTGCCCGCGTGCGGGTACTGCGTGCCGTCATCGAGAAGGATCCGGATCGGAATACTTTCCGCCTCGCGAATCGCGCTGTTCGACAACGCCCGGCGCAGGGCCAGCAATTCCGACGCCGATTGGGTCACGTCGACAAAGATTGGATCCAGCTGCTGCACTATGGTCAGCATCGCCGCCTGGTCTTCGGTGACGAGCGCGCCCCTGGTGACAGTTGACAACCCCGTGCGCCCCGCGATGGGCGATTTGATGCGCGCGAAATCGAGTTCGACAGCCGCACTTGCGAATTGCGCCCTGGCAACTTCGAGGTCGGCAGCGGCCTGATTGCGGATCGCCAGCAGGCTCTGGTACGACTGCTCACTAATTACCTTGGATTTGCTCAACCCCTTCGCCCGCGCCACATTCAGAGATGCCAGCTCGAGGGCCGACTCGGCCCTGGTAATCGCCGCACGAGCACTGTTGTAAGCAGCCCGGTAGGTGGCATCGTCGAGCTGATAGAGAGGATCGCCTGCTTTGACCATGCTGCCCTCGGTGAACAGGCGTTCGCGGACAATACCGCTGACCTGCGGGCGGACTTCGGCACTGAGGCTTGCACGCGTGCGTCCGGCGAGCTCCCGTTCGAGTACTACCGGCTCCGTTTTCAATACGACAACCGACACGGGGGTTGGCGGTCGCTCCTGCTGTGCCGGCATCGACGGCGTGTCATTGCAGGAGATGAGCAGCAAAAGCAGCAGCGCGGCGACGAGCCTGCCGGGTCGCAGGTACTTCATAGATCTTCCATATTTCTCATGGAGCCACGAGTAGGTATGGTTGTTATCAAGAAATAAAGAATGAACGTTCATTCTATTTTTGTCAACGGCTATTCAAACACAGGGATCAGCTCCCCGATTTCAATTTTTTACGCCCTTGCCATTCGCAGAATAAATGCAAGCCGAAAAATCGCCGATCACCCTTTAACTCACGAATTCCTCAATCCGGCGTCCATTGACTGCGACGATACGCGGATTAAAGTTCTCGCTACTTGCGCTGGCTGACAGAGAATTTTTCGTTGAGCACGCGCACTTCCTGTTGCGGGAAGGGAATTTCGAAGCCGTGTTCCTGCAGGGCTTCCAGGATCATCAGCAACAGGTCGCCACCGACGCGGTTCCTGCCGTCGTCGATACCTTCCATCCAGAACTCGACGAACATGTTGATGCCGGAGTCGCCGAAACTATCGATCTCGCAATCGGGACGCTCTTCAAGGGGCACCTCTTCGCCACTGAACACCTGCGGATGGCTGGCAACAACCTGCTTGATGATGTCCACCAGCTTGCGAATATCAGAGTGATAGGCCACCGAGAAATCGACACGGTAGCGTTGCTTCTGGTCCTTGTGAGTCCAGTTGGTGAAAGTCTCGACAATAAATTTTTCATTCGGCACCACCACATCCTTGCCATCGAAGGTTTCCATGGTGGTCGCCCGCAGGCTGAGATGACGCACCACGCCGGTGCGGCCGTCCTCGAGTTCGATGTAATCGCCGATCGAGACCGAACGGTCGAGCAGGATAATGATGCCGGAAATGAAATTCGACGCAATCGCCTGCAAACCGATACCGATGCCGACGCCAAGCGCACCGCCAAACACCGCCAGCGCGGTCAGGTTGATGCCCATGATCTGCATTAAAAGTACGAAAATTATGAAGAAAATCGCCATTTCGAGCGCCTTCGCGGCGACTTCGCGCGTGCGCAGCTCGAGCTTTTCCTGGCGATGGATGAGTTCACGCCCGGTGCGAGTGGAGACCCGGCCCAGCCAGAATAGCAGCGAACCGAACAGGGCGACGCGCGCGATGCCGTAAAGGGTGAATTCGAGGTCACCGATATCGATCGAGACCGACTCGAGTATATCGACCAGATTATCCAGCAGGCCCACCAGGTGCAGGAACAACAACGGCATGCCGACCCAGCGGAAAACCCGCGCGACGGCCTGGTTGGCAATAAAATCGTGCACGATGGAATTGAACAGCAGCAGGATAGAAATACTGAGCGCGGTCTGGTTGACCCAGCCGTGATCCAGCAGGCTTTCGCTGATTTCCACCGATATGCGCAATAGCAGGATTGCGAAAACCGGGAACAGCAGGCTGCCCAGCTTGCCGGTGAAACGGCGCAGCGGATGCAGCGATTCGCTATCGTCGCGGCGATCGATCATCGGCAGGAAGTGGCGCACACGGCGCGCCAACAGGAATGCAAGCACGTAGACAACGATCACGATGCCGAGCTGGGTATAGGTCTCGGGTTGTGCCAGCGTCTCCACTACCCGCTCGTTTGCACCTTGCAGTAATTGTCCGATTTTTTCGAGCGCCATTTTCGATTCCTGCAATGCTGTAGCCTGTATCCAGATCGCCATTTACCGGCGAGTCGGTGGATTTCCGGGGAACGAGTATATCACCTGGCAGAACGGATAAAGCGAATTCCGTACCCCGATGACCACTGCGGCCGCGCTCGCAAATTTGACCTCATCGGGGTTTATGCTTTCATGCATCAGGTGTAGCAGCGGACCGACGCAAATGAGCGCGCCGCCACCGGCAGGGTGCGGGATCTGGATCAGGCATATAGCCTCGGAGATTACGCCGCGACGCAACCTTAGCGGCTCGCGAACGACCTCGAATGCATGCTCGATCGGCTACTCCGGGGCGCGCTCGACGATTGAGTGCCCACCCAGAGTGGCAGATCTTTACGCGCCGTCGAAAATCGGATAAACAGGTATACTCTTCCCGGCTGCGCCATTGGCATACCGCCAATAAGCTGACAGAGCGCAGCCGTGGAACCTGTCTCCCTGAAAAACCGAGAATGAATCATGAAAATCACCGATCTTGAAATCCACCTGCTCGGCGGGCCCGGGGAAATGCGCCCGCACTGGGTGAGCCACTTTCCAGTGCCGTCAGCAAACGAATTGCTGGTGGTGCTGCACACCGATGCCGGCATTTCCGGCTTCGGGCTCGGCAGTAGCAACACCTCGCTGCAACAAACCGCGGCGATGTTTGGCGATGGTCTGAAGGAACTGATCCTCGGCAGCGATGCGTTGGCCCCGGAACGGCTTTACCAGAAATTGTTTGCGCTAAGCTGGCAGGAAATCATGGCGCGCAAGGGCTGGAGCAAAGCGCAGCTGGTGCTCGCCTCGGCGGCGGTCGACATCGCCATGTGGGACATTCTCGGCAAGCATGCCGGATTGCCGCTGTACCGCCTGTTCGGCGGCCATCGTAACGAGGTGCCCTGCTACGTGACTTGCGCCTATTACCGCGACGGTAAGGACCTGGACGAATTGCGCGACGAAATGAGGATGCTGGCAGCCCAGGGGCACCGCGCATTCAAAGCCAAGATCGGCGCGCTGGACATCGAGCAGGACATGCAGCGCCTGCAGGTAGTGCGCGAAGAAATCGGTGACGATGCCGAGCTGATGATCGACGTCAATTGTGGGTGGGATCTGAACACCGCGCTGGCCGCAATCAAACGCCTGCCGGAGGTGAACCCACGCTGGCTGGAAGAGCCGGTACACTGGTACGACGATCGCCGCCTGTTGAAATTGCTGGCGCGCAAAACCGATATTCCGCTGTCCGCCGGTGAGAGCGAATCCAGCGCGCAGGGTTGCCGCGCGTTGCTGGAGGAACAGGCGATTCAAATTCTGCAGTTCGACTGCACGCGCATGGGCGGCTTTACCATGGGACGCAAGCTGGCGGCACTGGCCGAACTCAATCACGTCGAGGTAGCGCCGCATCACGACTGTTTCATTCATGCACACCTGGTCGCGGGCAGCCCGGCAGGCCTGATCGTCGAATCCTTCACCGACCCGGAACGCGACCCGCTGCAGGCCGAGCTGTTCGAAAATCCCCCGCTGATTGAAAACGGCATGCTGCGGCTCAACGACGCGCCTGGCCTCGGCCTGACACTGCGCCAGGATACCATCGAAAAATACGGCAAGCGGGTTGTTTAACCGCAATACCAGGTATAGCGCTTATCCTTCCAGTTCTCCAGGCCGTTGAGTCAGGCAGTGGTGGAATTAAAATATAGGGTCTGAGTGTAATGGCACTTACTTAAGAAAGTTAACCAGTCATCCCGGCCTCCGAGCCGGGATCTCATGACGGTGGCACCCGCACAAGATACCGGCTCAAGACCGGGATGACAGCAGTTTAGAGCTTAACCCAGTGCCATTGAGGTCTGAGTGATTGTTTTAACCCTCTACCCTCTTTTCGTCGCGGACCCGAATGCTGGTTCGAAGTCAAATTTCAGCAGCTTTAATAATTTCCCCACTGTCGATTACGCGCATAACGATTTCCATCAAACCAGTCTCGGCCCCCGGCAAATACGGGAATGGTCGACCCCGTTTTCGCTTTTTCCAATAAACGCACATCTAGCCGGTCATTCCAAACAGGATGAATTTGACCCGGGTCAATAAGCAGCGCTTGCGGTTGTGTTGGAATGGGCCGAATTAAATAAGGAGATAGCGCTATGTTTAACTCGATTGTGGTCGCCTTCGACGGTTCGCCGCACGCCAATCGCGCACTGGAGATCGGCTCCGAGTTGGCTGCGCGGGACAAGGCTACGCTCAACATCATCTACGTCATCGATAAATCCCACCTGCATGTCCCCGAGGCAATACGTGAGATGGGAGAAACCGAACATGTCATCGACCCGATGCCAAAGCTGCAGGTCAATTATGAAAACGCACCGACCTCGATGATGAGTGCATTGGCCCAGGCCAACGCCGATTCGCTGGACGCGATGTTTCAGTACGCAGATTTCATCGTCGGACAGGCGGAGTCGGGCGCCAGGCACGCGGGCGCGGCAAAGGTCGATTCGAAAGTGGCGCAGGGTGACCCGGCCGAGGAAATTATCACGTTCGCGAAAAACCGCAAGGCCGACCTGATCGTCTGCGGCAGCCGCGGCCTGGGTAAATGGAAGAGCATGCTGCTCGGCAGCACCTCGAGCAAGCTGGTGCAACTCTCCACCTGCAGCTGCCTGACCGTCAAGTAGTGCCCGGCAGGGCAAGTATGGAGAAACCCTGAATTTGCGTACCAACGCATCTGTTTGCTCCTTAATTACCGACACCCAAGTCGGTGAGAAAGCCGATGGACAGTGCGGCTCGGACCGTGTCTAACATGTTATCAGCGACCTGGTTGGGGTCACCGCGAATTTAGGGATACCTCAAGACTTTACTGCTAAACTGAAGCATGTCAGCCAATACTCCAGCAATCATGCCAGGTAATTTTAAATCCTCCGCAACTCGTGGCGATCGCTACCTTAAACGATCCGTATTGCTCACCTGGCTGGCAACCGTCGCCATCATCGGGACTTATGCCATCGCGTCTGTGAGCACCTACGGGGGCGCGGCCTATTTCGTCCTGGTCACATTGCTCGAGGCGTGTATCTGGGTGTTGCCGTTAATCCTGCTTATTGCGGTGTACAGGCGTTGGCCGGGCCGATCGCTTTTTCTGGCAACCCACGTGGTATCGATTTCACTGTTATTGCTGTTGCTGTCAAATTACAAGCTCCACGCCATGTACAACTTTTTCATCAACGGCTTCGTGATGAATTTACTGACCACGCCGGGAGGTATCGATGCACTCGGCCTGTCGCGTTCTTTTTACCTTTCCGCGGTGCTCGGGATTGCCTTGTTAATACTGATTTATATCCTGTCGATACGCTGGCTTAACATCGACTGGATAATTTCGCGGCTGCCCGCAAAGCGATATCTGGTTTCCCTGGCGGTCGGTTTCCTGCTGATGGACATGTCCACTTACGCATGGGCGGCATACGCCTCGAAGACTGAGATACTGACGATCGCTTCCCGGGTTGTATGGCACATCCCTGTCACCGCGAGAGGGGTTTTCAAGCAACTCGGTTTCGAGCGACCGGAGCAGGGATTCGCCAGCCTTGCCGAAGGATCGGGTGGAAATGTCGACTACCCTATCGCAAATCTCGAAAATGATGGCGTCATAAAAACCCCGTACAACATCGTCTGGCTAACCTCCGAGTCCCTGCGTCACGACATGGTGGATCAACGTATCATGCCGAACACGTTTGCGTTTGCGCAGGAAAATTCATGGTTAAAGTCACACTACAGCGGTGGCAATGGCACGCGCATGGGAATGTTCACTCAATTCTATGGGCTCTACGGTTCGTACTGGTTCGATATCCTGCATCAACGCACCTCACCCCTGCTGCTGGACACCCTGAAGGCCAATCGATATGACATGATGGCTTATACCAGTTCGGGCTTCTCTTACCCCGAATTTAACAGCACGATATTCGCCGGTTTCACGGCGGAGCAATTGCAGGAATACAGTGTCCGTCCCGGCTGGCAGGCCGACCGCAAAAATACCGACGACCTGATCGACTATATCCACTCGGCAAAAAACAGCGACCATCCCTTCTTCGCGTTCATGTTTTTTGAATCGGCCCACGCGAATTATTACTTCCCGGAGAGCGCCGTAATCGAGCCTGACTATCTCGAGGATTTTGATTATCTTTCGGTGGATATTGCCGAGGAGATACACCGCATCAAAAACCGCTACATCAATTCCGCCCACTACCTGGATACACGCCTGGGGCTGGTTTTTGATGCCTTGAAAGCGGAGGGCCTGTATGACAACACCATCGTCGTCGTAACCGGGGATCATGGTGAGGAATTCATGGAGAAGGGTAGATGGGGACACAATTCGACCTTTGTCCAGGAACAGATCCGCGTCCCCATGATCATTCACATACCGTTCACCTCAGCGTCGATACGCACTGACATGACCAGCCATCTCGACATGCCGGCGACCTTGCTGAAGGCATTGGGTTTCGACACGAATCCCTCACTCTACAGTTTCGGCGAGGATCTTTTCTCGGCAGACTACGGACGCGGCTATATCGTCGCGAGCGACTGGGCCGGGGATGCGCTCATCACCCCAGAAGCAAAATTTGTGTTAACGACTACGGGTACCAGTACCACGAAGATCTCATCGCTGGACGACACCGAACTCAACAGTGCTGACCTTGTTACCGTCGCGAAAATCAAGTTGAATCGGTACCTGCAGGAGCAGCCGCGTTTTTACAGGACGTCTGCCGAGCATCAGAAATGCGTCGAGACTAGCTGTCAGGCGCCACTTAAGCAGGCAGCAGCAGCCCGTGTCATGGACATTCCCGCAAACAAGCCTGGGCCATAAATCCACAACCGCGAATTTCGGGCTCAGGTCTTTAGCCGTTCAATTTTTGACGATGGTGGCAAGAGGCCAATAATGCCTGCCGAGAAAACCAGCGCGCCCCTGGTCGTGTATTCCTGCAACGCCAGGCCTGCAGTATTGCCGCGTCCCGGTGAGCTACGCGGGGCGAACTATCTCTGTCCCTGGTCAGTCAACCAGTAGAACTGGTGGGGCGGCACTACCAGTTGACCGTTGAACAGGTTGGGCGAACCGCCACTGTACAAATCCTGTAACCCGCCAAATTCGAAACTGCCACGAAGCGGCAATTCACCCAGGTTCAGCGATTGCGGTGTGCTATCGAAGTTTGCGATCACCAGCACATGATCCCGCTGCAGAAACGGATTGGTGCGCATAAACGCGAACAGGTGGGGATTTTTCGTATCCAGTAATTCGCGGTCGTTGTAATCGGCAAAGGCTGGCGTGCTCTTGCGCACGGCAATCATTTTCCTCAGGCCTTCGAAAATACGCTGCTGCACGCTGCCGTGCTGCTTGCGCAACTCCGCATCGTCCCAGTCGATCCGCGGCCTGTGCATCCAGCGGTTGTCATGCGCCTTTGACTCATCTGTGAGAAAATCGCGGTCGTTCAGCGTACCTATTTCGTCGCCGTAATAGAGCAACGGGATGCCGCCGAACGACATGATCATCGCGTGCAACAGCAGAATAATGTCGATGCTTTGCTGAATCGCCACCTCGTCACCGGCCTCCAGCGCGGTCTCGAGCCCCACCAGCGACGCCAGTGAGCCGGAAATACGCGCGTCACCGGTCTTTTCGTTGCTCGCAAACGGCTTGCCGCGAGCCGGAGAGGCATCGAATACCCCGGTAAAATAGTCGACCAGGAAACGACGGTGCTTGTCGGGCTGGTACCCGGCCTTGATGATATCGAGGTTATCGAAGCCGAGACCGATATCGTCGTGGCAACGCACGTAATTGAGCCAGGTGGCGCGCTCCAGTTTGACGGGCAGGCTGTGGATACCCTCGTTCAGCAGCTTCGTATTGCGGGTAGCGACGGCATCCCATAACAATGCCATGAAGGTGGCGTTGTAGGCGATCTCACATTCCTTGGCGATGACAGCGTCTTCGCCGAAGTACTTGGTGACTTCCAGTGGCGCCACGATCGCCTCGGCGATAAACAGCACCCCCGGTGCCGTTACCTGGCAGCAGTCTTTCATGAGTTGCAGGATCAGATGTGCCTCACGTTCATTCTGGCTCGTGGTTCCGACTTTCTTCCACAGGAAAGCCACCGCGTCGAGGCGCAGGATATCGGCGCCCTGGTTGGCCCAGAACAGGATAATATCGATCATCTCGATAAACACCGCGGGATTCGTGTAATTGAGATCCCACTGGTAACTGTTGAACACGGTCATCACCCATTTGTTCATGGTTTCGTCGAAGGTGAAATTTCCGGGCGAGGTTTCCGGGAAGACCTCGGGCAGGGTTTCCTCGAACATATCGGGCACGACGCGGTCATCGAAAACGTAATAGTAATCCTGGTATTTCTGCTCGCCCTGGCGCGCTCGCTGCGCCCACTCGTGTTCGTCTGAAGTATGGTTGACGACGACGTCCAGCGTCAGCAACATTTGACGGCGTCGCATGTGCTGGGCAAGTGAGGCGATATCGTCCAGCGTGCCGACCCGCTCGTCCACGTTACGAAAATCACTGACCGCGTAACCGCCATCACTGGCGCCCTGCGGACACTTGAGGATCGGCATTACGTGCACCAGGTTCACGCCGAGCTCCTGCAGGTAGCCGAGTTTTTGCCGGAGGCCGTTCAGGTCTCCGGCGAAGCCATCGGAATAAAGCGCCATGCCGACCCATTCCTTGTCGAGGAACCAGTCATGATCCTGTTCTCTCTTGACGTCCAGGGTCTTGAGTTTCGAATCACGCTTCAGGTACTGGCTGGCCATGACCTCCACCAGGCGCAACATCTGCGCGTCAAAGTCTTCCCGCGCTCCATACAAATGATGGAACAGTGAATAGATGGCGTAGAAATTTGCGCCGAGGCGAGTGTAAAAATGCCGCAGATCACGCTTGCGGATATCGGGCTTGAGCTCATCCAGAATTTGATTTAGCAGCGAGTGTGATACCTGTTCGTACATGTTGCGGTTACTTCCTCATGGCGATCGATGCGCCAGTTTCCAGTTGTCGATAATTGGCCGATAAAAATTCGCATCGGATACCGTCGCACCCCGTTGGCCAACGATTTTAGAGGCGAAATCCTGCGCCCGTTGCAGCGTTAGCGCAAGCGGCCATGCGCGCTCCAGGCCAAGGATCATGACCGAGCTAAAGGCGTCACCCGCACCGACCGTGTCCACCTTTTCGACGCTGCTGCCGGGACTGACTCGCAGGAATTCCCCGCGCGCGGTGTGCAGCTCGGCGCCGGCGGCGCCGCGCGTCACGACCAGGCCCTGAAGGTCGAACTCGCGTAAAAATTCGGCTGGCTCGAGCATCCCGCCCTGGGCATTTGTTCCCAGCAGCTTCAGTTCATCGTCATTGAGTTTGACCCAATTGGCCCGGCGCAGCATTTCCAGTATCCTTGCGCGCCGCCACCACGGGGTTCGCAGGTTGACGTCAACGAACAGGGTGCGCGGCCTGGCGACCGCAAGCTGCAGCAGCGCCGCGTGTGAAATCTCGTCGCGCAGGGCCAGACTGCCATGATATAGCAATTGGCATGACGCGTCGGTCATAGACGCCGCGACGGCAGCAGCATCTATGGCGTCGTAGGCGCAATCCTCGACAATTTCATAAGCGGGCTCGCCATTCTCGAAGCTGACCGCGACCCTGCCGGTCGGTCGTTCAGGGTCAGTTTGCAAACCGCCCAGGTCCATGCCCCAGTCGCGCATGGCGGTGCGTATTTCATCCCCCTCGGCGTCGTCACCGACGCGACTGATAAAGCGGGGAGCTTCGCCAAAGGCCTGCAAGTGCCAGGCGACATTGAACGGCGCACCGCCCAGCACGCGCTTGCCATCGGGAAAGTGGTCGAACAGCACCTCGCCGAAAATACAGGGACGAGTTGCACTCATATTGCCGATTCCTCGCCCGTGAATGCCATCCAGTCGACGCTTTGCGGATAGTAATAAGCGATGCCTTCCAGCATGCCGCCGCTGTAATTGCCGTTCAGACCCATGAAGCCCCCCCCTGCGATATAGAGCCTGTCGGCGTGACCTGATTCCGCGGCGAGCCGCAGCGCGAGCCGTTGCACCTCCGGTTGGCTGTTGGCGACCAGAACCGCGGGAACGGGGCTGGCCAAAACTTCGATATCGTTGCCACTGTCACCGCAGAACACGGTATCGGCGCAGCTAAACCCCAGTTCCTGCATCAGCGCGTCGATGGCGTGGTATTTCGAAGCCCGCGCCGGCAACACATCCAGCAGGTCGGTCTGGTCTGTATCGTCGATGCTCCATACCAGCCGCGCGCTGACACCCAGCGAGTCGAGGCGTCGCCCGATTTGCCCACTCAGGCCCTCACGATCGAACTGCGCCGGCAGGTAATAACTCAGTTTGTGGGTGTTCTGCCTGGAGCGTTCCTGCAAACGCAAGGCCGCTATATCATGCAGTGCGGATTCGAGATCCACGGAGGTGAGATCTTTCCAGTCGCGGGCTATCTCACGTTCCCAGCCCTGCTGGAGCTCCCAGTCGTGTCGCGGCCCGACACGATAGATAGTGGTACCCACGTCTCCCAGAACGTAATCCGGCAGCGGCAGGTTATAGTCGGCAATCGCTGCCTCGACGAGTTCGCGGTGACGTCCACTGACGTAGGCCAGGGTCACCTGTGGGTGGCCGACGAGGCTGGCGAAATGACTGCGTGCGCCGACCGACTCCGCTTGAGATCCATTGGGTATTAATGTCCGATCCAGGTCGGTACAGATGAACAGTCGCTGCGGCATCAGGTTTTCGGCGCCTCGCAGGCATCGAAAAAGCGGTAATGATCGATGGCTTCGAGGATGCCCTGCGCATACGCCTTATCGGCAAAATAAATGCGCTCCTGTTCGACCAGCCCGGAAAGTTCCTCGTGGTGTCGGTTGCCCACCACCACGGCGAGCGTATTACCGCGCATCATGTCCTCGTCAGCGCCGGAACCGCCGGCGACGAGGGTACGTTCCAGCGGAAAATCGAGCAATTGCGAGACATAGCGCAACGCCTGTCCCTTCGATGCGCGCGACGGCAGGATGTCGAGGTACTGGCCAAAGGAAAAGATGACGTTGGCGGTCAGCTCTTTCTTGCGAATCAGGCTGACGATCTCTTCCACCGTGGGCGCTTTTTGCGCGTCGTAATAATAAGATATCTTGAACGCTGTCTGTTCGACCTTGGGTTGCAGCTTCATCCCGGGCAGGTCGGCCAGCACCCCTCGAATCTGTTGCGAATTCCAGTTGTGGTCGATGTGCGCTACCCAGTTGAGGTCTGCTTCCAGCGCCTGGCCGTAGTGGATGCGCGTGCCGAGACTGCTGATCAACACGTCCGGCCGCGGAATACTGTGCTTCTTCATTAGCGCAAGCTCGGTATCGATACGTCGTCCGGTCGCGATGCCGAAAATGACACGTTGGCGATTTGCGCGCATGACCTCGACGAAACGCTGCAGCGCGCTGGGGTTGCCCAGCAGGTTCTGATCCAGGTCGGTAAACAGGGCGCGGTCGCGATGCCGCAAGCGGGTCGGCTCCAGCGGTTCGTGTGGCGCTCTCGCGGTCTGTTTGGGAAGCTCCGCGATCTTGTCCAGGTAGCTGCGTGCATGCGTCTGCCAGGAGTAATGCTTACGCACGCCCTGCAGGCCGTTACGCGAAGCCCTGGTCCACGCCTCCTGGTCGCGCAGCAGTTTCAGCAAGGCCTCGGTGATGGCTGCCCGATCCAACGGGTCTACCAGTTCACCGTTTTGGCAATTGCCGATGATATCGACCGGGCCGCCGTTTTCGGTGGCCACCAGCGGCAGACCGCTGGCGGCAGCTTCCAGCAGGGTCAATCCGAAAGGTTCGGTCAGGGCCGGGTTGACAAACACACCGTGGCGCGCCGCGACGAGGCGATAAATATCCGGCACCTCCTCGGCGCGATGGGATTTCGGGAAGGCGACCCTGCCGTAAAGGTCGTAGGCGTCGACCAGCAACAGGATATTGGTCAGGACCGACTGCGCACCGGCATCGAGGTCGCGAATATCGTCGCGGTTGCCGGCCACGATCAGCAGGTTGGCGTCCAGCTGCAGTGACTTGGACTCACCGTAGGCCTCGATCAGGGTCAGAATATTCTTGCGCTCGTCCGGCCGCGACAGGGCCAGGATCAGTGGCTTGTCGGGCTTGATCAGAAAACGATCCACCTGCTTGGCGAAGTCGATCGATTCACCTGGCAGCGGTGGATGAAACTGCTCGAGGTTGGTGCCGGGCGGAATCACCGTCATGCGCTCGGGGTCGTAATAATTATATAGCCCGTACTGTTCGTCGATTTCGTTATGGGTGCTGGTGATGACCAACGCGGCATTGGCGAGCACCTCTTCCTCGGCGTCGATACGCCGAGCGATGTTGTAGGTCTCCTCGATCTTCTCCCGCGACAGGCCGCGCGCCAGCAACCGCTTGCGTTTGTCGCGACCCAGCGAATGTCCGGTATGCACCAGTGGAATGCCCAGCATGTTGGCGAGCCGCACACCGACGTAGCCGGCATCGGCGTAATGGCTGTGCACCAGGTCCGGCATGCGCTCCTGCTCGTTCAGCCACTGCATCAGGTTATCCATGAAACTGTCGAGATGATCCCACAACTGTTCCTTGGCAATATATTCCTGCGGACCGGCGTCGATGCGGATAATGCGCGCCTTGTCGGAAAGTCGCTCGACCGGCCGGGCATAATCTTCGCTAACCGCATCATCGACGACGCGGCGCGTTACCAGGTCGACGCGCTCGACCTCATCCTGCATGGCCAGCGCGCTTGCCATGTCGACGACGTACTTGGTCTGTCCGCCGGTATCGGCATCGCGACCGAGTTCGAGGTCGTGCCCACGAATGAGCCCGTGAACACTGATCACGAGCAGATATTTCCCTTTGGTTTTATCTTGCATAAATTGTCTGGTGATATTTCGCAGCACTTCGCTGCCAGGCGTCGGCCAGATTGCTATTCAAGGCAATCGCCATGGCGATACGCTCGTGCCTGTGCCCAGAGGGGGACCGCCAATGTCGGCGACCAGCTGGACAGGCCATGTTGGTGCGATGCGCGGTCGCTGCGAATCTCACAAATTTCCAGGCTATTGATCGTTACTGATGATAGCGCAAACGATACGATACCGACAGGCGGCCCTTGATTTTGCCACCTCCCGCTCGCGGATCAAGCAGAACTGCAAAACCTGCTCGACACCGTCGACCGACGAATGGGTACCTAACCAGCCTGTCGGTAAAGTGTGTATCCCAGAGGATTGGTAAAGTGTGCGTCCCAGAGAATCTCCCAGAGGATCCAGCCGCCAGAAGATTAGAGGATTGTGTATTCACTCGGCGCTGAAAAGCGATCGCCACTCTGCTGCGGCCAGGGTTTCCCTGAGCCGTGAACGCAACGCTATGCCGCGTTGCTGCGCGTCGTACCATTCCCCGTTGAGGGTATCGAAGGCTGCCCGCATTTGCGCTGAATCGGACGCATGGTCCTGGTAAAGCTCCCGCATAATCTTACCGGTATCGACAAATACCGCGTCGAAATTGTTAACCTCGGCCTTCAGTTCGGCGAGGATCTGTTTTGACTTCCCGGCGCGCTCGGGGTCGGTCACCACAACCTGGATTTGCTTGCTGAGCCTGTCGATATCAGCAGTAGTTACGATAGAACTGGAGAATGCACCGCCGCCGAGAAACATAATCATGATTGCGATTAACATCCTAGAGCGCCTCCCGCCAATCCTGGTAAACCAGCTTGCGCGGCTGAAAATTCTCGAGCTGAAAACGGGCAATCACTTCCCACTCGCCGGCCGTTGTGGCCTGTTTCATTGCTGCGAGCTGATCAAGGAATTTGAGCTGGTACTGCTCGCGGGCGCGGTCATAGTTGCCCATCAGGGCGAGTATTTGCTCGTCCGCAGCGTCGTATTCAGCATTCAGGGCCTGCATCGATTGCCGGTACTGTTGCACTAGCTTTGCACTCTCGGTCTGCAGACGGTCACGTTCGTCGAACAATTCGATCAGGCGCTCGGCCCTTGCCGGGTCGGTGACCGTGTTTCGGACCAGCGCGGTTTCGTCGGCCCGCAATTGCACGGGGTCGACGATCTTACTGTTGCACCCCAGGGTCAGGGTAGCGATGAGTGCCAGGGAGACGAGCGCGTAAACACCCGAGCGCCCGGCTCGCGCCAGATCACTGGGATAGTAGAGTTTTTCTGTCTTCATTTAATCTTTGTCCTGGAATGTTTTTTTGCATCCTTTGACCAGAGGTCTGATCATGCAGAACGCAAGTTTATAGTTCAAGACACGGGTTGAATAGTCTCCAACAGCGCAGCGATAGATTTTTTGTAATCAATGAAAATCTGCTATTCTCTGGGCCGCCTGGCGAGGAAGTTCCATCAACGTTCAACACCCGATATCATCACGGTCCGATAACAGCATGCCCGGCCTGTTACTGCTGCTGGCGACGACTGTCCTCGGCGGCACCGCGACCGGGGCTGCGCAGCAATCCGTCGAGTTTGTGGGCTCCGGGCAGTGCAAGCAATGCCATGAAGCCGTTTATTCCGGCTGACAGCAATCGGATCATCGCAAGGCAATGGAGCCGGCCAGCGAAACCAGCGTGCTCGGTAATTTCGACAATGTGACCGTCCGGTTCCACGACATCGATACGCGCCTTTACCGCGAAGGGGATGCCTTCAAGGTTGCGACGGCAGGCCGTGACGGCGAACCCGGTGTGTTTACCGTCGCCTACACCTTCGGCCACTATCCTTTGCAGCAATACCTGGACAATGATCAACCGGGGCCTCGATCTGCAGGACTCGCTGATGTTCAAGAACTATGCCCGCAATCCGCCGCGGCTGGGTCTGTCCGCGATCCGCGAGGCCACGCTGATCGTGCTGTCGGCGGACCACGGCCAGCCGGAATTGCCGGGGCGCCTGCATGAGCGCGGCATTCACGACGCGCATTATTTCGATCCAAAAAGCGCTCGATAAAGCGCCCGCGATCGCGGCACTGAAAAAGAAGTCTGGTATTGACGAGGATTTGATCGAGGCTTACTTCCAGCCTTACATTTATCTCAACCCGGCGCTGATACGCAGCAAGGGACTGGATCAGGCTGAAATCGAACAGGCGCTCGTCGAGGAACTGATGAAGTTCGAGGGCGTCGCGGCCGCGGTTTCCAGCAGCGCGCTGCGCAACGACGCGCTGCCCGATACGCGCTTGATGCGCTCGATCCTGCGTAATTTCCACCCCAAGCGCTCCGGTGATATTTACCTGGTGTTGGAACCGAATGTTTTCATCAATGACTTCGACGGTTTGGTAGTCGCCTCGAGCCATGGCTCGCCGTGGCGCTATGACACACATGTGCCGGTCATTTTTGCGGGTGCGGGCCTGGAACCGCAGAGGGTAACTCGCGAGATTACGCCTTACGACATCGCCCCGACGCTGGCCAATTACCTCGGCATCAAATCGCCCTCCGCCGCCATAGGAAATCCATTGATCGAAGTCCTGGATTACTGATCGCGAAGATGAGTCCTCCCTGTCCCGCCTACCGCAACTTGACTGAAACCAGTCGATTGAGGCCAGGATTGGCGGTGGCATTGCTAACCATCGTGCTGGGCTTCCCGTCCACAGCCGTTATCGCCGACGCCGATAACCTGAAAGCCTTTCCGCCCGCCGCGGCAGGCATGGCCCGCCACGTCATCGAACGGCAGCATCGAAAAAATAGTGCTCGCCAAGCGAATCCCGGGTGAGCCCCCGGGCCTGGTTGTCGTCATACGCTCCGCCGGCAGCGGCGGCTACCTGTCGGCCGACGCGTTCCGGCTGGCTGGCGATTCGATCGAATTGCTGGGCTCGGTTAGCGGTCTCGAGGCACGGACTGACCCGTTACTCGAGATCAGAGCGTTACTGAAATGAGCACAACCTGAACCGCCAGCCCGGGTCGCGGCGCGCCATGTTGGTTCGCAAATGAGTAGATGACGAGTCCACTGACATAGCACCCAGTTAAACGAAAGCTGATTTTTTTTCAGGGCAAAAGTAAACCACCATGCCCCGCTATCCGTATAAAGCGGGAGATGTTAAAATTTAGCAGCCGAAAATATCTTTAAATTGGACGAGAATATTATGACAAGTAAACAGTTTCTGAGTCTTTCACTGCCGATTGCAGTCATTAGCATGATCGTCAGCAGCGCGGCTTTCGCTGCCGGTGGTGGAGAGATTGTCACCTCTGATCCCAGCAAACATTATCATCCCAAGGGCAAGTTCCCGTCAGAATTTACCATCGACGCGCAGATCAAGCAGCGCGAGATGCTACCGTTCGAAGATGAGCGTGACTTCGCCGAAGCGAAGCAGGGCTTCATCGCCGCGCCTGAATACAAGCAGATCATGGCCGAGGCCGGCAACGTTGCCTGGGACATCGGTAGCTACGAGTGGCTGTTGCAGGGCGAGGATTTTGCCAGCATCCATCCCTCACTGCAGCGTCAGGCAATCCTGAATATGGGTTATGGCCTGTTTGAAGTACTGGCGGACGAGATTTACCAGGTTCGTGGCTACGATCTCGCCAACATCACCTTCATCAAGGGCGATACCGGCTGGATCGTGTTCGATCCGTTGACTGCCAAGGAAACCGCGGCGGCCGCGCTTAAATTTATCAATGAACAGCTTGGAGAACGTCCGGTCGTGGCGGTCGTCTATTCGCACTCACACGCCGATCATTTCGGTGGTGTGCGTGGCGTCGCCGACGAGGACGACGTCAACAGTGGCAAGGTGAAAATCATCGCGCCTGTCGGGTTCATGGATCACGCTGTGGCGGAGAATGTTTATGCCGGTAACGCGATGAATCGGAGAATGTTTTTCCAGTACGGCGTGTTGCTGCCGAGAAGCCCGTTTGGTCATGTCGACCAGTCGATCGGCAAGAACACCGCTGCGGGCAACCTGGGCCTGATTCCGCCTAATGTCATTGTCGCCAAAGACATCGAGGAAATGACCGTCGATGGCGTGAAGATGGTGTTCCAGAATACGCCTGGCACCGAGGCGCCAGCAGAGATGAATACCTACTTTCCAGAGATGAAGGCCTTCTGGGCGGCGGAAAATATTACCGGCACTATTCACAATATTTACACACTGCGCGGTGCCCTGGTGCGCGACGCGCTAGAATGGTCCAAGCAGATCAACAAGGCCCTGTACCTGTTCGGAACAGAAGCCGAGGTGATGTTCGCATCACACTCCTGGCCGCGTTGGGGCAATGATCGTATCCAGGAAGTCATGCGTTCGCAGCGCGATACCTATGCCAACCTGAACAACGGCGTGCTGCACCTGGCCAACCAGGGTGTGACCATCAACCAGATCCATAACGTCTACCAGGTGCCCGACAGCCTGCAACAGCAATGGTCGGCGCGCAGCTACCACGGTTCGGTCGAACATAACAGCCGCGCGATCGTCAACCGCTACCTGGGCTACTGGGATGGCAACCCGACCAACCTGATTCCACTGTCGCCCGAGGATTCAGCCCCGCTGTACGTTGACATGATGGGCGGCGCGAACAAGATCATCGCCCGTGGCCAGCAACTCTACGACGAGGGTAAATACCGTCACGCCCAGGAAATCCTGAACAAACTGATCTATGCCGAACCCGGCAATCAGCAAGGTAAGGATTTGCTGGCTGATGTATTCGAGCAAATCGGTTACCAGCAGGAGAGCCCCAGTGTGCGCAACAGTTTCCTGGCAGCGGCCTACGAACTTCGTTCCGGAATCCCGTCAGGTGCATCACCCAAGTCTTCGGGTCCCGACATGGTGCGCGCGATGACCACCGAGCTCTGGCTCGACTTCCTTGGCGTGCGCCTGGATAGCGACAAGGCAGACGGTAAGGCATTCAAGATCAACCTGATGACCCCGGACAACAAGGAAAAGTTTGTCGTCGAGCTGAGTAACAGCACGCTGACCAATATCGAGGGCGTCCAGGCAAAAGATGCTGACCTAACCGTTACCATCAACCGCGAAGATCTGGTGCAGACCATGATGGGTGCCATTTCATTCGACGATCAGATCGCCTCGGGCAAGGCCAGGCTCAAGGGAGATCGTGACGTCTATGAACAGCTCAAATCCATGCTGGTGAGCTTCGATCTCGGCTTTGAGTTGTTGCCCGGTACCGGAGCCAGGGATCTGACCCCTGAGATGAAAACCTTCCAGCAGGAAGACCCGGGCAGCAGTATCGGGGGCTAATTCCTCGCGGGTCTGGACACTCCGTCACTTTCACGAGTTATTGAGTGTCGGGGACTGGTTACCCACTCGTCCCCGACATTCATATTCCCGTTAAAGGCTGGTTTGTCCACAAAATGTAAACCCGGGCCCGGTTAGCCGAGTTACGGGCAAACCTGGGGCAAAACGATCGGTGCTTATCGTCGTTTTGACGAGCTTATTTGCGATTGATTCCTGAACATATTTTAGCGGTGAGAGTAATGAGAGTATTCGGTTTACTAAGCTTCGCAGTGATCATGGCTGTGTCCGCGGTACAGGCTGACACGATCGAGCTGAAAAACGGCAAGTTTATGGAAGGCACCTTCATCGGCCGCGAGGGCGATACCGTGACCTTCGAGGTCGATGGCATCGGCATGAGCTTCAAGGCCAGCGACGTGGCCAATATCGGTATGGGCTCCTCCGCCAGCGAAGTTAATGGCGGATCTACCGGCAGCACGGACAAACCGAATACCAGTGTCGGGCCAGGTTCCGCGACTGTCGCTGCCGGAGCCACGGTCAGGATTCGCCTGGGCGATGCGCTTAACAGCGGCGTCCACACGGCCGGTCATAAATTTTCGGGTGCGCTCGAAGGTGCGCTGGTCGCCGACGGCGTGACGGTGGCCCCGGCGGGCAGCAAGGTCTACGGCGTGGTGACGGAGGCAGAAAAATCCGGCCGGGTGGCTGGCAAAGCCAAACTGTTGATTACCATCGATAGCATCAACCTGAATGGCCAGATCGTGCCTGTCCGCACGAACAGCATCAACGCGGTGACCGTCCCGACGGGCGCATCATCCGCGGGTAAGGTCGTCCGCGGCGCAGCGATCGGCGGCCTGGCCGATGGATCGAGTGGGGCAAAAACCGGTGCCAGGGTCGGTTTGGGAGCGGCGATCCTGAGCGGCGGTAACCAGGTGGTGATCCCGCCGGGTACGCTGATGGATTTCCAGCTAACAGCACCGCTGGCAGCGCAGTAGAGGTACAGCGCGACGCCGCTCGATGACCCGAACCAGCTCGGCATTGGCGCTTGCCGGTGCTCCCCTTACCAGCGTCAGCCATATCGCGTTTTCGGTTGAAAAAAGTAATGGGTGCCGAGAAGTATTCCCCCGTGTGGCAACGATGCAACGATGGGACACACGCTTCACTTTGACGCACCCTCTCCGTCTACAGCATTTGAAGGGGTAATCTCAATACTGACTAAATTGTGTACCCTTGAAAGAGGGCCCGGCGATTCTGCCAGTGCTTGAAACCACAGGCCTCGTTATCTGCAAACCGCGATTTCGTGCACCTTTTTTGTGCGTAGCACTGTTTAATGAGTTCCCATGACCCTTGCCAGCCCGTTTTCGGCCCCGGTATTGTGTGGATTTTCGCGGCATTGGTGACCATCCGAACTTGCACTCAAGACGAATTAGTTTAGGGTTATGCAATGGATGCAGACGCGAAATTTTTCGATGAGATGTTTGGCACGGGGGAAACCGCGCGTGAGCCATATCGGCAGTACCACAACTGGTTCGAGGCCGAAGACAGCGCACAGCTGCAGAAAAAATCTGTCGAAGCAGAGCGCCTGTTTCGCCGCACCGGAATCACCTTCAATGTATACGGCGATGACGAGGCTACCGAGCGCCTGATCCCCTTCGACCTGGTACCCCGCATTCTGTCCGCGCGCGAATGGGCGCGACTGGAACGCGGTATCAAGCAACGCGTGCGCGCCCTGAATGCCTTTTTGAATGACATCTATCACCGCCAGGAAATCCTGCGTGCCGGGCGTATTCCGCACGAGTTGATCGCCAACAACGACGCTTTCCTGCCGAAAATGATCGGTGTATCCCCGCCCGGAGGCGTCTACACACACATCGTTGGCGTCGATATCGTGCGTACCGACGAAAATGAATTTTTCGTGCTGGAGGATAATGCGCGCACGCCGTCCGGTGTCTCCTACATGCTGGAAAATCGCGAAACCATGCTGCATATGTTTCCGGACCTGTTTAGCCAGATTCCGGTGCAGGTGATCAGCGACTATCCCAAGAACCTGCGGCGTTCGCTGGCGGCCTGCGCGCCACCAGCCTGCCAGGGAAAGCCGGTAGTGGCCGTGCTGACGCCGGGCATCCACAATTCAGCCTATTACGAGCATTCCTTTCTCGCCGACCAGATGGGTGCCGAACTGGTTGAGGGGCACGACCTGCGCGTGGTCGACGGACGCGTGGCGATGCGCACTACCCGGGGTTACACACCCATCGATGTGCTTTATCGGCGCGTCGACGACGACTACCTTGACCCACTCAACTTCAATGCCGGCTCCATGCTGGGCGTACCTGGAGTGATGGATGTCTACCGCGCAGGGGGAATAACGCTCGCCAATGCACCGGGCACCGGAATCGCCGATGACAAGGCGATCTACTCTTACATGCCCGAGATCGTCGAGTTCTATACCGGCGAAAGCCCGATTTTGAAAAACGTGGAAACCTGGCGTTGCGTCGAGCCGGATGCCCTGGCCTATGTGCTCGAGCACCTGACCGAGCTGGTGGTCAAGGAAGTGCATGGCTCCGGTGGTTATGGTCTGCTCGTCGGACCGGCCGCGAGCAAACGCGAAATCGAGCAATTCAGGAAAAAGCTGAAGGCCAATCCCGGCAACTACATCGCCCAGCCAACGCTATCGCTATCGACGGTGCCGATACTCACCGATGCGGGACTCGCACCGCGACACGTCGACCTGCGGCCCTATGTACAGGTGTCGCCGAACAGTATCAACGTGACGCCCGGCGGGCTGACACGGGTTGCGCTCAAGCAGGGCTCGCTGGTGGTCAACTCCAGCCAGGGTGGTGGCACCAAGGACACCTGGGTGCTGGAGGAGTAATGCTGGGCAAAACCGCCGGTGGACTCTACTGGATGTTTCGCTACCTGGAACGCAGCGAAAACACCACGCGCCTGCTCGATGCAGGCTTTCGCATTGCGATTACCCGCTCCAGCGCGGCCAAGAACGAGTGGGCTTCGGTCGTCACCACCGCCGGTGTTTGCGAGGCCTACGAGCAACGCCACAAAGTGTTTGAGGCCAACGCGGTGATCGATTTCCTGTTGCGTGACCGTGCCAACCCATCGAGCGTGCTGTCGGTGGTCGAGGCCGCGCGCGATAATGCCCGCCTGGTACGCACCGCGCTCACGCGCGAGGTCTGGGAGGCGACCAACGAGTGCTGGATGACGCTGACCAGCGTCCTGCAGCACCCGGTACTGACCAAGAACCTGAGCGATGTGCTCGGCACGATTCGCCAGCAGAGCGCGCTGGTGCGCGGCGCCTTGCATGGCACCATGTTGCGCAACGACATCTATAACTTCGCCCGGCTCGGCACCTTTATCGAACGCGCCGACAATACCGCGCGCATACTCGACGTCAAGTACTACGTGCTGCTGCCGTCGATCTCCTACGTCGGCTCATCGCTCGACAACGTGCAGTGGGATTCGATCCTGCGCTCGGTTTCCGGGTTACGCGCCTACCGCTGGATGCATGGAGGGGAAGTTACTCCGACCGGGATCGCGGACTTCCTGGTCCTCGACGGCCAGATGCCGCGTTCTCTGGCCTTCTGTCACAACAAGATTCACGACAACCTCGGCTACCTGGCACGCAACTATGACACACGCTACCCGTGCAACGAGCTGGCCGACGCGATGCTGGCGCGATTCAGAAACATCACCATCAACGCCATCCTCGACATTGGCCTGCACCAATATCTCGAGGAATTTCTGCTTGAAAACAACAAGCTAGCGCTCCAGATCGAGCGCGACTTCCGCTTCAGCGAGTAAACCATGCGTCTCAAGATTCGTCACCAGACCAGCTACGATTACGACAGCCCGGTGCAATACGGGTTGCAGCAATTGCGTCTGCGCCCGAAGACCAGCGCCGGCCAATCGATATGCAGCTGGGAACTGGAGATCAAGGGCGGTCGAGTGGAGCTTGAATTCGAAGACCAGCACTGCAACCATGTCGACCTGGTCAGTATCGAGCCCGGCGCGCGGCAAATCCAGATCATCTGTGAGGGCGAGGTCGAAACCGGCAACAATGCCGGCGTGATCGGCCATCACCAGGGTTACTCACCGCTGTGGCTGTTCGAACGTTCGACTGCACTCACCAGCCCCGGCCCTGAAATCAACAAGCTGGTCGATAAGGTGGGTATGGATTTCGAAAATGACATCGCGCGCCTGCATGAGCTATCCAGCCAGATTCTCGCGACCGTCGCCTACCTGAGCGACAAAACTCACTCGCAAACCACCGCCGAGGAGGCCCTGGTGGCGGGTCACGGCGTCTGCCAGGACCATGCGCAGCTGTTTGTCGCCGCGGCCCGGCTGATGGGATTCCCGGCGCGCTACGTGAGCGGTTACCTGATGATGACCGACCAGGTACAGCAGGATGCGAGTCACGCCTGGGCCGAGGCCCATGTGGTTGATATCGGCTGGGTTGGGTTCGATGTCTCCAACGGCATATCGCCGGACGAACGCTACGTACGCATCGCCACAGGACTCGACTACCGGGATGCCGCCCCCATATCCGGGATGCGTTACGGCAACAGCGCCGAATCGATGATGGTATCCATCCAGGTAGAACAGTAAACTAGGGGCTTCTTTCGACCGGATTCGCCCTACGATGACTTATTGCGTTAGTCTGCTGCTAAATAAAGGTCTCGTTTTCATGTCCGACACCCGCACCAACTCGGGTGTCGATAATGTTTCCACCTACCGCAAGATGTTCACCTGGTCGAAGCCGGGGGAACGGGTCATTACCATGCTGACTGCCGGCAACCTGGCGACCACACAAACACTGGTCAGCCTGCTGGACGAGCGCAGCAAGGCACCCGCCGAGCGCAAGCCCTCGTTGCTGGAGGCGCCGACCATGTTCCAGGTCGCCAGCATAGTCGGCGAAACCCTGCGCGAAGTGATCGAATCGACTTCGCCCAGCGGCCAGAGTGCGGATTCACAGTTTGGCGCGACCGTCATCCTTGGTGGCCAGGTCGCCCCCAGCGACCCGCGCCTGTTTCTGATCTATCCCGAGGGGAACTTTATCGAGGCCACCGAGGATACGCGCTTTTTTCAAGCGGGCGAAACCAAGTACGGCCGCCCGATCCTGGTGCGTGCAATCGATCCGGAGATGAGCTTTGAGGAAGCGGTGAAACTGCTGCTGGTGTCTTTCGACTCCACTATCAAGGCCAACCTTTCTGTCGGCCTGCCGCTCGATCTGCAGATTTATACAAAGGATAGCTTCGCCGTGGGCGCCGAGCGCCGCTTCGAATGGGATGATCCCTATTACCAGTCGATATCCACCAGTTGGGGCGAATCGTTGAGAACCGCGCTCAAGGCATTACCCGACTACGAGTTATAGCCATTTAGAGGGAGATTTCGCGAGCGTCTCACAGTTTCCAGGCCCGCGTGTAGCGTTCGCGCTTGAGTAAACCATCCCCCGTGGCCCGCTCATGCTGTTTCGTGCAGTCGCGCCCTGCTCGCTCGCTATCACCGGGGTCTCCAGATAACCACTTCTTAATCAACAGAAAACTATTATTCGTTTGTTACGCGTGGCAGATCTTTCTAGTGTGGGTTCCATCTGCTCTGGCCGAGGTAGCGGCCCGGGCGCCGCGCTAACCATGGCGCTTCACTCGAGCGATACTCCAGCCAGCCGCCAGCCCACTGGCACAGTGAACAATGCAATGGAGAGAGTGATGACTATCAGCACCCTGGTATTGAAACCGATCGACCTGTTGATCCACGCGGCGCGAAAAAAATCGGCAGCTAGCGTCGAAGAGCCGCTGCAACGCGAATGGTTAGACGATCACGAATTCTCGTTTGATGAAGTGGGTCGCAGTATCAACGGTTTACCGATACGCAGAAAGTCGGCCAGGGATCGAGACTAGCCAGGGCAAAGGCGCCAGCCGAATTGCCTGATACCCTCGATAACAACAGGGTCGGCCCGGAAATTACGGCTATTCACGAACGAACATTGAAGCCGGCTGGCAACGAAGAAAGATCAAATCTGTGGCAATTGAGTGCCCGCGCAGGCAGCAGGATAATCTGACAGTATTGCCACCAACTGTGGTCAATCGTCAACCCTGTCCTGTTCTGCAGCTGACGGTGCAGCCACGGATTCGCTCTCGTCGTCGCTAATGGTATCGATGGTGGAAACCGTCAAACCGACGCGCATGGCATCGGCAAAAGAAATATGCTCGTCCATCGGTGTTACCTCCCGCAGCCGAAGCCGGTAAACCACGAAACCAATCATCGAACAGTGCACCAGCGCGGTAAAGATGAACAATCCAGCGCCACCAAATAAACGCATCGATACAGACGCCAGGATGGGGCCGACGACGGCGCCAAGCGCAAAGACCAGCAGTAACCCGCAAGCCACTTCGACATAGCGACTGGGATCGGCAAAATCGTTGGTATGCGCTACGCAAACCGCGTACAGCGGAAAAGCGAACAGCCCGTAGGCAAAGGCAACCGGTAACAGGTATTCAACGGTCGATGCATTCAGCATCGCCAGCAAAATACCGGCGCACATCGCTCCCACGCAAATCAGCAGGATGACACGGCGTCGATCCATGCGGTCCGACATGCGGCCCAGCGGCCATTGCCCGATTGCGCCGGCAATTACCGACACACTCATGAAAATAGCCACCGTCGACACGTCGCCACCATCGCCCCTGGCAAATACCGGCGCCAGCGCCCAGAAAGAACCATTGGCGAGCCCCACCGCGAGGCAGCCAACAACACCTGCGGGGCTGGTCTCGTAGAGGCGGCGAAAGTTGATTTTTACAGATTCTATCGGCGCGGGTTCCGCTGATTTTGACAGGGCCACTGGCACCGCCGCCAGCGACACCAGAATCGATGCCACCGAAAATAACAGGAAATTTGACGGTTCATCGAGCATCAGCATCATCTGGCCGAGGGTCACAACGGTCAGATTGATAATGGTATAAATTGAAAATACCGTGCCCCGGTTTTCATTAGTGGCTTTTTCATTGAGCCAGCTTTCGATCACCATGTATAACACCGCGAAGCAAATTCCGGTGGCAAAACGCAATACCCACCAGATCATCGGACTCAGGGCAAACGCATGAATCAGCACCGAACAGGATGCGATGGTCGCCATCGCGGTGAACGTTCGAATATGTCCGACGCGACGAACAATATAGGGGCCGTAAACACAGCCCGCGGCAAAACCCAGAAAATAGGAAGAGCCGAGGATACCGATATCGAGGGCCGAGAATGCTTCGATGCTGGCGCGCACCGGTAACAGGGTCGTTTGCAGACCATTGCCCATCAGTAAAAGCGAAACGCTTAGCAGCAACGCAAAAATCGGTACCACGATGGCAATCATTGGTCTGTATATCCCGCGGACATAGAACAGGCCGCAGTATACCTGTTTAAACCAGCAACGAACGACATAGTCCCGTTGGAATCATCTGCAAAAGGGAGGGAATAATAACAAATCCGGCTGATGAGATAACTTCGACAGAGTGATGGGATGAACACCACTCGTATGAAGCGGCGTCACAATGCGCCATTATTGAGTTTCAACCATCAATAACCAACGAGAGGTGTTCATCCCATCACTCTTGCAGCAGGAAAACTGATAATTCATCAGCTTCCAACCAGTACTCGGCTGCTGGTTACTCGGCCAATGAGAGGGTTGCTGCGGAGTTGCGCACCGCCCGCATCGCCTTGCGATCGAGATGTCCGTCGGCAATCATGTCGTTGGCGGCCTGAAAGCGGCTTAACGCCCGCCGGGTAGCGGGGCCGAATATGCCGTCTACCTTGCCGGCATCGTAGCCCAGTAACGCGAGGTCCGCCTGCAGACGCTGCACTTTGTCGACTGTGATCGGTTCGCCGCCGGTATCGAGCTGACGTGTCAGCACACCGCCTCCTGCAATTCGGTCGGCCAGCCGACCGACCGCTATGGCGTAGTACTCGGAACGGTTCCAGCGCATGATGACGTCGAAATTTTCGTAGGTAAGAAAAGCAGGGCCAAGGTGGCCGGAGGGGACCAGTATGGCGGCAGGGATGTCGAGCGCCGGCAGGTCGCCGCCGAAGGCATCGGTAATGCCCAGGCGCACCCATTGCGCCAGCGAGCGCGTCCCCTCCCTACCGCTCAGGCTAAAATCGAATCCTTGTGGCAGCCTGACTTCGCGGCCCCAACGCAGCTCCGCACGCCAACCGATACCACGCAGAAAATTAGCGGCCGAGGCCAGAGAATCGGGAATGCTGGTCCACAGGTCGCGTCGCCCGTCGCCGTCGCCGTCGACGGCATATTGCAGGAACACCGACGGCAGGAACTGCATGTTGCCGATTGCTCCAGCCCAGGAACCGCGCATGTACTCGTGTTCAATATCCCCTGCTGCAATAATCCTGAGTGCAGCGACGAATTCGTCGCTGAAAAAAGCAGGACGGCGCTGATCACAGGCCAGGGTCGCGAGCGCGTCGGTTGTACGAATCTTGCCGAAGTAGGCTCCATAATTGGTTTCGAGCCCCCAGAAGGCCAGCAGATACTGGCCTGGGACACCGTACTCGCGTTGCAGGCGAAGCAGCAAGTCGCGATGCTCGGCATACAGCGCGCGGCCCTGCGCCACGCGCTGCTCGGTGACTCGAGGGATATAGTAATCGGCAAACGTCCTGGTGAACTCCGGTTGACTGCGATCGAGATTGATCACGCGCTCAAGGCGGATCGTTTCGTCCAGCACGGACGCAACCACGGAGGCACTGATACCCTGATGCCGTGCACGCTCACCCAGCGCTGCGAGGCAGGATTCGAATACCGCGCCGGATTCCTGTGCGAGCACCGGTGGCGCAAGCCACAGCAAAGCCGCCGCGACAACAACACGCGACACGGCGACTCCACGGCAGCAAGCATTGCCAAAGCCCTGGCCAGGAAAAAGGCTCCCGGGTGAATCACTAACTCGACATGGCTCGCTTTGCAGCGAACCAGGAACATATTCCGGCATGATTCGTCGTGCTTCTTGCCGATCAGAATTCTGAATTTTCATTGCCCCATCCTCTCAGGAAATGGAGTCTTCGACAATCGCGGCGTGACCGAACTGATATCGGAGGTGCCCGCGGTGGGTGACGAAGACACTAAATTGGTGCGCCAATGCAATGCTCGAATAACCGACCGGTGCAACAAACCCGATCCAGTCAAATGCATCACTGAATCCTTCGACTAATTTCTTGCAGCCGGGAGGAATTATTAGCAAAACCGCCTGATGGACCGACTTTGATAGAGCCTGTCCCCGGAATGATATTGACGGGAAAAAACGCGGGGGCATGGTTGACTGCGGGGTCATGATCCGCTCCAGTCGAGTCCATCATTTAACCTGGCAGCGGATACATCCCTGGGTCAGAAATGCTTCTTCATGTCCACCCTGTTCAATACGATACCCAGAAATCTTTCCCTTGAAATAATGATCTGCGTCAGCGCCTTGCGCACGATGCTACGCTTTGTATGCGCCCAGCGAACAACCATCACGGTTGCGTCGACCATATCGAGTAACAGGCGAGTGTCCGGAACGGCCAATATCGGCGCTGAATCGAATACCACGATATCGTATTCGTTACCCAGTTCGCGCATCAGCTCGCCCAGATTTTTTCCCATGAGGATGTCCGTGGGATTCTTCCAGTTCGCGCCAGCTGGTATGATATCGATCTCCGCAAGCGGGTCCTGGTGCACGATTTCGTCGAACGAAACATTTCCTGACAGGTATTCAGTCATTCCCGGCGATCTGGGAATACCAAATACAGTATGCATGCCAGGGCTTCTCAGATTCAGATCGACAACGATTGTTTTATTCCCGGCGACGGCACGAGTTTTGGCAAGACAGGCGGCAGTCGTGGTTGCCCCCTCCCCTGCTTCGGCTGAGGTAACCAGTATCTTTTGCGGGTGCCCGCTGGAAGCAGTCAGCACCATGTTGGTATAGAGATTTCTGACAGCTTCCGCGAACTCCGAATCCGGGCCTGTCAGAACACCGGCTGCCGGCTTGCCACCCAGCAATCCGGCTCGAATCTTTTTCAGATTACCCAGAAACGGCATCCCGGTCTGTAATTCTATCTGTTCACCAGTGAGAAAACCGCGATCCCTTGAATTGCGAAAAAATAGAAATAATGTAGCCGAGAACAAGGAGGCAAAAAACATCAACCCAAGAATCGGAACGGTTTTAGGATAGGCCGCTTCGAGCGGAACTTCGGCGACGGAAATTACCCGCGCATCGGGCTGGTAGATGTCGGCATTCTCCTGCGAGGAAGTTTCCTTCAGGCGGGCCAGTAAAGCCTCTAAAACATTGCGGTCCGCCTCTGCCTCCCGTTGTAACGCCTGCAATTCAACCCTTGCCGAGTTCAGCTTCGCCTCCTCCTCCTTGAGCTTACCAAGGCTGTTTTCCAGCGAACTTTTGCGGACTTCGGCAACCTCTGCCTCGTACCTGATACTGCTGATGACCTTATTGACCTCTACCCTGATTTTCCGCTGGAGATCGCCTAACTCGGCCCGAAGCTGGATCATTGTCGGGTGGGAATTACCGAATTCGGCTGACAGTTCACTGAGCTTTCCTTGCAGCCCGGCTTCCTGCTCTCGCAGCTTTTGAATCAGCGCAGAGTCCAGCACCTCCGGTGCGGATTCAATCCCGTCCTGCTGATTGGCAAGCCGATTAATGTGTTCCAGGCGCGATCGTGCCTGCAGGTAATCGGCCTGTGCCAGGATCAGCTGATTATTCAGTTCCGACATCTGCTGAGAATTCAGGGTCGTGCCCTTGTTTTCCACCAATCCGGATTTTTGCCGGTATTGTTCAATTGCTTTTTCAGACCTGAGAACCTTCTTTCGTAACGGTTCGACCCGTTCGGTAAGCAATTTCGAAGCATCCCGCGTGGACTCAACTTTTGTCACGAGCTGTTCACCGATGTAAATATCCACCAGCATATTGGCGGCCCGCGCGGCTGTTTCAGGATTTTTCGAGGTATAGTTCACTTCGATCATGCGTGAACTACCCTTGCGATAAACCTCTAGCCCCTCGATAAACTTATCGATCACCCGCGTGCGTATGGCGGCGGTGTCGGCTATCTCGTCCGCCCTGTCGGTTTGCGGCCGGAGAAAATTCTTCCAGGATTCAGGAATAATTCCCTGCTCCTGCAGGAAACTGGCCACCGCACCTTTAGGCTTTAACTGTGCGTTAAATTCGGGGTCGCTGGACAGGTCCAGCGACTCGATCACCTTGGCGGCAAGACCCCGCGATTTGAGGATCTCGATTTCGCTTGCGATCGTATCAGTGTCCAGCGTCAAGCCGGCAACTATGGAATCAAAACCTACAATATTACTGTGCGGCCTGCTGATCATGATCAGCGCATTTGAGGTGTAACGCGGCGTAATCTGGAATACCAATATACTGGTCAACGTCATTAGTATGACCACGATTGCGAATATCACCTTTTTCCCGCGCAAGATGCTGCCGAGCAAATCCGTTGGTTCCATGACTTCCGCAGGCGGGGTAACAGGACCTATTTGCTTCGCCCTGCCGACAATCAAGGAATGATTTTGTTCGATCACAGATTTAATTCCTGCTCATTGAGCCTTATGAAAAGCACTTACTCGGAAATAATTTAACGCCATTATTTCGCTGCATTCGCCACCTCATCGTGACGATCAGTTCGCCCATGAAATGCGTGCGTTTCATGCCCTTTCAAGGGTCCACCGGGGAGTTGTTAGAATTGCGCATCGCACGTCCATTAAAAAAACCAGTCGAGATCCAGGTCTGGCTACACTACCGCCGAACGGGGGTGGTGACCAGGTGCTAGAAAATGCCAGGGCCAGTATATTCTGTACCCACTCGCAGTCCAACCCGGCAAAGGTACAGGAACCGAAACAGGGGCGAGATTGCGACACCCGATGGGGGAGCTCCACGTCAGTCGAATCCATAACGGCCCCCAGGTCAGCGCGAGTTTTTGCGAAACGTATGCGAGAATGCGAACAGAGACGGATAGACTTCGAGATGCCGCACTACCAGAATGTGCAGCCAGATTGCCCAGAACAGTACCACCAGAAGTACCGTTGCGGCCGCACCCACGATGCCGAACTGCGGCACCAGCAACAGGTTGAGAATTACCGTTGCCACCAGTGCCGCCGAAAAGACCCGCAAGCACCGATTCTGATATCCGGTAATACTCAACAGGACATCGACCGGACCTGACGCTGCAAGCACAAGCTGCGCCAGCGAGAGCAGCACAAGAGTGTGGTAGCCCGATATAAAATGCTCGCCAAACAATGCCAGAACTTGCTCACCAAACACCACTAGCACGATTACCGCTAACAGCGCGGGCCAGAATTTCAAATGTACCGAGACCGAGATAAGTCTCTGCAATTCCTCACGATCACCGGCGGCATACATGCGTGACAGGCGTGGTGTCATGATCGCATTAACCGCGTTCAGGCCGAACGCGATCAGGAGGGCGGTACGGAAACAGGCATTGAATACAGCAATTTCATCGGCTGACAGCATGCTACCGGCCAGCACGACACTGATCTCGGGGAAAAATTGCGTAAATAAAGTGATCAGCAGGAGAGGCGCCGCGATACGCGACCACGAATGGGTGTCATAACTGGGTTTCGCTTCCTGCAGTTCCCGATTTAGCATTGGCTTGAGAATAGCAAACTGGCCAATGGCAATCAGGCATATGGCTGCAAGATGAAGCGCCATTGCCAGGCTGGAGGTCAAATGGGTACCGGCGCTCCAAACTGCAAAGACCAGCATGATAAAAAGCAGCGGTCTGAGCGCCATATTGGGAAGAAAGGCGAGCTTGAACCATGACAGGGCATGTGCGATACGCAGGTTCATGCGCAGCAGGGTAAAAACCGGGACACAAAGCAACGCTATGGTAAAGGTCATGGCGTAACCAGCCGGTATTATTTCTCGCATGACCAGGATCAGGGCAATCCCCAGTACGACGACTACCAGGCCGGATACAGTCACCACCAGCCAGCACTGCCGGATGAAACCTCGAATGTGCTGGGGATCGTTTTGCGCGAGACCCTGCCCTATGATACGCAGGCCTGCTGCAGGGTAGCCCAGTCCGGTAATGATAGAGAGTAATGAACACCAGGAAAAAGCAAGCACGTAGATCCCGAGTTCCGCCGGGCCCATCCAGCGGGCAAGCAATATCTGGGTCAGGAAGGCAAGCACCGCGCCGGTCACCCGGCAGGCGAAAATAAAAGTTGAGCCCCTGGCTAGCTTGAGAAGTTCGCGAAACATCGTTTATTTATTCAGGGCCACGTATTTATCGTCAAGAGGGCGCAGTTGCATAACTGTCGCTAATCACAAGAACCGAAATGACGTATATATGGTGACCTTCTCTCTACTGTTGCATTTTAACAACGGCCAATCCGGGTGATACCCGGGACCGGTCTGCAGACGATGCTCTAAGGGGTTTTGATTATCCCGCCAGCTTCAACACCTGAACCGAGCTTCAGGGACAGTTTGACCAGCTAACCACCCGAACGTGGCAGTTTACCTCAGAACAATACTTAATGATAACGTTTCACTGCCTTCGGAAACACAGTCTACCGGGAGTTCCGGCCGTTTCCCTGGCCGGAGAACAAGCGGACCAGCTTGATGAATCGATATCTTATCCTATACTCAATGTCGATATTCAATGGATGAAATACAACCCCGGCTTCAAGGATGCCCCAATGCCGATCCCAATACCGTCATACCGTCATTCCGGTCATACCTGCAGCCCACTACTCTGCCCACGAGAAATCTCGCCATGAAAAACCTATACGTATTGTTATTAATGCTCCTTATTGGTGCAGGCACCTCGCAGGTACAGGCAGGCACCTTCTATGTCGATCGCAATCACCCGAATGCCAGCGATACTAATTCGGGCAGCGAAGCGCTGCCATGGAAAACCATTGTTCATGCCGCCCGGGCCGCACGTGCCGGGGATACGGTATTGATCAAAGCGGGGATCTACGAGGACGGTGACGTGATCGTCGCGAACTCGGGGATGCCCGGGCAGGAAATTGTTTTTACCACCTACCCGGGGCACGAGCGGCAGGCGGTGATCAAGGGTGCCGCATTTCTCAGCGTTGGTAATAGCCACCTGCGGGTATCCAACCTGAAGATACTCGAGTCGCCAAGTTATGGATTCCGCTTCGAGGGCCCTACCGATCCCACGGATCCACCGGCCAGGGATATTATTATTTCCGGTGTGCACACGTATGACACCTGTTCCTCCGGAATTGCTGTCTGGGGAGTCAGGTGGGGTCAGGATCCGGGCGACTATGACAACATTCGGGATGTCGTGATTGAAAACAGCCTGCTCGAGCTCGGCACACATGGGTGCAAGAACGAAATCATTACCATCGCCAACGGCGCGGTGAACATCACGGTACGCTACAACGAGATTCGACTGGGAGATCCGGCAATGGAAGGCGGAGATGAAGGGATCGATTTCAAGGAAGGCGTTCGCGACAGCAGCATCTATGAGAACTACATCCACCACCTGAGTGACAAGGCAATCTACATTGACGGGGGCAGCGACCCGCATGATCCACAGATCACCAACATCAAAATCTACAATAACATCATGATGCATCTGCCGTCAGCGGGAATTGTCGTCACGACCGAGGGACAGGGCGATGTTGATGGCGTCTACATCTTCAACAATATCGTGGCCCATGTCGACGGGGATGGTTACCGGGTTTACGATCATCCTGGAGGGCACGCCGATGGCGGGACGGTCAAGAATGTCCACTTCATCAACAACACGGCGACGGATAGTGGCCGGGTAAACGG
This sequence comes from Gammaproteobacteria bacterium, assembly GCA_022340305.1. Classification (GTDB taxonomy): domain Bacteria; phylum Pseudomonadota; class Gammaproteobacteria. The sequence continues at coordinate 59,681 of JAJDOF010000051.1, forward strand.
CGGCGGGCTGCGGGTAAACCACGATACCGCAACCGGGATCGTATTTCGCAACAATATCGCCTGGAACAATCGCGATTATGATATCCGCACGGAGGCCGAAACCCTCACCGAGAGCAACCTGTGTTCAGAATCCCGGTGCGAAATTCAGGAATCGCCTCAGTTCGTCGATCCACTACAGGATGATTTCCGCCTGGCCGTCACTTCCCCGGCAATTGACGTCGGTATGTTTCAGGGGGCCCCGGCCTTCGATATCGCCGGCATCGCTCGACCGCAGGGTGCCGGCCCCGACCTGGGAGCAACGGAATTCCTGCCCCCTGATGGCTCACGCGGATCCGGATCCGGCATAGGACCCGGACCAGGACCTACGCCGGACCCCGACCCGGCCCCGGCGCCCGGGCCGGACCCGGGGAACAGCGAGGCAGTGACCAATGGTATCAGCAATGCTGGATGCAGCATGTCTGTCAATCCTGTCGGGCCACTGGATGGTGGTGACTGGTGGCTAATGGCCGGGGTCCTGGCCTGGCTTGGATGGCCACGGCGGAAAAATCTCATAAAGGCAGACGATGGCGCCTGACGCCGTGGGCATGAGATGGCAGAGTCAAAACAGTGGGGCAGTGCGGGCGGCACAGTGACAAAATAAACCGGGGTTGCCCGGAACAGTTACATTTTCCAGCCTGAATACTACCTGATTCCACAAAATCTGTTGCCGCAATCCGGCCAGCTCAGGCTTCATCATCGGTTGGCATATTGGCAGCCGCTTCGTTGGCCCACCAATGGTTCATCACATCGGTTTTCCAGGCGAGCATCGGCCCCCAGAGCGCGGCCAGTAACAGGTACAGGTGTCGCCAGTGGGCACTGTCGATAAACAGGCTTTGTACCAGCAAGCCGATAACACAGACAAAGCTGGCAAGATATACTGCCTGGATCGTCGACGGCTGAAACAGGAACTTAAAGGCCTTGACCAGTGTAAGCACGAGAAATGAATAAAATGCCAGTGCCCCGATCCAGCCCGATTCGATCAGTACCTGCAGGAATATGTTGTGTGGCTCCTTGCCGAAATTGTGTCTGAGCCTGCTTTGACCTTCACCGATGCCTAGCGGCCTAACCAGTGCCATTTTGATGACGGCCAATTGCCTGCTGAACCGTCCACCTTCTGCCTGAACGTCGTAGTACTGCAGTTTTGCCCTGCGTTCCACCATGGACTGGATATGATCCGTGTTGATGACCCAGCCGAGAAACAGGGCTAAAAACACTGCCACCACACCTGTCTGCAGCATCAGCCGTCGCCTCACCCTGGCCGAAGGCTGTATTAGCGGGCGCAGTATCGCGTAAAGAACCAGGGCAATGGCCATATTCAGCCAGCTTCCGCGCGAAAAACTCAGCAAAATTCCAAACGTCAGGAAAGCGAAAATACCGATAAACACAAACTTTTCGCCGTGGGTGGCCGATTCCAGTCTGGCCACCAGATATAGTGCGACCGGCACCAGAAACGGGCCGTAGACGTTCGGATCCTTGAACAAGGAACGCACCCGCCCGTATTCAATCAGTTGCTCGGTGTAGGGGACGAGTTTGTAGTAACCCAGGATTCCCAGCGTGACAGCAATGATAGCCGCGAACAGATATCCGGAGTAAAGTACCTTCAGCACGCGCGCAGGATTCTCGTAGATAAGACAAATGAAGAATATCCAGTTGCCCAGCAGGTAAAAGTGAATTATCAGGGGGCGCAGACTGGCTACAGGATCCGGCGCAAGCGCGCTCGCGAAAGCGTTCGTGATTATATATACACCGAGCAGGGAGACTGGGGTGCCCAACCCGGTCGGGAGTCGCAGACCAAGGCCGAAGAAGAGCAGCAACAAGGTAAACCCCAAAATGTCATAAGGCGTAGGCTCGAAGAAAACAATAGAACTTATCGCCGTAAGTAGCCATAACAACCCGAGGTTCAGAGGGGAACGGGTGATAACGACTGCTCTTTCCATGCTGGGGGCGCTCCTGAAACAACGGGTACTCGAAAAATCGATTATACCAAAAATCGCTGCTTGTCCGAGGTCCATTTGCACGACATATGCGCTACAATATGCGCGATTTTTATTTAACCGAATGCAGGTCGTGTTTTCATCTTTTCCGGGTGGACTTTCGGACCGTCGAATTGATCGGGTCAAGAGACGGGAAATGTAGTAGCCTGAATCGTTACCTGCGGCCACACCATGCAAGCCAGAACCGGGCCCGTGGATACAAGGCTGGCAGATATCTTGAACGTCATCAAAGCAGCCGCTATACATTCTATGGCAGCAATGAAGCGGCTCCTCGCGGGGCCATTTTTTGTAACATGATTTTTTATAAGCCAACCAGACAAAATGCCAGACCAAAATAACCAGACCAAACCCATGAATAACGAGGTTTTCATTACAGATGCGGAAAAAATCGATCCCGGCATCGATTCGTGGTCACCGCTGACGGTATTGCGTGACGTGCTCGAGCAACTCGAACAACGCAACATCTCTTACTGTCACTGGAAGAGCAATTATCACCTCGAGTACGCGCTGACGGGCGTCGAGGACGTCGATGTTCTGGTTGCGTCAGCCGATTTCCCCCCCTTTGTGCAAATTCTGTTAGCGCATGGCTTCAAGCAGGCTGATAGTGTCTCGAACCGGATGCAACCGGGTGTTTTTCACTTTCTCGGAATTGATGGCGAAACCGGTACCCTGATCAATGTTCACGCCTATACCCGTATCCTCACCGGTGATCATTTGCTCAAGAGCTGGGCACTGCCGCTGGAGACGCTGCTGCTGTCCGAAACTGAACAGGTCAACGGGATGAGGGTAACGACCCGGTCCAGTGAATTGATTGTTTTCGTATTCCGCAACATGATCAAACAGACGACGCTGCTGGATCTCTACCTGTCGGCGCGGTCAACCCACGCGACAGCCGAGGAATTTCAATGGCTGATGTCGGGTCTTGATATCGACGATTCGCTGCAGAAACTCGAACGCCATTTCCCTGAGATTACGGCTGCCGATTTTACACAGGCAATCGAACTGCTTGCTCACGGCGGTTCACTGTACGATAGATTGAGGCTGGGTCAGCGTTTCAAGAGAAAGCTGAAGAATTACCGGCGCTACGATTCGCTGGCGCAATCGGTTCTCACCGTCGTCGCCGCAGGCAGAATGGCGGCTAACCGGCTGGGCCGCAAGCAAAAACACATGCACTTTTTGACGGGTGGCAAGATCATCGCCCTGGTCGGACCTCAGGCCACCGGGAAATCCACCCTGGCGGCTGCACTAAAGAGCTGGCTGGGACAGGAACTGGCCGTGCGCACCATACATGCGGGAAAGCCCCCTGCCACCTGGCTTACCTTTCTCCCCAACGTGTTGATTCCCCTGTTGAAATCCATGCTTCCGGGTTATTCCTCGGTAAAAATCGAAAAAGAATCCGAGAATGAAAATTTCTCCGATTATCCGCTGATATTCCTGGTGCGCAAGATCATGCTCGCGCACGAGCGCTACAGACTGTTGCGCACCGTCTACCAGCAAAGCAGAAACGGCAAGCTGATAATTTCCGATCGCTATCCATCGGATGTTGTCGGCGCTATCGATGGGGCAACTTTCAGGGACGAGGCGATTAAA
>JAJDOF010000157.1 GCA_022340305.1 Gammaproteobacteria bacterium
TTATTTCAGGTGGCGGGCGTGGAACTCGAAGTGATCCTCGATGAAACTGGCGATGAAGTGATAGCTGTGATCGTATCCCGGCTGCATGCGAATCGTGACCGATTGCCCTGCCGCATCGCATGCTGATTTAAAATTGTCCGGCAGTAATTGCCCCTCGTGCAGAAACTCGTCTGCCTCTCCCTGGTCGATGAGAATCGCAGCGCTACGGGCACCGCTGGCGACCAGGCAGCTGGCATCATAGGCTTCCCAGGCAGCCGTATCGTCGCCGAGATAGGCGCCGAAGCAACCCTTGCCCCAGCCACAGTTCACCGGGTTGGCGATTGGTGCGAAAGCCGATACCGAGCGAAATGCCCCGGGCAATTTTAGCGCACAGATCAATGCCCCGTGCCCACCCATCGAATGCCCACTCACCGACTTCACTCCAGCCAGCAACGGCAGGTTGGCCTCGATCAGGGCTGGTAATTCGCAGGTGACGTAATCGAACATCTGGTAATGCGCCTGCCACGGCGGCTGCGTGGCGTTTACATAAAAGCCTGCGCCTTGCCCGAGGTCGTAGCGCTCGGGCTCGTCCGGGACCACATCTCCGCGCGGACTGGTGTCCGGGAACACGATAGCGATGCCGTGCTGGGCGGCGAAACGCTGGAAGCCACCCTTGGTACGCGCATTGTCGTCGGTGCAGGTCAGGCCCGATAGCCAGTAAAGTGCCGGCACGCTGCTATTACGCGCCTGCGGTGGCAAGTATACCGAGAAGGTCATCTCGCAGTCGCAACTACTCGACTGATGCTGATATCGATTCAGGTAACCGCCGCTTTCCTTGACGCTTTCGATCTCTTTCATCTGCGGGGCCTAGAACAATATAACTGACTTGATGCTCTTGCCTTCGTGCATCAGGTCGAAAGCCGTGTTGATCTCTTCCAGCGGCATGGTATGGGTGACCAGGCTGTCGAGTTCGATGGTGCCATCCATGTACTGATCGACCAGGCCCGGCAGCTGACTGCGCCCCTTGACCCCGCCAAAGGCAGTCCCAATCCAGCGCCGACCCACGACCAGGTTAAAGGGACGTGTCTTGATTTCTTCGCCAGCACCTGCGACGCCGATGATGGTTGAGGTTCCCCAGCCCATGTGCGTGCATTCCAGTGCATCACGCATCACGTTGACGTTGCCGATACATTCAAATGAATAATCGACGCCACCGCCGGTCATTTCCTGAATGTATTCGGGCAGCGAGCCGTCGACCTCCTTCGGGTTGACGAAATCGGTCGCTCCCAGCGCCTTCGCCATTTCCCATTTAGCGGGATTGACGTCGACGGCGATAATACGCTCGGCCTGCGCCATTACCGCGCCCTGCACCGCTGACAGACCAACGGTGCCAAGCCCGAACACCGCCACTGACGATCCCGGTTTAACCCTCGCGGTATTGAGCACGGCGCCGATACCGGTGGTCACACCACAACCCAGCAGACAGGCCTTGTCCAGCGGCGCAGCCTTGTTGATTTTGGCCAGGGCTATCTCCGGGACCACGGTGTACTCGGAAAAGGTTGAACAGCCCATGTAGTGATAGATATCCTTGCCACCTTGCGAAAACCGGCGGCTGCCATCGGGCATGAAACCGGTCCACACGGTACCGGCAATCGACTGGCACAGATTGGTTTCCGGGGAACTGCAGAAAGCGCAGCTGGGCTCGCCACACTCGGGGATGTACAACGGGATGACATGATCGCCGACCGCCAGGCTTTTAACCCCGGGCCCGCACTCCAACACTTCACAGCCACCTTCGTGCCCGAGTATCGCCGGAAACGCGCCTTCCGGATCTTCACCCGACAATGTGAATGCATCGGTATGACAGACGCCACTGGCGTGAACTTTCAGCAGCACTTCGCCCTCGCGTGGCCCTTCGACTTCAACTTCTTCAATTTGCAGTGGTTTTTTGGGTTCCCACGCGACTGCGGCTTTCGCTTTCATGAATGCTCCTTCAGGTATTCAGAATTAGTAATGAATCGCAGCCTAAATAGAATGCGCTGGCGAGTCAAGCAACCCTGCAAGCATCCCGGGCAGGCAAAAAAACTGAATCTATTACTCATTGCCGACTCAAAGTTGAAGACTTCCCTGCCAGGAGCTTTAAATGCATTTAATGCCATCCGGGAGATTCAGCATACTGGTTCTCGGCGGCTTGTTGACCGGTCTGTTCGTCAGCAATGACGCGTTTCACGCTGGCTCCGACAATGGTTTCGACCTGTCCAATTCCGTGATACCGGAGGAACAGATATTCCACGGTGGCCCGCCGCGCGACGGCATACCGGCGTTGTCGGACCCGGAATTAATCAGCGCCGCGCAGGCCGGGTACTTGCGACCTGCGGACCGAATCGTCGGTGTCGTTCTGCATGGCAAGGCGCGCGCTTACCCGATAGCGATACTGAACTGGCATGAAATCGTCAACGATGAAATCGACGGACAACGCTTTGCAGTAACCTACTGCCCACTTTGTGGCACCGCGGTGGCATTTGACGCCAGTATTGACGGCAAAGCGACCGACTTCGGGGTCTCCGGATTGCTGTACAACAGCGATGTGCTCCTCTATGACCGCGAAACTGAGTCGCTGTGGTCACAGATCCTGGGCCGGGCGGTTGCCGGTAAACGCGTCGGCACGCATTTGACACCGATACCGATCAGTCACACAACCTGGCGCGACTGGCGCACAAAACACCCAGCAACGCTGGTGTTATCGGAAGATACCGGACACTTTCGCGATTATCGCAGAAACCCCTACGCCGGTTACGAAGCATCGCGATCAACCTACTTCGAAGTCAATAACGAGGCGCCGGATAGCTACCATCCCAAGGAAGTCGTGGTCGGAGTAGGCATCGATGGCGCGTACAAGGCATACCCCTTTATCGAGCTCGACAGGCAGGGCAAGCAACGTTTCAGCGATTCGATCAACGGCACAGTCATCAATTTCGAATGGGATAGCGAGAACCGAGCTGTCAGGATTACCGATACTGTCGGCAACCCGGTCGCCAGTATCCAGGGTTTCTGGTTCGCATGGTTTGCCTTCCATCCCGATACCGAGGTGTTCAAGGCGGTAGGCGGCTGAGATTGGTGGACAATCTGCCGGCAAGTAAATTTGTTAAGCCGGGATTAACCGCAACTGGATAATGTGACAGAATGTAATTATTTTCTGGATCGCCTTGTTACCACTGCGCAAGTTACTATTTGCAGTTCTGCTAGCTGCGACACTAGCTCGACCTTCCCTGGCCATCGAGGAAGACTGGAGCCTGTGTCGTATACCGTCGTTCCTGTTTGTTCCCGTAGACGAAATCGCAGTCGACGAAACCCGCATCGACGCTCAGACCATCGCCAGTGAAAACAACGAGTCCCTGCATCTGGTCGGTGACGTAAAGCTATTGCGCAGGGACCAGCGGATCGAGGCCGACGATATTGTTATCAACAAGTCCAGCGAAGAGATAAGCGCGTCCGGCAATGTGTTTTTTGCCAATACCGACTACCAGATCAAAAGTACCAGCATTCGCGTGGACAATCGGAACAACGGCGCCGAATTCGAGCAACCGCTGTTCGAAATCCAGCAGCGCCACGCGCGCGGCGAGGCAGACAGCATTGAAAAGATCGATGAAAATCGTAGCCGTTACCGGGACCTCGTCTACACGTCCTGCGACCCCGAAGACAAGGTCTGGCATCTGCGTGCTGCGGAGCTTGAAATCGATCGCGAAAGCGGGCGAGGTTCGGCCACACATACCATAATTTACCTGCAGGATATTCCGTTCCTGTATCTGCCGTATTTCCAGTTTCCGATCGATGATCGACGTCTGTCCGGATTACTGACGCCAAGCATAGGTTACGCTGATTCGGACGGGGCCAGCCTGATCTTGCCGATTTACTGGAACCAGGCGCCGAACTACGACATGACCATCACTCCCGCCTGGTACGGCAAACTCGGCTTTCAGCTCAACACCGAGAATCGCTACCTGCTCGATTCGCATAGGGGTCAAATCGATCTCTCTTATATCGACGACCGTGAATTCGGTGACTCACGCTGGTTTCAACAATGGCGCCACGAGACCAGGTTACCCTATGGTGTATCGGCGAGACTATTGTTGGCTGAAACCTCGGACGGTGATTTTTTTGATGATTTTTCCTCGGTCGCTCCCCAGTACAACGATACCCGCCATCTGGAACGCTATCTGCGGCTGAATGGTGGCGGAGATTTCTGGCGAAGCGAGTTACTTTGGCAAGACTATCAGACCCTGGACGACGATACCGCGATAGCGAATCGACCGTATAGTCGCCTGCCTCGTTTTACCATCGATGCCGAGCCTGACGTCTTGAACGGCGGATTGTCGACACCGGTGCACTTCGAGTGGGTCAGTTTCGAGCGCGCTGACAGTGTTACCGGCGACCGCAGCCACCTCGTCCAGTCGTTGCGCCTGAAATCCGCAAACAGCTGGTATTTCTTCGAACCGGAACTGCAACTGGCCTTCACCAATTATTCGCTGGATGACAATCCGGACGGTAATTCGCTGTATCGCGCGTTGCCGACGCTCGGCGTCGATACCGGACTGATTTTTGAACGTAAGGCCGGATCCGGTGATCGGTGGCGACAGACCCTGGAACCGCGGCTTTACTTTCTGTATACACCCTACGAGGATCAAGACGACATCCCCGACTTCGATACCTCGCTCGTTGCCAGCACCTACAGCAATTTATTCCGCAACAATCGCTTTAACGGCGCCGATCGAATCGGCGATGCCAGCCAGGTAACCTTCGGCCTGGCGAGCCGAATTTTTGACAACGATAGTGGTGATCAATTGCTCAATGCGCGCGTGGGACAGATTTTCTATTTCCGGGATCGCGAGGTAAGCCTCAATGGCAGTATCGATGAGGAAACTCGATCCGACGTCATCGCCGAGATCGATCTGTGGCCGGCATCGACCCTTACCCTGTCCGCGCGCCTGGTATATGATCCTGATCAAGGCGACCCTGAGCAAAGCGAGTTTATCCATCGCGATCTATCGGTCAATTATAGCAGCCAGGGTTTAGCCGCCAATTTCGGCTACTACTTCACCGAGAATGAACTGGAGCAGGCTTTGGTATCGCTGGCCTACCCCATCAACGAACGCTGGGCGCTGATGGCCAAGCTGCACCACTCGCTGAAATTTGACGAACCGGTGGAGAATTTATTGGGGATTAGCTATGAATCCTGCTGTTGGGGCCTTAAAATACTGGCCGGCCAGACCGGCGACGCAGACAACGACTTTGCCGAAACCGATAGCAGTATCTATTTCGAGTTTACTTTCAAGGGCTTGAGTCAGGCGGGCGAGGATATAGACAGCCAGCTAATCGACGCCATACCCGGCTACCGGCCTGCTTTCTGATGATCGAAGATTAAAATGAAGATTTCCCGTTTATTTATCCTGCTGTGCTCGCTGCTGCCTACATCGGCGGTACTGGCGATTGAGACTTCGCTCGATCGCATAGTTACCATCGTCGATGAAAGCGTTATTACCGAGCGCGATCTGGAAAGTCGTATCCGACTGATCGAGCTTGATTTCAGGCGCACCAATCGCCGTCTCCCCGATGAGAGCGTGTTGCGACGCCAGGTACTCGAGGCACTCATTAGTAATTCATTATTATTTCAGGAGGCCGGACGCCGCGGCATCAAGATTACCGATAGCCAGCTCAACCAGACGATGCAGCGAATGGCGCAGCAAAGCAACATGAACCTGTCCGATTTTCGCAGTTCGTTGATCGCCGAGGGCCTGGATTACAACCAGTTTCGCGAAACCGTTCGCGGCGAGCTGATTATTTCCACCCTGCAACGCCAATACGGAGAACGAAACGCAACCATCAGTGACGCTGAGCTTGATGAATTCATCAAGCTCAGCGCCGGCGAAAATACCAATTTCGAATACCGCCTGTCACATATCCTGATCGCGCTACCCGATGCGGCGACACCAGATCAAGTCGAGAAAGCCCAGTCTACTGCCAGCGAAATTGTGTCGCGGCTCGACCAGGGCGCGCAATTCGAAGAGCTGGCCAATACCTTTTCCTCCGGGGACGCCGCGCTGCAGGGCGGTGATCTGGGCTGGCGCAAAAAAGCCGAGATTCCGAGCCTGTTTACCGCGGCGATACTGGCCATGGAGCCGGGCGATCACGCTGGCCCGTTTCGCAGCGCCAGTGGCCTGCACATCGTGAGTCTCAAGGAGCGCCGCGACCTGGAAAAATCCCTGATCAAGCAAACTCGCACCCGCCACATATTGATCAAACCGAATGAACTGATATCTGAAGACGATGCTCGCAATCGCCTGCTCGAGTTTCGCGAGAGAATCGAAGCAGGTGAGGATTTTGCGCGCCTGGCGCGCCTTTACTCGGTGGATTACACCAGCGGAGTCGACGGTGGTGATATTGGCTGGATGGACCCCGGCGCCACGGTCCGCGAGTATCAGGAAGCGGCCGACCAGCTCAAGGAAGGCGAGCTCAGCATGCCGATACGCACCCAGTTCGGGTGGCACCTGATCGAGGTGACCGGGCGGCGTACAGTCGATGAAACCCAGCAAAACCGCCGCAACAAGATCAGATCCCAGTTATTGGAGCAAAAACAGAACGAGGTTTTTGACCTGTGGAAGCGTCGTCTGCGCGACAAGGCTTATGTCGTCTTCCCGGGCCAGCCAGATGCCTGATCTCCGCATCGTGATTACGACGGGTGAACCGGCGGGCATCGGCCCGGATATCATTGCCGCTATCGACCCACAGGCTTTCGATGCGCAGCTGGTTGTGATCGGTGATCACGACATGCTACGCGCGCGCGCCGAGGCCCTCGGCATCACAACAGACTTCGTTGCTTATGGCGATAAAACTGACACTGCAGCGGCCATTGAAGTGATCGATCACCCGTTGTCACAGCCCTGCACGGTTGGCCGGCTTGATATTGCAAATGCTGACTACGTGCTCGCTATTTTAAGAACAGCCTGCATGGCCTGTCTCGCCGGGGACTTCGACGCGATGGTCACCGCACCGGTACAAAAAGAAATCATCAATCGCGCGGGCATCCCCTTTTCCGGACACACCGAATTTCTGGCCGAGCTCTGTGCGGCGCAAAGGCCTGTTATGCTACTGATTGCAGACCAGCTCAGGGTCGCGCTAATCACCACTCACCTGCCGCTAAGAGCCGTGGCCGACGCGATCACCGGGAGCGCGATACGCGAAGTCATCGAGATCCTCGATCGCGACCTGCGCAACCGCTTCGGCCTGCGAAATCCGCGCATCAAGGTTTGTGGACTAAATCCGCACGCGGGTGAAAATGGATATCTCGGCACCGAGGAAATCGACATCATCATTCCCGCGTTGCAGTCGCTCAGCAAGCGCGGGATCCGGGTAAGCGGACCCTTTCCTGCCGACACGCTGTTCACGCGCAGCATGCTCGCAGACGCCGATGCGGTGGTTGCCATGTATCACGACCAGGGATTGCCGGTACTCAAGCACGTGGGCTTTCACAATGCCGTCAACACGACACTGGGACTGCCGATTATTCGTAGCTCGGTTGATCATGGGACAGCGCTTGATCTCGCCGGCACCACGGCAGCGCGACCGGATAGTTTGTTCGCCGCCATAGATTCGGCTATTTTTCAGGCTCGCCAGGTTCGCCTTGGGGGCGCTGAACATGACACTATCACCTTGAAAGGACACTAGGTGCATCGGGCACGTAAACGCTTTGGTCAGCATTTCCTGCACGACCAGAACGTCATCGAGCGTATCCTGCGCTCGGTGAATCCGCAGCCAGGGGAAAACCTGATCGAGGTTGGCCCAGGCCAGGGAGCACTGACCTACCCGCTACTTAAAATCTGCCGCGAGCTGATTGCGATCGAACTTGACCGTGACCTGATACCGGTGTTGAACCGCGAAGCTGCCGCTTACGGCAAGCTCGAAGTGATCAATGCCGATATCCTCGAATTCGACCTGGCCAGCCTCGGTGCGCATAAAAAATTCCGCCTGGTCGGTAACCTGCCATACAATATTTCGACGCCACTGATGTTTCATATGCTCGAGTCGATGACCCAGATCGAGGACATGCATTTCATGGTACAAAAAGAAGTCGCGCTGCGCATTGTGGCGGACCCGGGAAATACCAACTACGGTCGCCTGTCGGTCATGCTGCAATGCCGCTGTGAATGCCAGTACCTGTTCGATGTCGCGCCCGGCAGCTTCACACCGCCTCCCAGGGTCGATTCAGCCGTAATTCGCATGATTCCACTGGACAGACCCGAACACGATTTCGGTGATGAAGCGATCTTCGCCGCTATCGTGCAGACCGCTTTCGGGCAGCGCCGCAAAACCATTTCAAATTCACTGAAAACCCTGGTCAGCCGGGAGCTGATAGAGGCCTGCGATATCGACCCCGGATTGCGCGCTGAGAATCTCAGCATCGGTGATTTCGCCAGATTAAGCAGGACGAGTGCTCTTGCAGGGTTATAATTGCGAGTTCGGTCAGCTTGTCGTCGTTCACGGCAAGCCGCGCCTCGTGGGCAAGACCCAAAGCATTCGCTGCGCTCATGGGCTGGGCCCCGCTCACGGGTCGGCTCTGCCCGCACCCTTGTCAACAGGTGCAACGCAGTCCGTGGGCGACGACAAGCTGACCCGAAGGGCACTGCTGTGGTGGCCCGCAGCTGCGTTGCAGCGCTCGACAAGGCAATGCGCTTCCCACTGCGCCCTGCTGCGAGCCACTACAGCATCGCTGAATCCGTAATTTTAACCCTGCAAGAGCACTAGCACATGACCAGTCTTTCCCTTATCGTCGCCATGGACGAAAACCGTCTAATCGGCAGTGCCAACCAGCTACCCTGGCATTTACCGGCCGATCTCGCATTTTTCAAACGCACCACCATGGGGAAGCCCATTATCATGGGCCGCAAAACTTTTGAATCAATTGGCAGGGCACTGCCCGGGCGGCGCAATATTGTGATCACCCGGAACCCTGATTTCAGTGCAGAGGGATGTGAAGTCGTCGATGCCATCGATGTAGCGCTGACAAGTTGTAGTGACCACGACGAACTCATGCTTATCGGTGGTGCGAGCCTGTATCAGCAAACCATGGAGCAGGTCAGTTGCATGTATATCACCCGCATTAATCACTGTTTCAACGGTGACACCTGGTTTCCCGAGTTCGATTTGACGCAGTGGACAATAGAAAATCAACAGGATTTTGCCGCCGATCAACACAATTCATTTGCCTATTCATTTGTTAAATATGTTCGAGAATCTTGATTATTTTTGAGGTAGACTTATTCGCCCGGTGGCCTCATGGAAGCCGCAAATGCACAGTGAAATGAAGGAGGGCGTTAAGCGTTTGGAAAGTCGAACTTACATTATTGGCAGAGAAGGTCATATCTATATCAATGACCCGACCGTGAGCAAGCAGCATGCGGAAATTCAGGTAATTAACGGTGAAGTTTACCTGCGTGACCTGGGCTCAACCAATGGCACCTTTCTGATCAAGAACAATCGACTGGTCCCTTTTAACGAAGGCTACGTGCAACTGCATCAACCGATCGTGCTGGGCAATCGACAATATACGATCCGCAGCCTGCTTGAAATAGCCGGGGCCTTTGCGGCACAATTTACCGATTAACCCGTTCCTGCGCTGGTTTGCGCCGGCGCCTTCAGAAGCTGGCGGGCGTTACAGGCCAATCGCCAGCAGTAATATTCCAGCAATCCACATCCAGGTGTTCGAAGATTCCTTGTCCTCCACCTTTTTCTGCTCGGGTTTTTGCGGAACGGTAACATTGAACTTGCTTGCCTCATCGCCATCCAGTAAGCCGACCGGTACCGCTTTTGTCTCCTCGAGCGCCAGTGCTGTGGAAGTTGCAGTACCGTACTCACCCAACGCCATCAAAATTTGTACATCGTCAGCGCTGGTCAGGGTGATGGCTCCCTTGAGCACCACCGCATGCAGCTTGGCATCGGCATCATTGCGGCTCACGGTGCTAGAGCAATCGTCCTGTTTGCAGAGCTTGAGAACATACTCGGTGCCGCGAATACCGATCGTGGCAAGTCCCGTGTGCATCTGGTAGTTGGCGGTGTTACTGCCGCCTATCGCACCGGTGATGGTACGCAAGCCACCGCGCAACAAATCGAGAATACTGCTGCTGTTCTTGTCGTAGCCGCTGGTAATCACGTACTCGCTGACTTTCATCACCGAATCTTCCTTCAGAAATACTTCCGCCCCATCGTCCATCGTGACGTGTAGATTCGAACCCAGCTCGGTTTCCAGACGATCACCCTGGAATATTGGCGAATTGATCTGCAATTGATTAGCGCGGTCATTGACATCAATGGCGTTCACCTTGCCGCTGAGACTGACTACGTAGCCGGTGCGAATTTTTGGCGCGAGCACCGGCTCGTCGTAGATTCGCTTGATATCCACCAGCTTGAGGCGCACTCCCGGAATCAGGCGATCCGAATATTGCACAAATGAATAGGGATTGGTCTCGATCAGCTTTTGCTTGATGCGAGGCCAAAGATCCTTATCCTTCGGGTACACCCGCTCGATAATGTCATCGACCGTCATGTCGTCTGTAACCTTGAGAATTACCCGTGACGAAGGCACCAGTTCGATCGTCGCGGCATTGGCCGACGGCTGAAAAAGTGCATAGGATGCTAATGCGAGTAAAATACTGAATAGCAGTGTTTTGATCAAAATACCGAACCTTCCATATGAAAAATCATTCGAGCTCGCCATGTTCCCGCCCGGTTGTTGCGAATTGCTTTCTCTGCTCTCGAAGCCAGTGAAGCAGGATAATCCCGGCATTGTCCCGGCAATTTCAGGGCTGCAATCCCGAGGTTAGAGTCACTGACCCGGAACCCCCATGGGCACAGGCACCAGGTACCTGCAACGGCAATGTATTGGCTACGCTGAAAGTATAGATTCAATCGGCAGGAATACAGCGAAAAAGCGCACTTTTGCAGGATAACCCGTTAATAATAGCGAATTAATTGGCGCAACGGGAACTAACTGGCGGTATTGACCGGCATGCGGGTATGGGAATCGACAAAAAACCAGTCCTCAGCCTCGTAATCGATTCGTAACGCAACCAGGTGCCCACCCCAGACACAACCACCATCGAGCGCGAAGCAACGCCCATAACAGCCCACCGGTAAGGTCGACCAGTGTCCAAAAAACACACGCTTGTCGGCGCGCAAAACTGCATCCATCTGGAACCACGGTGTCAGTCCACTGCGCAAAGTCTTGCGCGGACTGCCGGCGGTATCGAAATCGAGCTCCCCGGTGGCCGTAAAGTAGCGCATTCGAGTAAAGGAATTGGTAATCATACGCAATCGCCGACTGCCGGTCAGGTCATCAGACCAGATAGCGGGCTTGTTACCATACATCTTGTTGAGGAACTTCTTGGCATGTTTGCCGCGCAGAGCAGTTTCGACTTCCGAGGCAAGCTTGAGCGCTTTACTCAGCCCCCAACTCGGGTGTATGCCGGCATGCACCAGCAGGGCGTTATGCATCTCGTCGTAGTGTAATATCGGCAGGCCTTGCAACCAGGCCATCAACTCGTCCCGCTCCGGGCTATCGAGCACCTGCTGCAGACTGCTGGTATCGCGCACCTTCTGCACCCCGTGATGCAGCGCGAGTAAATGCAAATCATGATTGCCGAGCACACTGATCGCCCGATCGCCAAGGGATTTGACAAATTGCAGCGTTTGCAGGGATTCGGGACCGCGGTTGACCAGATCACCGCAGAACCACAGCTGGTCAATGGCGGGATCGAACGCAATCTTCTCAAGTAAGCGGTTCAGCTCAGAGTAACAACCCTGCACATCACCTATCGCGTAAATTGCCACGAAGCTTGGTTTTTAATGGAGCACTCGGGGAGTCGACAGTACAAACTCATCGACGGTCGCATCGAATTGCGACCCGTCGTCAGCCAGCATCTGGTAACTACCCTTCATGGTGCCCACCGCGGTTTCCAGCATCGTTCCCGAGGTATAGACAAATTGTTCGCCGGGCTTGAGCAGGGGCTGCTCACCGACTACTCCATCACCGCGCACTTCCTGAACCTTCTGATTGGAATCGGTGATCACCCAGTGCCGGGTTAACAATTTTGCACTTTGCTTGCCCTGGTTCTGGATAGTAATGGTATAGGCAAACACGTAATAGTTTTGCTCGGGGTTCGACTGGTCCTCGATGTATCGAGTTTCGACGTCGACCCTGATGTTATTCATATCCGTTTCATTCATCTGTTCGGATTCCGGGAAGTTGTATTGCATAGCATTATACCGCGACCGCCGCCTTGATGTGTTCATGGCATTTATAGTTTTCGAGTTCAAAATCGTCGAAGCGAAAATCAAGCAAGTCACGGACCGCAGGGTTCAATTTCATTGTAGGCAAGTCAAATGGTTCGCGTTCGAGTTGCTGGCGCGCCTGCGACAGGTGATTACTATAAAGGTGTGTATCACCCAGAGTATGCACAAAATCTCCCGGCTCCAGATCGGTCACCTGCGCTACCATCATCAGCAATAAAGCATAGGATGCGATGTTAAACGGGACGCCCAGAAACACATCCGCGCTGCGCTGATACAGCTGGCAGGACAATCTTCCGTCAGCCACATAAAACTGAAAAAACGCATGACAGGGGGGCAACGCCATGTTTTCGATCTCGCCGACATTCCAGGCACTGACAATCAGGCGTCGCGAATGCGGATTGCTCTTGATGTCGCTGACCAATTGCTGTATCTGGTCGACGACATGTCCATCGGCAGCGCGCCAGGAGCGCCATTGGGCGCCATATACCGGGCCCAGTTCGCCATTTTCGTCGGCCCATTCATCCCAGATCCGAACCTTGTTTTCACGCAGGTAACGGATATTGGTATCGCCCTGCAGGAACCACAGCAACTCGTGAATTATCGAATGCAGATGCAGTTTCTTGGTGGTGATCAGCGGGAATCCACGCGCCAGGTCGAAGCGCATCTGATGTCCAAACACCGACAGGGTGCCAGTGCCGGTGCGATCCATTTTCTCGCTTCCGCTGGCGAGCACATGTCGCATCAAATCAAGATATTGCTGCATTATCAGCACTCCTTTTTGCCAGTACCAGCAGAATTATGCCAACTATAATCATTGGCAGTGATAATACAATGCCTCGCGTTAACCAGTCGGTATTCATCAAGTAGCCGATATGCGCATCCGGCAGGCGGATCAGCTCAACCCCGCTACGAGCAATCCCGTAGAGGAGCAGAAACCACCCGGAGACCGTCATAACCGGGCGCCGCCGAGCCGAGATTAGCCACAGTGCCACAAACAACAACACGCCCTCGAACAGCATTTCGTATAGCTGCGACGGATGGCGCGCACTGAAACATAGCGGCCCGGCAAAGTCGACATAACGATCAGGCGCGAACCGCTCGCACGATAGCTTTATCGCCCAGGGCAAGGTGCTCGGTGCCCCCCAGAGTTCGGCATTGATGAAGTTGCCCAGACGCCCCGCTGCCAGTCCAAGCGGCACCAGCGGCGCAATGAAATCGGTCAATTCCCAGAAGCGGCAACCCAGTTTACGCCGGTAGAGCTCCATCGCCAGCAACACCCCGATGAAGCCACCGTGAAACG
Organism: Gammaproteobacteria bacterium; assembly: GCA_022340305.1. GTDB lineage: Bacteria > Pseudomonadota > Gammaproteobacteria. Next base: position 13,622 of record JAJDOF010000157.1, read on the forward strand.
ACATGCCACCTTCCCAGATTTTGAACAGGTACATTGGATTGTGCAGAAAACTGTCGAAATTATAAAATATCACCGAACCTAAACGTCCGCCCAATACCGCACCGAGCGCACCGTAAAATATAAGATCGTCTATTTGCGTGGGCTTGACCGGTGCGTGCTCCTGCCGCTCGGCGCGCAGCTTGCCAAGCCACCAGGCACTACCGAACGCGATCAGGTACATGATCCCATACCAGTGAATTTTCAGCGGTCCAAGGGAAAGTGCGACGGGATCTATCGACGGGTATGCAATCATCGTGGAATTATCGGAATGTAGTCGGGTTAATCACTCAGGGAAATACCTGAACAGGATGTTATTATCGCACGGAAATCAACTGGAATGCAGCAACATGCAAAACGCCCTCGCCGCAGAAACCAGCCCCTACCTGCGTCAGCACGCCGATAACCCGGTAAACTGGTTACCCTGGTCGCAGCAGGCACTTGACCAGGCGCAGCGGGAAAACAAACCAATCCTTTTATCGATCGGTTATTCCGCCTGTCACTGGTGCCATGTCATGGCGCATGAATCCTTCGAAGACGAAACCACGGCGATGTTGATGAACCGCCATTACGTCAATATCAAGGTCGATCGCGAAGAGCGCCCGGATCTCGACCGAATCTACCAGGGCGCACACCTATTGCTCACCCGGCGCGCCGGCGGCTGGCCGCTGACAATATTTTTATCGCCTGACGATCAACTGCCCTTCTTCGCCGGTACCTATTTTCCGAATCAGCCCAGGCACGGCATGATCGCCTTCACCGACCTGTTGCAACGCATCGCCGACCTCTATCAGCAGGAGCCGGATAAAATCAAACAGCAGGGCGATGCGGTACAGCAGGCACTGATCGAAATCGAAATGCGTGAAGCTCAGAATCGGCAGGCTGCCAGCAGTGAAGCCCTGCTCACTTTCGACGAGCATTTTCTCCAGGCCCACGACCCGGAACACGGCGGATTAGGTCACGCGCCCAAGTTCCCACAGGCAGCCATTTTGCAGCAGGCCCTGGCGCGTGCCTTCGACGCCAGTGCAGAAGACGTGGTTTTTCAGGCGCTCGACTTCAGCCTGCGGCAGATTGCCCGTGGGGGTATCCAGGACCAGGTCGGCGGCGGCTTTTACCGCTACTCGGTTGACGATCAATGGATGATCCCGCATTTCGAAAAAATGCTTAGCGACAACGGGCAATTATTGCAGCTGTTTGCCCAGGCCTGGCGCCTTACCGGGAATGCGCTATTCAGCGATGCGGTAGAGGGTATCGCGGCCTGGCTCAAGCGTGAAATGACAAGCCCGACGGGCACGTTCTACGCGGCTCTCGATGCCGATTCCGAGGGAGTCGAAGGCAAATTCTACCTGTGGACGCCGGCCGAGGTAGCCGCTTGCATCGACCAAGGCGATTTTCCTGCTTTCGCCTGGCGTTATGGACTCGATCGACCGGCCAATTTCGAAGGCTATTGGCACCTGCACGGTTACCACGACGAACAGCAGCTGTGCGCCCGCTTCGCCATCGATGTCGACACTTGCAGGACTCAACAGGACCGAGCTCGCGAACGCTTGCTCAAAAGACGCGCTACTCGTCCACGGCCCAACCTGGATGACAAGGTACTGACGAGCTGGAACGCACTGGTTATTCGCGGGCTGGCTAACGCTGCCCGCGTGTTTTCCCGGCCCGATTATTTTGCGCTGGCGCAAAGCTGCTTGCACGCCATCGAGGACGAATGCTGGCAGGGTGGGCGCCTGTTGGCGCAAAGCAGCCGCTGCGGCAAGCATCTGCCCGCCTATCTCGACGATTATGCACACCTGTTACAGGCGATACTCGATTGCCTGCAATACCAGTGGAGCAGCAGCGATCTGGCTTTTGCGCTCAAACTCGCCGATCAACTGCTTGAGTACTTTGTCGATAAGGCGCACGGCGGCTTCTTCTTTACCGCGAGCGATCACGAAAAACTGATACACCGGCCGAAGTCCTGGCAGGACGAGGCCATGCCCAGCGGCAACGCCAGGGCCGCACTCGCGTTAAATCAACTGGGATTGCTGAGTGGCCGCAAGCGCTATACCGATGCCGCTGAAAAGGCTCTGCAATCAGTCGCCGATAATGTCAACCAGAGCCCCTTACACGCGGCGAGCTTTGTTGCTTTGCTGGATGTAATTCAACACCCCACCCTGCAAATAATCGTGCGCGGCGACGCCTCGCAACTGCAATCCTGGCGCGGGCAACTGTTGCCACGCCTGAAACCTGCGCAATCGGCTTATTTCATTGCCAGTGACGTCCTCGATCTGCCACCAGAGATCGCCGACAAGATCGCGGCAGACAAGGTGACCGCATGGGTATGCGAGGGATTTAGTTGTCGCGCGCCGCTATTTGAAATCGAACCACTATTGTCGCTAATCGACGAATAAAACCAGTATCCAGACCACTAGCAGCAGGGCTATCGCCAGGGCGACTGCGGCTGAACCCATGTCCTTGGCACGTCCAGCCAGTTCGTGATGCTCCAGACCGCCACGGTCGACAACAGCCTCTATCGCCGAATTCAGGATTTCTACCAGTGGCAGCAACATCACGCTGGCGACCAGCAGGGCTTTTTCAACGCCGTTCTCGCCGAGATAAAGTCCCAGCGGGATCAACACGATAGACAGGCAAAGTTCCTCACGAAACGCCGCTTCGTGTCGCCAGGCAGCGCTCAGGCCCCGCCAGGAGTAGACACTCGCCTTGACGATGCGGGCCAGTCCTTTCAAGCCTTGATCAGCCATAGCACCTCCCGCTTCGATCGCGCCACTGCAACGGGTAGAACAGGCGCATTACCCGAAGATCGTGTTTTCGCCAGTACCCTGCGGCGCCGTTGGTAGCGCAACAGGAAGGCTTAGTCGTCGTCGACTATTGAATCCGAATAGGCGGCCGCATCGAGTAAAGTCTCGAGCTCTTCCGGATCCTCGATGGCTAACTTGTACATCCAGCCGTCACCGTAGGGGTCAACGTTGATTCGCTCCGGCGCATCTTCGAGGTCTTCGTTGATTTCGATTACCTCTCCGGAGATCGGCGCGTAAGTGTCAGAGGCGGCCTTGACCGATTCGATCACACCGACCGAGTCACCGGCCGCAACCGTAGTGCCCACTTCCGGCAATTCGACATATACCAGATCGCCCAGCAATTCCTGAGCATGATCGGATACCCCGATGGTGGCGATATCATCTTCAACCAGGACCCATTCATGCGTCGACAAAAACTTCAGTTCTGAAGGCACTTCACTCATGCGCTTTCCTCCTCATTGGTTAACATGGATTTCCCCTCACGAACAAAGGGAAGTTTGACAATTTTAGCTTTCAGCATCTTGTTGCGCACCTCGACTTCAACCTGACCCGAGACACCGGCCGGAATACGCGCCATGGCGATCGACCTTTGCAGCGTTGGCGAATAGCTACCCGAGGTAATTTCGCCATCACCGGCGCTGGTTACCACGCGCAGGTGATTACGCAACACACCCTTGTCGAGCAATAACAGACCGACAAAAGCCTGCTTCACACCTGCGGCCAGCTGGGCCTCCAGCGCTGGCCTGCCGACAAATGCCCGGTCGTCGGCCATCGCCACGGTCCAGCCAAGACCTGAAACCAGCGGACTGGTGGTCTCATCCATATCCGAACCGTATAGATTCATACCCGCTTCGAGACGCAGGGTATCGCGCGCACCCAGACCACAGGGCTCGATTCCCGCGGCTAGCAGGCGATCCCAGAGATCGGCGATCTGCTCACTCAACATCAGAATTTCAAACCCGTCCTCACCGGTATAGCCGGTGCGTGCGACGAAACAGTCGTCGAACTCGGCTCCCTGAAAGCGGGACAGTTGCGATAACGCCTGCTGCTGATGTTCGTCGAACAGGGATATCGATTTCTCGATGGCGCGCGGACCCTGCACCGCGATCATGGCGACGTCATCGCGAAAACGGGTATTGAGGTCGCTGTAAGCCTCAGCCTGGCGCGCGAGCCAGGCGAGATCTTTTTCGCGGGTCGCCGAATTGATCACCACGCGATAGAAATTATCGCGCAAATAGTAAACGATGAGGTCGTCGATGACGCCACCCTGCTCGTTCAGCATACAACTGTAAAGCGCCTTGCCGGCGACTTTTAGCCTGGCAACGTCATTGGCCAGCAGATGTTGCAAATAAGCCGTCGCCTGCGAGCCGCTGACATCGACTACCGTCATATGCGACACGTCAAACATGCCCGCATCGCTACGCACCACTTCATGCTCGGTTATCTGCGAGCCATAGTTTATCGGCATTTCCCAGCCGGCGAAATCGACGAGCCTGGCACCCGCATCAAGATGGCACTGGTAGAGCGGCGTTTTGTTTGCCATGGATAATTAACCTCTCGGAAAGGGTCGCCTTTCAAGCAGGCCCGGCAAAGGATAGAGCCAGACTGCGAGATTTCAAAGCGTTAATTGCAGATCAGGCTGCCCGGTTCACTCTCTTCGAGCAATTCTTCCATCATGGTTTCAGCCGCGGACAGGTTACTGGCGATAGTATCGTTCAACTCATCGCTGCCCTCGAGGAAGCTGATCAAGTCATCGATGACCCGGTCCGGAATGTCCGGGCTCGCGCCCAGTATGGTGAATACGCCACCGTTAAAATTGATCAACAGAATATTGCCGCCGGCATCGATTACGCGGCTAAATTTGCCGCTCGCGCCCCCGCTAAAATTGAACGGTTGAAAATCTCCGGTCACCAACCCGAGCGAATTAGTAACAAACCCGATCAACAGCGTGCCACCGTTGAGCTGGGTGGCTCCATTGACGGTAAGCAGATCTGAAAGCGTGTTGACGCCATTGTTTAATACCTCGACCACAACGGCCGAGTTCGCACCCTGGGTATAGGTACCGGTAATCACCAGGTCGCCCAGGTTGCCGCTGCCACCAATGGTCACCACGCCCGCGACGTTATTGACGTTACCCTGCACCGTGCCGCTACCGCCGAGCAGCGTGCCACCGTTCATAACAAGCGTATTCCCAGCCACATTCGAAAGGTCGAGTACCGCATTGTTGAGCAGCAACGCACCCTGGTTACTTAGATTCGTCGGCAATGTCAGGGTTGTCGTGGTAGCGCCGAGACCGGCAATAACACTGCCGTTCAGGTTCAGGCTACCACCCAGACTGCGATCCTGGGCAAATACCAGTACACCGGTATCCCCGACATTATAACTGGCGTTATCGTTGGCTTCGGCATCGTCGATAATCAGGGTACCCGCCGCGACGTTGACGAAACTGGATGCATCGTTGATCAGGTCGACTGACAAGGTGGCAAGCCCAGCGCTCTTGTTAAAGGTGCCGCCATTGTTAACGAAGCTGCCGACACCCGCGATACTGCCATTACCGCTGTGATTGAAGCTCCGGCCGCCGGTGTTGTCGATGGTAGCGTTATTGGCGAGCAGCAGGCTGCCATTGCCCGACATGTTGATATCGTTCAGGTTCATGTCGAGCGAGATGGTGTCGAGGATTTTGCTCGCTGCTCCGTTGATCGCGAGCGTTGTATCACCGGGCGACACACCGAGCACCAGGGACTGACCAGTGCCGCCCGAAATCGTGCCGCCACTCCAGGTATTGTTGAGATTCTGCAACGTCGTCACGGCGTTCAACACCAGCGCACCGGCGCTGATATTGACGCTGCCTGGCATATTGGTCAGACCATTGAAAATGGCAACACCACCGCTGTGCACCATGCTGCCGTTAAAATCAACCGTATCGGCAAAAGTCTCGGTGCCACCACTCTGGCTATAACCGGCATTGAAGACAGCGGCCGCATTGAAAGCGGCGTTGCCGTTACTATGGCCAAAATTGCCGTTAAAAGTGGCAATTCCGTTATTGACCAGATCACCGCCGTTGATTCCCAGTGACGCTCCGGCATTCACGTTGAGGATGCCGACATTTGTCAGGGTACCGCTTGAAAGATTCAGGCTGCTGCCACTGTTGAGCGTCAGGTTTGCGATCGGCAGGGCCAATCCGAGGGGGTCAGCGAATGTCACGTTCTGGCCGCTCGTGAGCAAGACGTCGGTGCCAGTGTTCGGTAGCAGGTCGAGGCTCCAGTTCAACTGGTCGGTCCAGTTTATCCCATCGCCACCGCCATCCCAGAAGAAGCTTACCGAATTGATAGTCGCGTCTAAGCTGGTGCCATTATTCAGGAATCCGTAGGTAACGCCGGACGGGTTCGTGACAGGACCCATATCGATACCGATGCCGCAAACGGCACAGGTTACCAGCGTATGAATGTCGCCCGTGGTCGGCAGGTAAGCATTGATAAAAGCGATATTCAGCGGTGCCGTGGTACTGGTCCAACTGCCCGTGCCGCTAATCGAAAGTTGATCGAAATCGATACCCGCGACCGTGCCACCACTTTGCACCTCGGCCTCGAGCAACCCACCGTTTTGCGTGTAATTACCGGTAATCGCCAGCACGCCAATGCTACCCACACCGCCGGGTCGCACGATGCCACCGTTGTTGATAACGCTGCCGACATAGGTGCCGCTACCGGCAAACGTGTCGCCAGCACCCAGCGTCCAGGTGGCAAGACCGGGATCGAGTGTGCCCGATTGAACGATAACGCTGCCCTGGTTGCTGTTGCCCGGCATAACGTCTATCGTCGACGTACGGGTTCCCGCAGATTTCAGAATGGTACCGCCATCCAGGTTGTTAAAGCCGGGAGATCCACCGTCGGTGAAATTCGCGATACTGACGTCACCAGCGAAATCGAAGATACCGCTGTTGTTGATAATCGGATCACCACCCCCATTGTATAACTCCAGGCTACCAGCGCTGTAAGTCGTATTCCCACTAATGTTGACGATTACCGCGTCCACTCCCTGGCTGCCTACTCCCGCGATGGTGTTTGCGGCCGGCAGGTTGAGTATCCCGCTGCCACCACCAAAAATGAAACCGGGCCCGGTCCAGTTAAAGCCGCCGTTCAGCGTCAGCGTCACGCCGCCGATATCGAGATCGCCCCCGGACATGGTTACCGGGCCATCGAGTGTCGAGTTGCCGGCGATGGTCAATACGCCCCCACTCAGATTCAGTGAGCCTGTAGAAGCGAGACTGAGCGTATTCGCGCTGGCGTTGTCGGCGATAGTAACGTTGAAATTGCCGATGCTGACGTCATTGGCGATTCCCGGTAAGCCCTGGTTCCAGTTGGCGGCATCGTTCCAGGTCGAGCCATCGCCACCGCCGGTGAAACTAAACAGGCCACTGAGATTCAACACGAGGTCGAGGCTCCCCGCATTGTAGGTCGGCGAAATAATTTCAGATCCGATTGCAGTAACAGTAAAAGCCCCGCTGCGTGAGCCATAGCTGACCGGGGTCAAGGCGTCACCATTGAGCACGCTGTAACCGTTTATCGAAATCAAATTTAGATTGCCGCCCAGATTCGCCAGGTTGCCGCCGATGATGGCCAGTGCGTCATAACCACTGCCGGGCCCGCCGGCGATATTGTCGATTTCAATTTCGATGGTGCCGGTATTGGTGAAGACACCGTTCACCGACAGGGTGCCTGTCGTCAGGGCGCCACCCGGACGAATAGTGCCGTTGTTAACCAGATCGCCGATATAGGTACCGGAACCTTGCAGCACGCTGGCGGAGTCCAGCGTCAGCGAAGCGCCGCCATTCACCGTCAGGCTGCCGCTTTGAATATTGATGCTGGCCGCAGAATTGGTATAGGCGACCCCGGCGACAATGGTCGCCGCAGCCGTACCGCCCGATTTACGCAGTTCGCCGCCGGCCTGGTTGTTAAAGACGGCGGCGCCCGAAATATTGCCGACCAGCAAATTATCCTGAATATCGAACAGGCCGTAATTGTTGAAGGTTGTGCCGCCGTTCAACCGTAATGCCGCAGTACCGCCGGTTGCCAGGTAACTGGTTACACCGAAATTATTGACGGTAATACCCCTGAAGCTATGGAAGTTATTTCCGGTAATATTAAGCGCGCCGATAATGGCCAGACTGCCGGTACCGCCGCCATCGATGGTCGAATTCGCGACCGAGGTCCAGTTCAGGTTGCCGTTGATGGTTAACGCATTGGTCAAATTCAAGGTTCCGCCGGACAGATCGAGGGTCAGGCTCGCCGGCAAGGTTAATACGATCGTGGTATTGACGTTCAGGGCACCGCTACTGATGGTTAGGGAACCCGTGGTGCTGCTCAGGCTGAAGCCGTCATTAAGGCTGCGCGCACCACCGCTAATCTCAATCGCACCATCGCCGACGTCCCAGCTACCGGTGTCGATCCCCAAACCAGTCCGGATAGACAGTGTTTGCGCCGAGGCGATTACAAGGCTGCCGCTATTATTGAACGATCCGCCACCACCGAAGGTAGTATTGCTATTGACGTTCAGCACATTTTGGTTATCGAAAGTCTGCGCGCCGGCATTTACCGTGAAGAATGCGCCGGCGTTGGCGTTGAAAATCCCGGTGTTGATGAAGGTCCGACCGCTATTGAGGGCGATGTTACCCACCTGCCAGTTCACCGTGCCGGTATTTAACCAGTCGCGCGAAATGGTCAGGCCGGCACCCTGGTTGAGTGTGCTGGTCGCGTTGGTGGTCAGCTGCCCGGAGCCCGCGATGGACCCGCCAGTCCAGTTCAGGTTGCCATTTACCGTAATCGCACCGTTGCCGGTCAGGATACCGCCGCTAACGCTGAGATCGCCGTCAAACTGCGCACTGCTAGCGATCGTAAGGCTACCGCTGACATTGATATCAAGCGTGTAGCCGCTAGCGAGACTCAGCGTGTTGGCATCAGCCGCGCCGGCGATATTGATAACGAGATCGGCACCGCTGATGGTGACATCGTCGGTGCTGGTCGGAACCAGGTCGGCGGACCAGTTGAACGGATCGAACCAGTCTCCGGCTACACCACCGTCATCCCAGAACACCCCGCTACCAAAGGAAACTTGCGCCGACGCGCCATCATAAACCAACGGAGTGAAGCCCGCCGGCAGACTGGGGAAGCCGAATGAGTTGGCCAGGGTCGCACCATTGACTGTATCGACCAGCGTGTAGGCTCCGGCGACCGGGTCCCCGTTCACCAACGACACGAACACGGCACCGTCAAGGGTGCCGGTAGCAGTAACACCATCGATCACCAACTGGTCGTAGTCGATTCCGGGAACCAGCCCGGTGTTGTCTACATCGATTCGCAAGTCCGCACTGCTGCTCAGGGTCAGGTTACCCAGGATGGTAAGAATCCCGATCGAATCGACACCGCCCGGTTCCAGCGTACCATCATTGAACAGCGTTCCGGTGCCGACGTCGATCGTGCCCGAGCCACCAATGGTCGCACCGGGCAGGTTGTTCAAATCGGCGTTGGTTGTGGTCAGGCTGGCGCCCGCGGCAACATCGATAATGCCCTCGTTTAGCGCTCCCAGGTAGGCAAGCGTGCCGTTGTTGACCAGGATCGTGCCGAAATTATCGATCGTTCCGGCCAGGGTCGCAACGCCCGCGTCGATCTTGCTAATGGTGCCTTTATTGGTCAGCTTGATATCGACGCTGCCGCCCGGATTATTCAGTTCGAGCCCGCCGATACTGGCAATCGTCACCAGGCCATTGCCACCGAGCGTACCACTTTTCCAGGACGTCTGGCCGGCCATGTAGACGTCGCCGTCAAAGCTCAGCCCGCCGCTGCTGTCGATGCTCAGCAAATCGCCGATCAGCGACGTCGCGGGATCGGTAACGGACAATTGGCCGTTACCCTGGATGGAAAGTTCGTTCTGGGTCGAAATCCCGAGGATGCTGGGGACAGCGCTCGAGATCGTAACCACGATCGGGCCGTCGAAATTGATGTCGACGAACTCGTTGTCGGGCGTCGTACCGGTCGACCAGTTGGGGCCCAGCTCCCAGGTAGACCCGTCACCCTGGCCGGTCCAGAACACGACAGGCGCTACGGCACTGATGTTCAGCTGGAAATTGGTGGCGTTGTAAACCGGCGTAAATGTCGAACCGACCGGTCCCACCACGGTAGAGAAGCTGCCAGAGAGACCGTTGGACGCATCGATCAGCGTGTAGATCGCGGGCGCTGCGGGCGGCGTCAGCGTGTCCCACAGCGCGACCAGGTCGCCGAAAACCTGGGCGCCAGAAGCACCGTTGACGACCAGCTGGTCATAATCGGTTCCAGGCACGGCGCTGCCGACGATATCGAATACGACGATAGAACTGGTATCGAGCGACAGGTTGCCCGAGATCGTCAACGTGCCGACACTGCCGAGCGCGCCACCGATGTCGATGACACCGCCCTGGCTGAATACATCGCCGTCGATTACACCGACCCCCTCGAGAAAAGTACCCGAATTCAGCGCCAGCGGGCCACTGCCGAGGCCCCCACCATCGTTCAGGGTAATGGTGCCGCCGTTGATACCGACGCTGGCAGCGTTGAAAACGGCAACGGCGCTGCTGAACGTGAGGTCGATATTACCGCCGGGGATGAAATTGATAATATCGCTGTTGGCGATGATGGGGCCGCTCGAGTTGATGAGAATATTGCCCGGGTTGCCGGTGCCAAACACATCGTCGACCTGGATCGGTTCGACCGCCAGAAGATCGCCGATAACATCCAGGTTGATGCTACCGCCACCGTTGATGGTCTCGAGGCCACCCACGGCATGGCTGCCGAAGGTGGCGCAGCCCGGGTCGCCGTTGCCGTAACAGGTATTACCGACGGTTACGATAGACGTATTCAGCGGCTGCGCGTTGATATAGATGCCCAGAATGGTGGGCTCATGGATGTGCGCGCCGATAAAATCGGCCTGCACGTTGAGCGGTGGATCCGGGCTGCCCACGCTGCCGTTGGTCGGCCCGTCGTGGTCGATAAACACCGACGAGGCGGTAATCGTGCCGCCGCCGCTTTGCAGAATGCTGCCGCCGTTGTCGAGTCCGTTGTGCTTGATCAGTACGTGGTTGGCTTTGACGTCGGCGATATCGATGTTGCCGGCCGTACCGCCAGCACTGGAGTTCATCCAGAATTCGACGTTCCCGGAACCCGCGTCGATGTTGGTACCTAACTGCTGCGTGATTTGCGCCGAACCGCTGCCCCGGTTGGTTAAATCCGCGCCGAGCGAATTGGCGTAGAGTTTCAGGGTGCCGTTGTCGGTCGTGATGTTGGCGTTGATCAGGATGCTCTGCCCCGCCTGCAGCGTGATATCGCCTCCCGCTCCACCCTCGGCGGTGGTGATTGCGTCAGTGATGGTGATATCGCGATCGGCCTGGATGATTACATTGCTGCCGGTGTCAGTTATCGCCGTGATCGCGATCGGCGCGATACTGAGCAATTGCCCCGGATTAGTTAAAAAGGTGAGCGGGTTGGCCGGCAGAACAGTCAGGCCAGCCAGTTCCACAGTGACGTCGATCGGGTCGAACAATACTGTGCCTGCTGCGCCGTTCACGGCCGAAGCGTCGACCGAGCCATCGTAGCCGAGGTTACCCTTGCCCGATATCTCTATGAAGCCGCCGTCACCGGATTCGGCACCGGCGGTGGCGGTCGCCTCGCCCTGGAACAGGGTGAAGGCATCGGCCCAGACGATGACCTTGCCGCCGTCGCCGGAGTCGATGGCGTCGGCGTGAATGCTCGCCTGCGGCCCGACCTGGGTCTGAGTCGCGGTCTGGGTGTCGCCCCTGCCCTGGAAATCGCCGCCGATCAACACTTCGCCGCCGCCGGTTTTACCCGAGGCGTCGACGCTGGCGTTACCGAACAGGCCGACGCGGTCGCCGAGGATCTCAATATGACCACCGTGCCCGCTCTCGCCCTGCGCGCTCGCACGGCCCTCGAAATAGACGTCGCCGTGGTCGCTTTGCACCGTGATATTGCCGCCCGCGTCGCCGTTGGCGTTGAGCGTGGCGCCGGCTGCGACCTCGATGTCGGCCTGCGCCACCAGGCTGATGCTGCCATCGGCGTTTTGCACCAGGCCGGTCGCGTTGATCGAGCCGCTGTGTTTGAGGCTGCCCGCGAACAGCTGCGCTGCGCCCTGATTGGCGACGATGTCGCCGAGGTTGATGATGCTGTTGTCGTCATTCGACTTCACATCGAATTCGATCAACGAATCGTTCAGGCTGGTGATGCGAATCGACTCGCCGGCGGCGAGAATGACCTTGCCATTGTCTACCTCGATGACGCCACCGTTTTCGATATCCGGCGCGATCAGCACCACGTTACCGCCGGGGCCCGCGTGGATATAACCCCTGTTGACGATACCGCCCATACCGCCGCCTTCAAACTTGAGATTGCCCTTGAGAAAATCCTCGTTGGTTATATTCAGCGTCGAACCATAAAAACCGGCGGTATTGATTTTGGCGCCGGCACCAATCATCAGGCCGTGCTGGTTTATTAGAAATACCTTGCCGTTGGAATTGAGATTGCCGTAAATTTGCGACGGATTATTGCTGAGCACGCGGTTGAGGACTGCACTGTTTCGATTCGGCTGAATAAAGTTTGTGGTCTGGCCGGCACCGATGTTAAATCCTTGCCAGTTGATGATCGCCTTGTTGGTGTGGGTAGTGACGTTCAGCGTATTCGCATTCGGCTGCGAGAAACTGGCACTGCCGTTTACTATGGTCGGGCTGTCAGGATTTGCGCGCACGCAGGTGCAGCTGATAGCCAGGGCTATCAGGGCAACTGTTGGTATACGCTTTGCTATCATTTCTTTAAGAATAGCCTATCAAATCAACTCCACGATTGCACCGCAGCCATCATTGCACGGTGCACTCCATACTTTCCTTGTCGACGCCCTCGGCACCGAACAGGTTCAGCATTTTCTCTGCCCGTAGCGTAATTCTAGCGGGATCGGGAAACTTGTCGTATTTCTGGAATGCCGGGACGAAACCGAGGCGTACCACCGCGCCGATACTGGCGCGCAAGGCTTCTCCGGCACCGATATTGACGACTTTGCCATCGGCACCCAGGACCGCGACATCACCCTTGCGCACGTTGACATAGAGCCCGGGACTGATAATCCCGGGAGCGGCTTCGCTGAACGCATCGACAGGCATCGGCACCTTGTCGGGCCGCGGCGCGCCGCCCATGGCGCGCAATTGCGCGGGAATATCCGGGACCAAAATCGGCCGGCTGAAATTGTCCTTGAGATAGGCGGTACCACCATTATTCAGCACCATCATATTACCGGCTAGCTGTAGTTCGATAGCACCGCTCCAGACCTTGGCATACATGCCGTTACCGTCGCCTAAAGCATAAGCGGGCTTGATAAACAGCTGCAAAAATTTACCCAGCAGGCTGTCAGCCGCGGGATCGAGCGCCGCGTTGCTGCTGACGCAGGTGCCTTCACAGACCAGGTCAAAACCCGTGCCGCGAATACCGATGGTTGCGGTCGGGGTCGCCACCCTGAAGGCTTTTTTATTGAGCCGTCCGATCGCACCGGTGACCATCCGCAGGCCTCCCTGCAGAAAGCTCAGGAACGAATTGTTTTCATCGGGTTGCTCGGGTTTGAACTCATGCTCTTCGACGCGAATCACCGTTTGCGGTGCCAGGGTGGCCCGGGTTTCATCGTTGAACGCGATTACCGCGTATGACTTGATTCCGGTTTGAATTTGATCACGCTCGTAGATCGCGGCGCCGGCGGTCAATACGCGCGATTCCCCACCATCCACCGTGGCGCTGGCCTTGCCCCGCAATAACGCGATACGCCCAACCACGCGCGATTCCCGCCGCGCGGTTTTTCCACTCGCCGCTTCTTCCTGCTGGCATTCGCTGGCCTCGCACAAGCGGGCATCGAACTCGGTGCCGCGAATGCCGATGGTGGCAACCGAGGTATTAATACGAAAGGCATTCGGGCGCGCCTTGCTGATGAAGCCCGTCACCGCACGCAAGCCGCCACGAATCAGGCTCAGCAGCGCATTTTCGCTACCTTTATCGATATTGAGATCCTCGATCTTGATGGTCGAATTGGGGCGCAGGGTCATCTTGCTTCCGTCATCCAGCGTAATCAGCGCAAAGCCACGACTGCCGGTATTCAGAGTCTCTCCGTTGTGCAACGCCACGCCCTTGCCGATCAAGCGGGGGGGCTCGCCATCCACCTGGCCGGTCAGCACACCGCGCGAATAGGCAACCGTGCCGACTTCCACGGCGGCGAGGCTGGCCTGGCTGAGCAAGGCCCCGAGGATGACGATGGTGCGAATGAGTAGCGTCACGGGCACCTCAAAAACGATAAACCGCATTGAAATGGAGCTTGCTGTCGCCGTCCTGGTTGATATCCGGATCGAGACCGCCACCTTCGAGGATGACACCGTAATTCAGGCTGACACTGAGATTTTCTTTCCAGGCCCAGTACAGGCCGGCGCCCGCGGAGGAAAGGTCGAAATCGACACCCTCGTTACCCGGCAGATCGCCGTCGTTGAACTCGGTGTGGGCGAAGTCCGTAAACACCAGGAACCGCAGATCGGCCTCGCTTAGCGGGGGAAACCAGAGTTCGAGATTCAGCACGTAACCCGAGTCACCGGTCACCGAGCGCTCCTCGAAGCCACGTAAAGTGCCTTCGCCGCCAACGCCAAACTGTTCGCCCGAGATCAGCAGCGCGTCGGTTTGCTGCCCGGAAAAACCGATGTGAAACAGATACTCTTCGGCAAACAGCTGGTCATAGGTCACGTTAAAACGCAGCGCGCTCCAGCCGGCTTCCGCTTCGAGACGATCGTCGGCGTACTCCTCGTCATCATCGCCGACTTCCTGGACCAGTGTAATGCCACCGAAAAAACTGTTGCCCGGGCCTTGCCGGCTAAACGAATAACCCAGCTCCAGCGGCACACTGATAATGTTGGCTCCAGTCAATTCTACCGAGTCGAATTCGGATTTATTGTCAAAATTCTTGTGCTGCAAGCCGACCGACCAGGAATGATTGTAACTGCTATCGGTCAGCATCGGGCGATTGTAGATAAACCCGTACACCCGGCCCTCACCGGTTATTTCCAGCGCCTGCCCACCGCCGACACCGGGTGTGATTCCCTGTCCGGCATCATCGCCACCACCGGTTTCACCGGCCGAATCGGAATCCGAAAACAGCAGGTCGACGCTGGCGCCGTGGCTGTACATCGGGATGTGATAGTTGATACCGATCTGCGTGGTCGCCTTTGTGTCTTCCGGAGCCGTTGTCAGGGTCGCGGTTATCGACTGATCGCGATTGAACAGGTTGCCGTGCTGATAACCCAGTGTCGTGCGCCACAGTTCGCCATCTTCAGGTCCGGTGTTGTCGAGGCTGATGAAAAAAACTTGTGGATCTCGATCATTGACCGCCAGCAACGCATCGATGCTGTCGGACTCGGTACCCTCACGAAATCGCAACACCGTACTCTTCGAGGGATGTTCATTGGCAATCTTCAGCGAGCGCGACAATAAACGAGTGTTCGGGGTCTCGCCGACCTGCAGTTCAGGCACCGAACCAGTGATATTTTCGTCGTCAAAATACTGGTTGCCCTCGACCGCGATTTTGCCGATAGCAAAGCGTGAAATTTTGAATTTTACCGTACCGGCAAGCAGGTCTTGCGGTGGCAGGGAAACCCGATGGAAGGCAAATCCGGCTTCGATGATGGCCTGCTCCAGCGCATCACGCGCAGCGGACAGACCTTCGAGCCCATATTGCTCTCCAATATAGGGGCTCAATACTTTACTCGCGCGCTCACCGATTGGATTATCGCCGATGACTTCAAACCGTTCGACATCGAATCGAATCTGTTGCAAGGTATCCTGCGCGATACTGCCCAACGGCACGATCCACAGTAGCCCAGCCATTAACCAGCTGCCGCATCCACGTCGCATTCTTATTGATTTTCAGCGTTACACGGCCGACAGAATAACCGCTCGCTATGCGTATCGCCAACGAAATTGCTCAAACCGAACCATTTTTGAGCAAATTTTCGCCATTCAGGTGATGTTTTGCAGCGCTTTCCCAACCATCGTCCGTTTCAGCCAGGGCGTTGCATCGAGCAGCTGCATGCCCAGGTTGCGCAGCTGCACCACACCACCCTGCTCCAGCCCGTAAACCCATTTGAGCGCACTGAAGCTGTTGGCTGCAAGCCAGGTTTCACTCTTGCGTTGCCGCTCGTAGCGCCGCAACGGCTGCTGTGGAATCGTATCCCTGCAGGCACCGATCAGCTGAGCGCACAGCTCGACGTCGCTAAAACCCAGGTTGACACCCTGTCCGGCGAGCGGGTGCACGCTGTGCGCCGCATCGCCCATCAATAGCACCCGGCCCTGCAGCCAGTGCGCACAGGAGTGCCAGCCCAGCGGAAAACTGCGCCGCTCGCCACAACTGACGACCTCACCCAGGCGCTGCTCGAAGGCGACGCCGAGCGCTTCACAAAAGGCTTTTTCATCTAGAGGCGACAGGCGTTCGGCCATCTCATCGTCACAGGACCAGACTATCGAACTCTGCCCGTTGGCCAGGGGCAAAAAAGCTAACGGGCCGGTGCTCAAAAATCGTTGCCAGGCGGTGTGCCGATGCGCCAGCGAGGTATCGACGTTAGCGACAATTGCAGTTTGACGGTAACCACCCGACTGAATTTCGATTCCGGCCAGCGTTCGCGTTGGCGACTGTTTGCCATCGGCCGCAATCAGCAATCCGGCTTCGATGCAGCGTCCGGAGTCGAGTCGCAACTCGACGCCTCGCGCACTATTTTCAAGCAGTGTCTCGATTCGATCGGGTCTGAACCACTCGATTGCCGTATTGGCATCGCAAGCCCGGTGCAGGGTTTGCTGAATCAGGCGGTTCTCGACTATGGCGCCGAGATTATCGCGCACCAGGTCGACGGCATCGAAACTGACACTGGCAGAACCGTGCTGATGCCAGATGTGCATCTGCTCGTAATAGCAAATACGGGCGGCGTCGAGCCGCTGCCAGATGCCCAGTTGCTGCAGAATCTGACGCGAGTGCGGGCTGATAGCGGACACGCGCAAATCATAGGGTTCGTCTTCCGCGGATACTGGCGCGCGGGGCGGCGCCGCTTCAATCAATGCCACTCGCATCCCGCGCTGCGCGAGTGCGAGTGCGGCACAACTGCCCACCATGCCGGCGCCGGCAATAATGACATCATATCGATGTCCGCTCACAAATGACCCCGCAACAACCGATTACCACCAAAGGTCATCCCCATACCGGACAGCGCCGCCTGCGCCTTCAGCGCGGGCAACAGATCGAGCAGGCCGAGGGCCGCCGCACGAGCCTGGTCGAGCAATGGCAATTCGTTGGAAAACATCGACACCAGGCCATCGCCGTAACGGATTACCTGGCGTTGTTCAGCTATCCGTTGGCGCTCGTATTTTTCGGCCAGCGGCGCAATGCCGCCGGCGTCGAGTTCGGCGAGCGACTGGTCGCAGAGCAATTCGTAAAGGCCGGCAACGTCGCGCAGCGCCAGGTTGAAACTCTGACCCGCAACCGGGTGCAGTGCGTTGGCGGCATTGCCGATCAACAGGCAGCGCCCGGCTTGCAGCGCCACGGCGCTGGTGCGCTGCAACGGCAGCGAAAATCGCGCACTGACCGCTTCGATCAAACCCAGCCGAAAACCGAAACTATCCTGCAGGGCCGCGGCAAAGCCGACATCGTCGAGACCACAGACTTCAGCGGCTCGATCAGGTTGCAGAGTCCACACACAGGCATAACGCCGTCCGCCCAGCGGCAGCATGGCGAGTGGGCCCTGCGCGGTGAAGCGTTCATAGGCGGTATCCGCTTGCGGCATATCGACTTCGACGTTGCTGATCACCACCGACTGACCATAATCAATCCGTCGATGATCTATACCCAGCGCCTGGCGCGCCTGCGACTGTGCGCCGTCGGCGACCAGCGCAAGCCGCACCTTCAGTTGGCGGCGGCGATTCTGCTGACGATAACCGATGTTCACCAGCGCATCCTGATCAATTGATGCAAAACTCGCGTTTTGCTGCAACTCGATCAGTTCAGAAGCCTGTACCGCTTGCAGCAGGCAATCACTCAAAGCCTGATTCTCGATAACGTAACCGAGCGCGTCCAGTCGGTAGTCATCGGCGTGCAGGCGCGTGACACCCCAGCGCGCGCGCGCCGATACATGGATGTGCCGAATCGGTGCCGCCTGCGCCTCGATCGCCTGCCACAGACCCAGGGCGCGAAAAATTTGCACACTGCTGAACGATAGTGCCAGGGAACGTGCTGCCAGCCCCCGCGCCGGCTGCGGATCGAAGTTTCCCGCCTCGATAATTGTTATACGGCGTGCCGGATGCTGCAGTGCAAGAGCAGCACAGAGGCCGACCAGCCCGCCACCGATGATCGCGATATCGCGCATCTAGCCCGCCATGAGCGCTTCGATTTCCGCAACCTTGCGCGGCAGGGCATCGGTGAGAATTTCACAGCCCTGGCGCGTCACCAGCACATCGTCCTCGATGCGAATACCGATATTCCACCACTTGCGGTGCACTCCCCTGGTGTGCGCCGGAATATAAATGCCGGGTTCAATGGTCAACACCATGCCCGGCTCGAGTAGACGCCACTGATCGCCGACCCGGTAATCACCGACATCGTGAACATCGAGTCCCAGCCAGTGACCGGTGCGGTGCATATAGAACTTGCGGTAAGCCTGCTCCTTCAGCAACCTGGCAACCGTGCCCTTCAACAGCTTGAGCTCAATCAGGCCACGCGTGATGACGCGTACCGCCGCATCGTGTGGATCGTTCCAGTGATTGCCGGGCTTGACCTTCTTGACCGCCGCCTGGTGAGCCGCCAGCACAATGTCGTACAGGTCGCGCTGGGCACTTGAATATTTACCATTCACCGGAAAGGTGCGCGTGACATCGGAAGCGTAACCTTCCACCTCACAGCCGGCATCGATTAACAATAACTCACCGTCCTTCAGTTCGTCGTTGTTGTCGGTGTAATGCAGGATACAGCCGTTGGCGCCGCCGCCGACGATCGCCGGATAAGCGTGGTCGGCATTGTAGCCGCGATATTCGTGATCGAACTCCGCATGGATCTGGTACTCGTACTTGCCCGGTGCACACAATTTCATGGCGCGCAGATGAGCACGTACATTGATGGCCGCCGCCTTGCGCATCATGCGCAATTCTTCGCGGCTCTTGAACAGGCGCATGTCGTGCAGCAAGTATTCAAGCGCCACGAACTCCGAGGGTACGTGCTTGCCGCTACGCGAATGCTCGCGAATATGGGAAACCCAGCCGATCAGCCGCTTGTCGAACTCGGAGTAACGCCCCATGATATTGAAGATGCTATCGGTGCCCTCCAGCATTCCCGGCAGGATGTCGTCGATATCGTCGATCGGAAAAGAGTCATCCGCACCGTGGATATCTATGGCGCCTTCCTGCCCCGCGCGCCGGCCATTCCAGGTTTCTTTTTCCGGATCTTTCTCGCGGCAGAAGAGTATGTATTCGCCGTGTTTACGACCAGGCTTCAGTACCATAACGGCATCGGGCTCGTTGAACCCGGTCAGGTACAGAAAATCGCTGTCCTGGCGAAACGGGAAGTGCGCATCGCGATTGCGGATCAGTTCCGATGACGACGGCAGAATCGCAATGGTATTCTTGCCCATCATTTTCATCAGCTGACTGCGACGACGTTTAAATTCAGTTATTTTCATCTTCAAATTGCTAGAACTCGTGGCGATATGCCATTAACGGGCGTAGTGCCCTAATGCAGAGTTGACACCGGCTTCAGTGGATTCAAGGCCTCTCTTAAAATCAACGTGACGATTCGAACATGCTCGACGACTTCGGCAAATTGCTGTTGTGCCGTTTCGTTGGCCTCTTCATCGTGGCTGAGCTTACTAATTTCGAGCAGGTCTGACAAACCCTCGCGGGCGTCGTCGTCGAGCGCATCATCGACGGCTGCGGCATTGAGCCCGAATCCATACAGGAAACCCTGGCACCAGTGCGACAAACCGAGCAGGCACAGACTGAAATCGTCGTCTTCATCAGGCAGTAAAATCTCGAAAGCGAGGTCTTCACTGTCAAATTGCTCCTCGGTAGTAGTAAATAACTCTTCGAGCACGCCGATTCGTTCCGCGGCGAGTACGTCACTGGCATCGGGTAAATCATCCAGCGTATGCCCCAACCAGGTCGGCAGGTCGGCATTGTCCAACAGCAGGGCGCACAAGGTGCCATGCGCTTCGGCGGCATCCAGGTTAGCGCCCAGGCCCTCTAAAGCGGCCTGCACCCTGTCAAAATCGATCATTGTAGAAAACCTGCAGATTCGTATAATTCCGGCATTCTATCACTAGCACGCAACGGCAAAGAACAAGCATATTGACCTGCGCAGCTTAAGGCCTGATGATTGCACCATGGACTCTGATAAAGATATATATACCGAAGACGACCTGAGGCAGCTCGAGCAGCGTATCGACGAACTCATCGATACCGTGGGTTTGCTAAAGAACGAGAATACCAACCTGCGCCAGCAGAAGGACAAGTTGGTCACTGAACGCTCTCAACTGATCGAAAAAACCGAGATGGCGCGCAGCCGGGTTGAGGCGATGATTTCACGCTTGCGATCACTAGAACTAGGCTCATGACAGACGCTCAACCAATCAACATCTCGATACTCGACAAGGATTACAAGGTCGCCTGCCCGGTGGGTGAGCAAACCGCACTGCTGGAATCCGCCAGGTTTCTCGATCACAAGATGCGCGAAGTTCGCGATCTCGGCAATATCATGGGTTCCGAACGCATTGCCGTGATTACGGCGCTCAACATGGCTAACGACCTGCTCAGAACCAGCACTCTCGATAAAGACATCGGCCCGAAATTACCACCACGCCTGAAAGATCTTGAATCCAAGATTTCGCGCGTGCTCGAACAGGCCCGTCAACTCGAAATTTAGCTCCTGTCTCTGTCGACACCTCCTGCTTCGACCGTCGATTCGTTCACTATGACGAGGCCTGCTGCGGTCAGGTGGCTTTAAGCCAGCCCTGTGCCGACTTTCCGGCGGCGAGTTCAGTTACGCTCACATCCCGATATCCCGAGCGCGGGCACGGCTCGAAAATGAGATCCAGTACACATCTTGCCGCTAATTAAAATTTTAAATTTTACTTTTCGCTAAAACCGAGCCATAGTACTTTCATACCGACTACGGTGATCGTTAGCAACCTTCATAATCCTTGAGCCTATTTATCAATCTCGGGGATTTCCGTGCCACTCTGGTGCGCATGCCTGATCTGTCAGGAAGCCTGATGAGTAGCCAATTTCCCCACCTGAACCTTTGGTTCAAGGTTGATAGAATGCGACGACACCGTGGTTGGTATCCTTAACACCCTGTTTTCTTTACCAAAACACCCCGATCGACGCGCTGGCCAGGCCGGCGCGGCAGTCTATTTCAGAAACAGCCGATAAGCTTCGTTCGCCGTCTCGTCCCAGTAGGGGATGTCGATACCGTTGAGAAATGTCTGGAACATACGGTTATCTTTCTTATCGACCTGGAACCCCATCAGGATCCGGCCAAAATTGGAACCGTGATTGCGATAATGAAACAGGCTGATATTCCAGCGATCGCCCACTTTCATCAAAAAATTTAATAAGGCACCCGGTTTATCCGGAAACTGAAAGCGATACAGCAGCTCATTGTTGACGCTTTGACCCGCCTGACCACCGATCATGTAGCGAGTATGCAGCTTGGCAACTTCATTGCCGGTCATATCGACCACGTTGTAGCCCTTGTCGGCAAGCCTGGCGATGAGCTTGTCTTTCTCCTCGAAGCCATGGGTGAGTTGTACGCCGGTGAAAACGTGCGCAACTGTGGCATCCGCGTAACGATAATTGAACTCTGTAATCGAGCGATTGCCGATCAACTGGCACAGGCGCTTGAAACTACCGGGACGCTCGGGAATTTCGATGGCGAGCAGCGCCTCGCGTTCTTCGCCGATCTCGGCACGCTCGGACACATGGCGCAGGCGGTCGAAGTTCATATTAGCGCCGCAGTTGATCGCCACCAGGGTCTGACCGGTGATTTCGTGCATATCCACGTATTTCTTAAGGCCCGCCAGCGACAGGGCGCCCGACGGCTCGCAGATGGAGCGGGTATCTTCGTAGGTATCCTTGATCGCCGCGCAAATCTGATCGGTGCTGACCAGCACCACATCGTCGACCAGGTCCTTGATCATCGCCCAGTTGTTCTTGCCGATCTGCTTGACGGCGACCCCATCGGCAAAGATCCCGACATCCTTCAGCTTGACGCGCCGACCGGCTTTGCGCGCGGCATGAAAGCTGGCCGCATCTTCTGGCTCAACCGCAATAATACGCGTTTCCGGCTTAACTGCCTTCATGAACCCGGCGATTCCGCCAATCAAACCACCACCACCGACCGCGACAAAAATGGCGTCGATCTTATCGGGGTGCTGGCGAATGATTTCATGGGCAATGGTGCCCTGCCCCGCCATCACATCGAAATCATCGAAAGGATGAATGAACGCGAGTTTTTCCGCTTTAGCGAGTATCAGCGAATAATCTCGCGCAGCATCAAAATTTTCGCCGTGCAAAACCACCTTCGCACTATAGGCTCTGACTGCGGTCACCTTGATGTCCGGCGTGGTGGTCGGCATCACGATGATCGCTTTCAGGTGGAGCTTCTTCGCAGCCAATGCCACGCCCTGTGCGTGATTACCTGCCGAGGCAGTAATCACGCCGCTGAGCGCGGGGTTGGCCTGCAGTTCCTGGAATATCTTGTTGAAGGCACCCCGACATTTAAACGAAAACACCGGTTGCAGGTCTTCGCGCTTGATAAAAGTCTGGTTGTTCAGGCGTCGCGACATTCTTGGCATGAAGTCGAGCGGCGTTTCACGGGAGACATCGTAAACACGAGCCGTCAATACCTTCTCTAAGAATTTTTCCTTGCGCATGGCCGGCTCTGAGATCAACTGGTAAATTAAAAACCGCGCAATTACTTGCGCGGGCTGCAGGTGATTATCATAATTGAACGCTTGCGAAGCAACCGGTAAATCCATGACCCCCGAAGATAAAAAACGCGCCGCGGCAGAAGCTGCGGTCGCATATGTCAAACCCGATTCGATAATCGGCGTTGGCACCGGTTCGACCGTCAATCATTTTATCGATTTGCTGGCCGCCAAAATGGCGGGGCAAATCACTGCGGCGGTATCCAGTTCAGAGGCTTCCAGCGAGCGCCTGCGGGCTCTTGGCATTCGCGTTGTCGATCTCAACGATATCGGCAAGCTCGATCTCTACATTGACGGCGCCGACGAATCGAATACCCGGCTGGAATTGATCAAGGGTGGCGGTGGCGCCCTCATGCGGGAGAAGATCGTCGCAGCGGCGAGCCGCGAATTCATCTGCATTGCCGACGATAGCAAGCTGGTGGCGACTCTTGGCGCTTTCCCGTTACCGGTAGAAGTGATACCCATGGCGCGCGAACTCGTCGCCGGGGAATTACGTGAGCTCGGTGGCGAACCGCGACTGCGCGCAGCATTCATCACCGATAACGGCAACCAGATACTCGACGTGCACGGGCTGCATATTGAAGACGCGCTCGATCTCGAAACTCGCATCAACCAGTTGACCGGCGTGGTTTGCGTCGGGCTTTTCGCCAGGCGACCGGCGGATCGACTCATTCTCAGTGGCGATGACGGTATCAGAACCTTACAGTCATAAACCAGACATCACGTTATCCCGATGCGGCGCAGCATGGGGAACTTATCCGCACTGCACGCGATCAGGTAGCCAGTTAAAATAGTTCGGCACAAAAAAAGCCCGCGAAAGCGGGCTTTTTCATTGAGATCGTTTTGCTGCTTAACGCTTGGAGAACTGAACTCCACGACGGGCTTTGCGAAGTCCGACCTTCTTGCGCTCGACTTCACGTGCGTCGCGAGTCACAAAACCTTCCTTGCGCAATGCTTCACGAAAGGTCTCGTCGTACTGCAGTAAGGCACGGGTAATGCCCAGGCGAATAGCACCGGCCTGACCACTCGGGCCACCACCGGACACACTCACATTGATATCGAATTTATCGACCAGATCAACCGTTTGCAGCGGCTGGCGCACCACCATGCGCGAAGTTTCGCGGCCAAAGTAATCTTCGATGTTTTTCTTGTTTACCGTTATCGCACCGCTACCGGACTTGAGGTAAACCCGCGCTGCTGAACTCTTGCGACGACCGGTACCGTAATATTGTTCCACTGCCATAATTTGACCTGCTAGATTTCGAGGGGCTGGGGTTGCTGCGCGCTGTGGGCGTGTGCCTCACCCGCATAGACCTTCAACTTTTTGAACATTGCGCGACCCAGTGAGTTTTTCGGCAACATGCCTTTCACCGAAT
>JAJDOF010000156.1 GCA_022340305.1 Gammaproteobacteria bacterium
TCACACAATTCATTCTCAATCTATAAATCGTGGTCTGTCCCCGAATACCCCGAATACCATAATTAGGTTATCAATGCTCGAGGACCGTCTATCAGGCAAACTCGCCGTTATCCTGCACGCCGATATTGCAGGCTCAACCGAGCTGGTTCAATTAGACAAACTGTCCTCGGAACCAGACACAAAACTCAACAATGCCTGACGGCGTCAATCTAAGGAAAGTTCAGATTCCAAATCGTGTCGATCGCAGGTCGGTTCTTTACCGCATCACACAGCTTGCCGAGATTTGGATATCTCTCGACGAGAGCGTCAGGTTCGGGATGCCACTGCGCAATCATGAGCAGACAGATATCCACTACCGAGTAACGATGTCCAAGTAGGTAAGGTCCATCGCCAATGGCTTCAGCCACCATTTCCCAATATTGATCGAGATCATGACGCGCTTTCGCACGGATGCCTTCATAGTCCGACTTCTTCGCCGAGTAGTGATGAGTATCCGCGATACGGCATCCCGCCTCATAAAGATTTACCGCACTGAACACCAGCCATCGATAGGCGATGGCACGATCGGTCTGTCCGACGTCAGGCATGAGACGTGATTCAGGATGACAGTCGGCGATGTGCATCATCATGGCCACAGACTCAGTCATCGTGGTTCCGTCCGGCAATGTCAAAACCGGTACCTGCGCTCGCGGGTTTATCGCCAGAAATTCCTCTGTATATTCCTGATTGGAGTCCAGATCGACTTCAACCAGTTGGTATGACGCGCCGGCCTCGTTAAGTGCGGCGTGCGGTGCGAACGACCCGCACCCTCTTGACCAGTGAAGTACATACATAACGAGCAGTTCCTTTATAGTGGACAAACGCGAAATGGGCGTCCATAGCGTGACGGCTCCCGGGAAGACATCATTGTCTTTTGCGTCGAAGTTGACACATTTACCAGCAGTCCCTGGTTTGCTACCTCACTCAGATCAAGTCGATAGCGCATTCAGCGACCATTATGGCTGGGGTATTACTATTTGCGAGTGCGATATGCAATACAAACCACGATATTCAGGCTAGCAAAGAAAAACCGATGCGTATCAAGATGATTGGCGTCAGGGATAGAATCGAACCATCGATGCAAGGATATTCAGTCAGGTTTGTATATTTTAACTTGATGAAAACAGCTAGTTACATGCTTCCCGTTTTCGCTTGGGCTAGGGAAAGATTTGATCCAGTCCAACTCGATTTGCTTGTCAATTCAGAAGCCAGCACCTATGCCTGCGTAATTACCGTTGATTCCGTACGATGTCACCGCAACGATCATGTTTGTGTTGTCCGCAAAGATTGGCCCGGCGGAATCCCCAAAGCATGTACCACCTGTATTTGCGTTGTTGGTCAGCCAAATAGAAGTTTTCGGCGGGATACCCGACGAACCACCAGCCATTAATCAAAGATTTGGGAACGCGATCGTTGACTCGGACCCGATCCCAACCCGACCTTGAGCTCTACGTTGCGCTTGCGCGAGTCGGCAATCCCGTCGTTCGCGCGAAAGCTCAGCTTGTCGTTTCCGCTGAATCCCGGATCGGGCGTATAGAGTCCAACTCCAGTAACGCTATTGAGCATCAGAGTTCCGTGCGTGGGCAACTTGTCCAGGACGAAGAAAAGGGCGCCCCCATCCGAATCGAAACCGGTGAGCTGGAGCCAGAGAGGCTGCCCGATGCCGGTGGTCAGCGTGTCCGCGAACGCCACTGGCTTGGTGTTGCCCGGGTTCGCGTCCTTGATGGCGTCTCGAGCCTTCTTCCACGCGTCCTTGTATTTGCCTATGGCCGTCTTGGGATCCCCATTGTCCAATGCCGTCTGCGCCTCGACCAACTTGTTGTCAGATTCGGCGAGCTTTTTGGTTGTCTTCTGACAAGCCTTGCCGAACGAGTCCGAACTGCACACCAGGATCGATTCGGCAAATGCCTTGGCATTCGCCGCGAAAGCAAGTCCGATATCGATGTCCACCAATGCGCCAATGGCGCCAGAAACACCAGTAAGGCCATTTGTATTCCTGACCGCCAGCAGCCTTTCGACAGCATGCTCGTGTTCCTTGAAGACCTTGCCGCCCGCATTCTTGTTCGGGTTAGGAGTCGTTCGATCCAGCCACTGCCTGGGTTTCAAGCTCTTCTCGATATGAGCGATACTGTCTACGATCATATCCCGGTCGAGCGCGTCGTCACCCAAGACGCCTGGTGGTATGGCGTCCACCATCCGCTGCAGGTCGCTGATCACCGCGTGCACCCTCGTCATTACGGCTCTCGCATCGACCGCGATACCGGTAGGATTCGTGGAGTCGACGTCATAGTCTTTGCTGTTGAAGACCGTGATCAAATCGCCCGTCACAGTGATGTGGTAGATTTTCTGTGAAGTAAGATGGGTCTGTGAAGTACGATCGGTCACCCACAAAGTCCCGTCCGATTCGTCGACACTGATGCCTTGAGGGTTGTTAGGGAGCCCCCCCCTCGCGTAGGCGCTCGCCTCGAACGAGGCAATCAGTTGCCCGTCTCGTTCGATGTTGTAAACCTTGTTCCACCTGTTGTCAGTCACCCACAACGTTCCGTCGAAGGGATCTGCGGCGATTGCCTGGGGGCTTCCGAACGCATCGCTGAAGTCCGTTGTTGGGAACGAGCCAAGCAAGGTACCGTCTTTTGCAATGTGGTAAACGGTCGCCCGCACGCCGGGAATCATCAAATCCTCGGTGGTGGGGTCGTCAACTACCCATAGCGTGTCGTCAAAGTAATCGGCGGCGACGCCTTCGATAGAAAAGGCACCGATGTCCTCTGCAGGGATGTACCCCAGGAGGACACCATCCTTGCTAAAGTTGACCACGGCGCCGCGGGGTAAAACGGGGTTCAAAAACTTCCTTTCGGATGCACCCCACAGGGTGTCGTCGTAAGGATCTACCGCGATTCCAGAACTGGCTGTCAGTACATGACCGAATTTGATTTCATGCATCAGCTTGGGCCCACCAGGCCCATCATCCACCGTGACTTCATAAACGGTCTTACTCGTATCGTCGCTGATCCAAAGCACAGGTGTTGGTTGTTGCGCGTTGACCGTACCGACAATGGCAACGACTACGATGGCACTCGTGATTCCGATTTTTTTGATTAACTGCCTCATCCCTTACTACCCCCCGACAGATGACAATTCAGAGCATTGAGCCCGCGTGGGAAGTTGATTACTGCCATACGGTTTCGATTGCTGATAATCTTAGTGCTAATCCTAAACAAAGTGAAATCGAATTCGCGGGGGAAAGTAAATTCGACCAACACGGTTTCGATTACCAATGAGTATAGAAGAATTAACACCCCATTTTTCTTATCCCGCCAAGAAAAGAAAGAGATTTCCGACGCCGATCCTGGCTCGGGGCATCCGAAATCCGCCCGATTCCTGCCGACACGCCCAATATTGCGCCTTCCCACCGGTCAATCCTGCCAAATTTCAGGCACCAGGCATACCGATTACCTGCCGCTACTTTTGCTCGCCGCAATGTGCTGGGCTGGCTGAGTTATGACGATCTCGTTGGTTACCCTCAGCAACCTGTTTGGGGATGCTGATACATTAATTGGTGCAAGCAGTCAGCGTCTCAATTGAACTCACAGCACAAGTCGGCTGCTGAGATTTCAGGTTCGGCTTTCTTGAAAGGGACCCTGAATAGGCGTGGTCAGGAGGCAATCTACAGCCCGGAACTGACGCACATGGCTAAACCTGTTGGGCAATATACCAAAGTACCTGTGATATTATTTGCTGACTTTGATTCCTATTGAGTTATCAATGGCAAAGGATCGTCTGTCAGGCAAACTTGCTGTTATCTTACATGCGGATATTGCTGGTTCAACCGAATTAGTCCAGCAAGATAAACAGCTAGCCCATGAACGTATCCAGAATAGCTTTCGGCGTTTTAGCGACACCATCGGAAAGTATCAGGGCAAGGTGCTTGAACTGCGTGGTGACGCACTATTAGCCAGGTTTGAGCGTGCCTCGGACGCCGTAAC
Organism: Gammaproteobacteria bacterium; assembly: GCA_022340305.1. Lineage (GTDB taxonomy): Bacteria > Pseudomonadota > Gammaproteobacteria. The sequence goes on from JAJDOF010000156.1 coordinate 4,023, forward strand.
GGCCGCAGTTTCATTCCAGATTGAACACTCCCATTACAACGATGAACTCGCAGACGATCTTCGACCTGGCATTCGAGTAGGCATCGCGATGGGAGAAGTCGTAATTGCCGACAACACTGTGACGGGTGCGGGAGTTGTTCAAGCTCAACGTATCGAGCAACTTGCGGACCCAGGCGGCGTATGCATTACCGCTGCAATTCACGAAGCGCTTTCAAAGCGTTTGCCGCTGGACTTCGCGAACCTCGGCGAGCAGCTGCTGAAGGGCTTCGATCACCCGGTACATGTATATCAGGTCGAGTTAAGACCGGGTGAATCAATTCCTCTACCAAAGCCGGGACAGCGATCCGCAATACGGCCAAAAAACTGGCGGTTGATGGCGGCGGTAGTAGGAATGGCGGTCGTCATTACAGGAGGTGCGATGTATTGGTTTGAATCGCGAGAGCCACCGGGTGAAGTGGCAGTGCCAGCGCGGATGGCGTTTCCTCTTCCTGACAGGCCCTCCATTGCAGTACTCCCGTTCGTTAATATGAGTAATGATGTGGAACAGGAATTTTTTGCGGATGGAATGACCGATGACTTGATTACCGATGTATCCAAACTATCTGGCTTATTCGTGATTGCCCGCAATTCTGTGTTTTCATATAAGAATAAAGCGATCAAGGTTCAGCAGGTAGCCGAAGAACTGGGCGTGCGCTATGTAATGGAAGGCAGTGTCCAGCGCGTGGGTAACCAGATACGCATCAACGCTCAATTAGTCGATGCGACTACCGGAGGCCATGTCTGGGCAGAGCGCTATGACGGGTCGCTCGATGATGTTTTCACCATGCGAGATAACATCACCCGAAGAATTGTAACCGCCCTGTCTGTCACCCTTGTTGATCAAGAAAAGAGCGGTCGGGCTCAAGCGGAAACCAGCAATGCTGAAGCCTATGATGCGTTTCTTAGAGGCTGGACCCACTATCGACTCTCCACACCGGAAGATTCCGTCAAGTCGATTCAATTTCTCGAAAATGCGGTCAAAACTGATCCGGGCTTTGGTCGCGCTCATGCCGCGCTGGCGGCCAATTATTGGAGAATTTATGACAATAACTGGGCAAAAAGCACAGGGATTCCTTACTCCGACGCCCTCGAAAAGACAAATCAACACCTGGAAGAGGCGTTGAAAAACCCGACGCCGTTGGCCTATCGAACCGCAGCCAAGCAGAACTTTTATTTCAAGCGTTCGAGTAAAGCGATGGCCCAGGCTGAACGGGCCATTGCCCAGGATCCGAACGATCCTAACGGCTACGAGGCGATGGGTTCAATTCTGGTCAATCTTGGCAGAGCGGCTGAAGGTCTTGACTACATCAAAAAAGCGATGCGGCTCGATCCTCAATCGGATTATCTATACCGTTTGGGTGAAGCCCAGTTTCATCTGGAGCGATACGAGGAGGCGGCGGCTACCATGTTGAGGGCGACCAAACGTAATCCGCAGAACGAATGGAACTACTTCCTTCTCGCTGCAGCCTACGGTCAATTGGGACGCGAATCGGAAGGAATGTCGGCAATTGCCAAATTTAACAAGACCTTTCACGACCCGACAGACCACCAACGACCGTTCACATTGGCTGACATAAATACCTATTTAAATAGTGATGTAGCAAATAAGGAACGCCTGCAAGAGGGTTTGCGCAAGGCCGGTGTTCCGGCAGGAGAACCTCCAGCCCCCGCCGATACCAGATACAAGGACCTGGTCAAAGTAACGGAGGGCACAATCGATGTCGAGGGAGCGATCAAGATTGATGCAGTCGAGGCAAAAACCTTACACGATCGCGGTGTCACTTTCATAGACTCTCGTGGCAGTAGTCTCTATAAACGAGGGCATATTCCAGGTGCAACGAATCTATTATTTCACCAGGTCTGGCACAGTCTTTCCCAGTATGTTGCCCCGGGTGATGAAGTCGTTTTTTACTGCGATGGTAAGGACTGCCATCTAGCTGCTATCTCGAGTGCGCAGGCACTCAGCCTGGGGCATACCAAAGTTTACTATTTCGCCGAAGGCTTCAAGTCCTGGAGTATCGCTGGCTACCCTGTAGAGGTTCGCTGACCAAAGGTCTCGCAGAGGCCGCTTTGGTCGGTTATTGCCGCTGCTTCATCGCGCTTGAGCGTCTGTCTCCTCGTGAGCAGATCCTCAGTGAATACTGGTAGGAGGCAATCTTCCAACAGAAGCGGGCACTCGTATTTATCAGTTCATGTCACACAATTCATTCTCAATCGATAAATCGTGGTCTGTCCCCAAATACCCCTAGCAGTCATCCCCGCGAAAGCGGGGATCTCCCTAATGGCCTGTTGTAAGATTCCCGCTTACGCGGGAATGACGCACCAACCTGGTAGCAGGGAATCTGCGGCCAGGCACCGGCATTCGTATTCACCAGTTCATGTCACACAATTCATTCTCAATCTATAAATCGTGGTCTGTCCCCAAATACCCAAATACCCAGACCGACACGACCATGAGCAATCAATCTCAGGCAAATATTTTTTCTATGTTTCTTTTTACGGTGATTGATTCTCTTAAAGCGACAATGATTTCTTCAGGCGTTATTCCCAGTTTCCCCACTGCGGGAATAGAGCTGACCAGTGGCAGAGAATGATTTTTATCACTTTTCAACAAGCCGTAATAATTCGAGACCAGGACAAGATCGCACAAATCAGCCGAAGCTTGATGGTTACGTGTCCAGTCACCACACTCTTCAGCTACCAAAATTAGATCGTCACCAAAATTCCATCTGCGCAATAAAAGGCCCGAAATTTCGGGACGCATTATCTGAATGGCATGGTCAATTTCCAGATGATCCAGCATAAGATGATGATGCTCTAAAAGCTCGTCATCTATTACCAATACACCAATGCCGTGGATCAAGCCCGCCAGCATGGCCAGGTCTGGTGAAAATGATCTGTTTCTTTTCGCCAGAATTCTGCTAATTGCGGCGACATTAAGGCAGTGTTCCCAATATGAGCCTATCCGCTGCATATGCTGCCTGGGCAGTCGATTAACAAGTTTACCAACCCCGTAGATCATGACTAGGCAATACACCGGCACAATGCCGAGGTGTCCAATAGAATAGCGAACCTTTTCCGCCGAACTCATGTCATCATTATTGGCACATCGGGCAATATTAAAAATTTTCCTCGAGACATCCGGATAAGATATCAGTATCTGTGCCATGGAATCCACGTCGGTATATTTGCCGTTGTAAATCTGTTGAATCCTGCCAGCCACTGAAGGTAACGAGGGCAATTGAATCCTGTTGTCCATCAAGTTGTGGTAAAGGTTGTTAACAATAGACTTGTCTTCTTCGTCGTAATCGGTAAACAGGGAATGCACGCTAATGTCATTGACGGCTTCCTCCGATAGTTGCGCCAAATCGATAAGCTTCTGTCTTTCGATTTTCATGTAGTCGACTGTTCCGAGGGCCTTTACATCATAGATACAGGGTCGTAATTGGGCGACAGGTTTGAGCGCCTCGTTTTCATCGGATGCTATGATTCTGGATTTGCCATCGAGGGCGTTAAGTGCGACTTTTCCCTTGATGATAAAAAGACTGGAGTTCTCGGTGGAGCCAGCCTCAATTAGTAATTGTTTATTCTTTGCGGTGCATACTCTGAGTTGATTGGCGAGAGCAATCAGGTGGTCGTCTGATAATTCAGAAATCCCCTTGATGCGTCTGAGGGTGGATACGTCTGGGATCTTGAGTTCGGTCAATTCGTTTAATCTACTAAATTAGTTATAAATAATATCATTTAATGAGTTGGCATTTTCAACTTACCGGTGAATCGCCGAATCCTTTCTCGAGATCGGCGGACACTGGCAAGGTCGTGGCCTCGACAATCCTACGACAATGCTCGAGCGTATCTGCGCGCGATACCGTACCCTCCTGCCAGCCAGGCGCAAAAGCCATACCGGCACTGGTAGTGGCGAGCGCCTCGAACCCCATGGACGCGAGAATGCGCGGGCTGCCGACATCCCAGGGATTGGGAATAACGAAGGCACCCTCACGTTGATGCAGTGCACGAAATACGCTACCCATGTTACTTGTTTCAATCATCAGCAGTCATCTCCATCGGAATCGACAGGCCACAGGAAAAAACCCCTTCACTGGGCAGCTGGCTGCCAGCAATAATGGCGGAAAAGGGTGGGAATCGAACCCACCAGGGACGTTTAACGCCCCCCTCCGGTTTTGAAGACCGGGCGCCCCACCAGGGTACGATCCTTTCCAGTGTAGATATTGCGACTTCATCAAACAGCCGCCTGCAGTTTGGCAAACACGCCGCCCGCAGCGGGCAGCAGACGGCGGCCCTGCCCGCTACGGGAGGTTATGCCCCGCGCGTCAAAACATTCGAGAATCTCGATACAGCGATTGCGACCGATACCCGATGCGTCACGGAACTCGGCCACACTGAAAATGCCAGCAGGGGCGTTACTCTGCAGGTCTGCAACCAGTCTTTGCAGTTCGCCCAGTATCTGTGGCAACACCAGCAGCTCGGGTGATAATTTGACGAGCCAGCCGGCGCGGCTCACGCGTTCGATCAACGGTTTCAATTGAGTCGCGGATAATTGCGTCGCCTGCGCCAGCTCGCCGGGCGTCATCGGCCGTAAACCGTTTTCCGCCAACGCGGACTCGACTGACTTCCAGTGGCACGAATCCACCGGATTCAAGCTGATTTGTCGTGTGCCCAGCGAAATACCCGCGCTATCGACCCTGACCTGTCCCCGCTGCTGCAGCCGCTCGATGAAGCCCTGCAATAGCCGTGGTGGCAGTTTCGGCTCCAGTTGGCTGCACAAGCGCGCAAGCGAAAAACCGGGTTCATGCGGATAAATCCGATGGCAGCGCTCGAGCCCCTGCAAAACACGGGTACAGTGTGCGTCAGCTATGGCCTGCGAAAATGCCAGGCGCCGACCTTCAACAGTCAATACTACCATTTCAGTTGGCAGAGCCTGTGCCTGGGCATGCCTGCCCAGGTTACGGTTTGCGGCAAACTGTTGCAGATCGACGCCACTGCTGCTGGTGTCAATCAGTCCCTGCAGGGCTGCTGCCGGGTCTTCCCGTGTCATCTGCTGCAACCAGCCGAGTCGCCGTGCATGGGCACGGCCGCGTATGGGTGGAAAGATATCGAGCACGCGTCCGCCGCCGAGCGTGCGCCGCGCCGACTGATCGCGGATGATCAGCCGGTCGCCATGGGCGGCACCAAGCGCATGATCACTGACCAACTGCACCAGCCCCTGGTCTCCCGGCGCTATTGCACTGCCTGCCAGCACTGCCACGCGCGCCGTTGATTCCGCGGTAGCGAGGTGCAGGTGTACTGGCGTCCAGTGTTGCAACGGACGCGGGTTGTCATTGACCACCCGGATTTCGGCATCGAAACGTCGTATCGGGGTTACCAGGCCGGGTGACGTCACCCAGCAACCACGCCCGACCTGCTCCTTGCGCAAACCGGCGCCGGCCAGGTTGAGTGCACAGCGTTGCCCGCGGTGAGCGCAAGAGCTGACCTCGTCATGCACCCTGAGGGTGCGCACACGTAGGCGCAGATCGCTGCCGGCGATCGTGACGAGATCATCTGCACGCACCCTGCCGTCAAACACGGTACCGGTGACCACCAGCCCTGCCCCCTTGATTTCAAAGGCGCGATCGACCGGCATGCGGAACCGCGTCTCGCCTTCGCAATCATCGACCGCATACGCCTGATCATCAGCATCATCCTGGGCCCGGCACTGGGTCTGCAACTGCAGGCGCAGTGCATCCAGGCCCACAGTCGATACCGCAGACAGCGCAAAGGTCGGCCAACTGGCGAGCAGCGTATGCGTACGCAATAATTCGACATCGCGTCGCACAGTGGCAACCCGCTCAGCGCTTACTCGATCGATCTTGCTGATCACAACCGCACCACGGTGAATCCCGAGCAAGTCGATAATCGCCAGGTGTTCGCGGGTTTGCGGCATGATCCCGTCATCCGCCGCCACCACCAGCAAGACGAAATCGGCGGCAGTCAGACCGCAAAGCGCATTCTTGACGAAGCGCTCGTGGCCGGGCACATCGATGAAGCCGATACTTCCACTGTTGCCGGAAGCATGCGTGGGAAGGTTTGCAAGCGGCAGGTAGGCAAAACCGATATCGATGGTCAGACCACGTCTTTTCTCCTCGGCAAGGGTATCGGTATCGACCCCGGTCAGTGCCTGCACCAGGCGCGTTTTACCGTGGTCAACATGCCCGGCGGTAGCAACGATCATGCGCCGAAATCCAGGCGGGTCAATTGCGCCGAAAATTCGTCGGCGTCTTCGAGGCAGCGACAGTCGAGCAGGAACTCGCCCCTGTGGATACGACCGATCACCGGCACCGGCAGCTCGCGAAAGGCGCCTGCCAGCCGTTCCAGCGATTCATCATGAGTCAAACCCGAAGCCAACGGCCGCAGGGCGATGGCGCAGCTTGGTAAATGGCGATCGGGCAGCGCCCCGGAGCCGATTTCGCTATCGCAGTCGACCAGGCTGACCGTCGCCAGGCCTTCCATTTGCTGCGCAAGACGTGCCGCAAGCGGTTGCGCCAGTGCCAGGATGTCAGCGTAGCTGCGCTTCATCATTCGCAGTAGCGGCAATTTCTCGGCGATCTGTTGCGGATGCTGGTACATTCGCAGCAAAGCGGATAATGCCGCGATGGTCATCTTGTCACAACGCAGCGCCCGCTTCATCGGGTTGGCATTCAGTTTCTCTACCAGTTCACGGCGTCCGACAACGATGCCCGCTTGTGGCCCCCCCAGCATCTTATCGCCGGAAAAAGTGACCAGGTCGGCGCCACGAGCCAGCGCCTCCATCGGCGTCGGCTCGTGCGGTAAACCGTAGTCTTCCAGGTCGAGCAGTGCGCCACTGCCGAGATCGACGACAAAGGGAATACCCGACTCACCGCATAATTGCGCCAGTTCGCGCTCGTCCACTGTCGCGGTGAATCCCTGGATAATGTAATTGCTCTGGTGCACCTTGAGAATCAAAGCGGTCTGGGTGCCGATAGCCGCGGCATAATCATGCCGATGAGTGCGATTGGTGGCGCCGACTTCGATCAGCCGACAACCGGAGCGTTCAATAATATCCGGGATTCGAAACGAGCCGCCAATTTCGACCAGTTCACCGCGTGACACCGGCACTTCCCTGCCCAACGCCAGCGTGTTCAACACCAACATGACGGCGGCGGCATTATTATTGACCACGGTGGCGGCCTGGGCGCCGGTTAACCGACACAGCAAGTCCTCGATATAAGCATCACGCTCACCGCGTCCGCCGCTGGCAAGATCGTACTCCAGGCTGGTGTTGGCGCGCATCGCCTGAACCACCGCATCGATCGCGGACTGGGGTAACAGCGCGCGCCCGAGATTGGTGTGCAGCAGGGTTCCGCTCAGGTTGATCACGCGACGCATCGCGCGACCGGCATCCGCTTCGATGGCACAGCGAATACCGCGGCAGATAGCGTCAACACCGGGATCCACTACTTCCTCGCGCCGGATCGCCTCACGTAACAGGGTCAGGCAGAGCCTCGCGACCCGTTTGACCTCGTCGCGCCCATACTCGGTTACCATCACCTCGGCAGCCGGCGAATTCAGCAGGCGATCGATGGCAGGGAGTTGTGCTAGTTGAAATGCTTGCGGATCATTCACCGCTGATGTTATTCCTGCGCTTTGAATCGAGTGATTCTAACTGCTTTGACTCGCCAGTGATAACCCTTGCCGCACAGGTTACGACATGACGGCTATTGTTCCGGTGACTTCAATCCGTGCAGAAACCAGTCAGTGCGTTCCGCCGGTACCAGCGAACCGGCAATCAGCTGCAGGTTTTTATCGGCACTGACACGGGCGCGCTGCTGGAACTCGCGCAGCAGCTCACCGGCCAGTGTCCCGCTCCAGAACCATTCATGCAGTTGCCGCGCGGATGGCTGCCCGCCTTCGGCCATGGCGGCTTCGAGGTAAAACGCCTTGATGTCATCGACCGCAAAGCGCGCTCGCGATACCGGCGCCATGCCCTGCGGATTCGGCATCGGCTCGCTGTCATGGAAGCGAGCAATGAATTCCACTGCGGATTGGGGCGGGAGCCCACTGATACCGACCGTGGACCTGCCGATACGCTCACGCGCCAGCCGCCAGATCGGCATGACGCTGGCCGCTTCGGCCAGTACTCCGCTGTTATCCAGGCTACCGGGAAAGTGCCAGTTGCTGTCGTCATGAATCGGCGCCTCCTCGTTGAATTCCTCAAGATGTGGGGCCGTGAGCGTTTTATCCAGCAACGCCAGCGACGCCTGTAAAACCCGTCGCTGCAAGCCGCCATCGCCCGGTGTGCCGAAGGGGCGGCCGAGCTCGAACGGCACCCATAAAGCCCGTGGTGGTCGCATTTTAACGATGTGCTCACGCACCAGCGCGACGATGACGGTGGCAAGACCTTCGTCTTCCAGGTAGTGGGCCAGCCCGCTCACGGCGCGCGTACAGGCGGGTCACACCGGGGCGAGAACGACCGTATTGACGCCAAGCGCCAGCATCGAACGCCCGAGTTCGCGCGCCTTGTCTTCGAGTTTTACCGGGCTGGTAGCCCCCATGAAAGCGTAGTGCGTATCGGCAGCTTTACCAATGCTACCCTCCTCTTCCAGCTCACGCAGGCGGTCGCGCGGCAGCACGACATCGAGGTCCTGCTGGAAACCGGTACGGTCGAAATTGGTCGACACGTGGCTGCACAGGATATCGCCGTCGTCTACCGTGGCGGCAATGGCGCGGTAGCCGGCTTCGTTGGCAAGCATGGGGCGTTCACCGCGCACGATAAGTCCAGCGGTCGACACGATCGCCACGTGGCGCAGAGCGGCCGCTACCGGGGTGACCGGGGAGGTATCCGCATAAACCGGGCAAGCGAGATCGGCAATTACCGTGCGTTCGGGTTCAGGAATATCGGCGAGTCTGACCACATCAATTACCCAAACCCAGCGGGGCGGGGTAATCGCGGGTAGCAGCAGAGGCTTTAACAACAAACATGACCTAAATACTAGCCGATCGAAATACCACGGGCAAGCGCCGGAAACGACTGCAGGCAACCGTCAGCGGGTAATGTTGTTAGCGTTATGGGCCGTTGTTGAAATGCGCGTACAACAACAGCAAGCCGGCCACGATCGGCATTATCGTATAACCAAACAGGTGGATCGAGTGACCCATTTTTTCACCATTGCGCTCGATCATTATCGTCAGCTTTTTAATTGTTTCCGGCGCAGTTTTGCGCTGATAAAAGCTATACAGCCCATATACGATCGCCAGCACGCCGAGAATTAAATTGAAACTGGTACTCATTATCCCGCCATATTAACCGAGCTAATCAACAAACAATACCGTCAAATCAATTTTTTGAACGAGCGTTGTCATCGCGCCGCTGCAACCGTCGTTAATGCCTGACCGCGGATCGAAACTGCAAACCAATGGTTTGATGAAACCAGTCTTGAGTGCATTAGCCGCTATCAATCGGGGTTCGCCACGGCTCTGGACCACCTCACGGTTCAGGTTTACAGCCTGAGAGTGATGGACAATAATTCACCGCGACTAGCTTTGACAGGCCCGCAGCATGACACTGAAAATTCTGGCCCTGGGCGGCGACGGCATCGGCCCGGAAGTAGTGGCTGCAGCCCTCAGGGTGCTCGATGTCGCGGCGCACTCGGTCGGCCTTGACTTCGACCTGAGCGAAGATCTGTTGCACGGTGCCGCCTGGGAAAAATACGGTTGCTTCATTCGCCCGCAAACCCTCGATAAGGCAAAAGCCAGCGATGCTTTGCTGGTCGGTGCGACTGGCGGGCCTGCCTGGGATCACATCATCATCGACGGCGGCCCCGAGGAACAGGACGGCTTGATGAAGCTGCGCCACGAACTGGATGTGTTCGCCTGCGTCCGTCATGCGCGCGCCTGGGATGCCCTGCTCGATAAAACCCCGTTTCGAGCGCAAACCGTGCGCGGCGCCGACCTCGTTGTAATGCGCGAACTTTGCGGCGGTGCGATGTTTACCCGCACGCGCGGCCGCGAGATCCATGCCGATGGCAGTCAGCGTGCCTTTGATCTCAACGAATACAGCAGCGCTGAAATCGAGCGTTTCGCCCGGGTCGGATTCGAGGTCGCGCGGCGACGGCGCAGCCAGGTGGTTTCGGTCGACAAGGCGAATGTTTTCATCGCTGGCAAACTGTGGCGTGAAGTCGTCGACGAAATCGGGAAATCAGAGTTTCCTGATGTCGAACTTGCGCATTTCTACGCCGACAACGCCAGCTACCAGCTGTGCTGTCAGCCGACCGCTTTCGACGTGATACTCGCCGACAACCTGTTTGGCGACCTGTTGTCCGATCAGTCCGCGGCTATCGCCGGTTCGCTCGGCATGTTGCCATCGGCATCGTTAGCGGATTTACCGCGGACTGGCCGCGTACAGGGAACCGCCATCTACGAACCGGTACACGGCAGTGCGCCCGATATCGCGGGCCGGGGGATCGCCAATCCGGTCGGCATGATCCTGTCGCTGGCGATGATGCTCGAGTACACGGCCGGCGAAGTAAACTGTGCGCGCAAAATCGAGGGGGCAGTCGACGCCGCGCTGAACATGGGTCACGCGACCAGGGACATCGGCGGAACCCTCGGCACCGATGCCATGGCCGATGCGGTCATCGCACAGTTCCGTGCCCTGTAACACCAGTCCGCAGCGAGTCTTCGCCGTGACCCAGCAACCCGCCTCCCTTTCCTGCTACAGGAGACTCCCGTATGAGTAAGCTACGCTACGACGGCCGGCGTCTCGACATTACAGCCGACACGGCGATCAGCACTTTGGCTGGTATTTTGCAGGGCTGTGGTTGCAACGAGAGGGTGGCGCGCATGGTCGCCGAACATCTCGCCGACGCGAGCCTCTGCGGCATCGAATCACACGGCCTGATGCGTGTAATTCAATACCACGATCAGTTCGGTAACGGCACGATGCGGGCAACCGCCAGCGCGCAATACAACCGATTGCCGAGCGGCGGACATGAAATTGACGGCAATCACGGTATCGGCATCCCGGCGATGCGACTGGCGATCGAATACGGCTGCCGGATAGCTGAGGACAACGGGATTTCAGCCATTGCGATACGCAACACCGGCCATACCGGCCGGCTGGGCGCCTTCGCCGAGCTTGCGGCAGAACTGGGTTTTCTCACCATCATGATGGGCGGCGGTAATCGCAAGACCTGGCGCCAGGTCGCCCCTTACGGCGGACGCCAGGCAATGTTGCCGACCAATCCCTACTGCATCGGGATTCCCGGCGGTGAGCGCGGATCGGTGGTGCTCGACTTCGCCACCTCGAAAATCGCCGGTGGCTGGATATATGCCGCGCAAAGCGCCGGCGCACTGCTGCCGGCAGGCGCCATCATCGATGCTGCGGGAAATCCGAGCGTCGATCCGCAGGACTATTTCAACGGTGGCGCGATCCTGCCGGCCGGAGGCGCCAAGGGCTATGCGCTGGCATTGATGGCGGAGTTAATTGCGGAAGCGATGCTCGGACCCGCGACGACCGAGTGTAACTGGCTATTGATCACGCTGAGGACATCGCTGTATCGCGATACTTCAACCATGCAGAAAATTGCCGAGGAAATCCTCGACGAGATACGCCATTGCCCGCCGTCACCGGGTTTCGATCGCGTCGAAATTCCCGGTGAACGTGAACGCGAACATCGGCGCAATGCAAACGGCGTAATCGCAGTGCCCGAACTGACCTGGCAACAGATTCTGGCGCTGGCTGATAAAATGGTGAATCCAGCGCGTTCTTTGTGACTTATACGGTGTATTATTTTGCGACATCTAACCAGGAACACCTTTGGACCTGAAAAACATGCATAAACCCGATCCCTCACCGACATCTGCAAGTTTCGATCCTGTGGTAAAGGAGCGGCAACTGCGCTCGGAGTCAGATACCTGGGATACGAGTCGGGTTGAAGACGCCCGGCCCGGCGACATTCCGGTGATCGATCTGCAAGCCTTCTTTTGTAATCCTGATGAAGCAGCACTCACGCAGCTCGCTGATCAACTGCGTATTGCCTGTGAGACTGTCGGCTTTTTTTCGATTGTCGGCCACCAGGTACCGGCCTCGCTGATCAACTCGATGTTCGATTTCGCGCGAAAATTTCACGCGCTGCCACTCGCAGAAAAGCAGGCCATTGCGATGGATCGGCCTGACTGGCCGGTCGGCGGTATGGGTTATTTACCGGTCAAACATCGCAAGCTACCGGCACGCGACAAAGGCAATCTGAACGAAGCATTCATCGTCAAATGTGACCACAAATTGGCGATGGACGACAACCAGTGGCCGAATGAGGCGAGCCTGCCCGGATTCCGCGATGCGGTAGAACGGTATGCGGTCGCGCTTGAAGCGCTTGGCAAACACCTGCTGCCACTCTTTGCGCGCGCACTGGACATGCCATCGGACTTTTTCGACGCGGCATTTGTATCACCGCTATACCGGCTGCGCATGACGCATTATCCGCCCCAGCACGATGTGCCCGCCGATGAATTCGGTATCGCACCCCACGTCGATACCACATTTTGCACGATCCTGGCACAGGATCGACCCGGGCTCACCATCTTCAGCGAGCGGCGCCAGCAGTGGCTCAGGGCGCCACTGCTGGAAGATGCGTTTATCGTCAACAGTGGGGAATTATTACGCACCTGGACCAATGATCGCTTTATCAGCGTCAAGCATTTCGCCAATAACAATACCGGCAGTCAGTCCCGCTATTCGATTCCCTTTTTTCTGAATGCAAACTCGGACTATCGCATGACCTGCATTCCCAGTTGCTGTGGACCAGCCAACCCGGCAAAGTATCCTCCCATTTGCTACGCCGAAAGCCAGGCAGTCGTGCAGGGCGAATAACTCCTCCTAACTGAACTCCGGAATCCCTAAATATGGAATACAAAGTACTCATTACCGTTTTCAGCGCGGTGTTTATTGCTGAACTCGGCGACAAAACACAACTCGCGACCATGCTGTTCGCCGCTGACAAAGAGGTCAGTAAATGGACGGTCTTCTTTGGCGCATCGCTCGCGCTGATCGTCGCCTCGGGCATCGGCGTGCTCGCCGGCAGCGCGATCAGCCAGTACGTGAGCGAAAAGCAGCTCGCCTACGTGGCTGGCATCGGCTTCATCGCCATCGGCGTCTGGACCCTCGCGAAGGCCTGATCCGGTATTCCGATTTAACGCTCGAGTTCCCACGTAATATCGATGGCAGGGATTTCGGGACGCCCGATCCTTGACACCACTCCTGCCCAAGTTGAGAATGAATCGGTATTCGCGTAACAAACCCATCGACACTTCACGGGCCAGCGATGTCCCGGGCACCCCGGATGGTAAGCGTAACGCCTAATAGAAAGCGGGAGATGACAACCTTCACGGCGTCATCTCTCAGACAATAAAAACTGGAGAACCTATCGTGAACAAACCATCCCTCGAAATCTGTCGGTTATCAAAAATCATCACCGGACTGTTAATCGGCGCACTGTTAATCGGCAGCAATGTCGCGCTCGCCGATAAAAAACACAACTCTCAGGCACCGGATGAAATCGGCCCTTATTCCATCGGACATACGACGGTAATTCTGACCGACAGCTCACGCAACAACGATGGCTCCACCCCGGCTATCGCCCCTGGTCGCTTCCTGCATCTTGACATCTGGTATCCCACCGACATCAAGACGGATGCGCGTATTCTGTATGACTGGAATAACCCGATTTATAACGAGAATATGGATGGCCTGGCTTATCCCGGCCTGCCGGACCTGGCGCCGATGACCTGGGATGGCAGCCTGTCTACCAACACCATCGCGGAACTGGCGCCGCTGGCTCGCAAAGGCAAGTTCCCTTTGCTGATTGCCTCGCATGGCAGCACGGTTGCTTCAGCCAAGAACATGCCTGACACGCTGGAAATGCTCGCCAGCCACGGTTACGTGATCGCGTCGATCGAACACACCGGTAACAACGACGCCCAGTACCAGGCGGATTGGCTCGGCAGGCGGATAGGTCAGGACATCGGTCCCAACCCGAATCTGATCGCCAACGGCACAATCCTGCAACGCAGCAAGGATGTCAGTTTTGTCATTGACCAGGTGCTCGACGGCATTCTCGACCAGCAGACCGGCATCGATTTCAGCAAACGCCTCGATGAAGAAGCCATCGGCGTGCTCGGCTTTTCACTTGGCGGAATGACCAGCCTGGCCACCGTTGCCGGTATCGGTGTGCAGGACCACCCTGCGGATCGACGCGTCAAGGCGGCCCTGATGGGCGGCGGCAGCAATTACGGCCTGCTGCTGAACAAGGACGACTACGCCAATGCCCAGGTACCGTTGATGTTCCTCGGCAACGATACCGGTATCGTCTATGACAGCTTCAACGAATTCACGGGCACCAAATCCAAGTACCTCGTCGATATCGCCGATTTCAATCACCACGTCGGTGGCTACCAGACGAGTTGGTGCCAGGATTTCGTCAGCTCAATGGAGGCCGTCGATCCGAGCGTTTTCCCGGCTGTTTTTGGCGATCCAACTTCGGTGCCTGCTTCCGATTTCGCCAATTTTATCTTCCCCGCGACCTTTTACTGGACCTATACCGGACCTCGTAATTCAGGCATCTACGACTACTGCGAACCGTCGGTGTTCGATAATCTCAGCGACGAGGTTCTGGTAGACGTACTGTTTTTCGATGCATCCATCCTCAGCGTACGCGATGAACTCATCGGTTCGATGCCACTCAAGCCAGGGGCCTCGATCGCCGAGGTCACTCGTACGACCAACTGGTACGCGGTTTCTTTCTTCAACAATTACCTGAAAAATGACAGCGGCTATAGCCGCTACCTGAGCGACTCGAAGCAGAACGAAAAAGCGAACCCGCTAGTCCACCTCGAAGTCGATTGCATGGTTGAAAAACCACGTCCGCTCGATTTATTGCCGACCGACAGGTTAAGCTTCGTCCCGGTCGGCGACTCCGGCTACGAAGTGAGCCTGACCTCCGGTGCCTCGTTCTATCCGATGGGTAACTCGGTTGATGTCACGGGGGACGGTGTCAATTACCTGGAAACCACGGGATTCTCGTTTCCCGTACCCGGTATGGCGGACCCGGTTGAAAACCTGTTCGTCAGCAAAAACGGCGTGATTACCACTCGAACCACGTCCGACATCGGCGATATCGACGATAACGGCTCACCCTGGTACATGAAAGGACACCTGTTGCTGAGCGCGCAGTTCACCATTGGCGCCCTGATGAAGAACCTCTCCACCACGGGCGCTGATGTATTCGCCGATTACAACGTTGCCGAGGACCGCGTGGTCGTCACTTACCTGGGTGTTAAGGCCGCCGGTACCACGGAGCCCAATACGCTGCAGATTGCGATCTATGGAAACGGCACCATCGAGATAATCATTGAAGAACTGGCCGCCACTGGTGCAGCTTATTCACCGAGCATCCTCGGCACCATTGGTATTGCCGGCGGTCATACCGCAATCGAGGATCTGCGCAAGGTGAAGGCGACAGACTTCAGCAAGCTCAGGGACAACGGTTCGAAATTCATGAAATTCGGCCCTGAGGAAGCGATCTTTGAGCAGTTCTACGCGGGCACAGAAAATTCCTGCAAGGGTAAGAGTAAGAAAAATAAAAAGAGCAAGAAGAGTAAAAAAAGTAACAAGAATTAGGCGTCAGGAAATACCGGAGGCAGTAAAACGGTTCAGTTTTGCTGCCTCCTCAATGCTGCAGATCGCCGGGACGCTTCCAGCAGCTTCCCTGCAGGCAAATCATTAGTTCTGAAGTCAAGCGGCGTTCTTCTTCTCGAACATACGCCGCCGGCGTTCCTTGATGTATTCATTGCCGGCTTCAGTGCCGTCGTGAAAACTGCCGAAAATTTTATCCCAGGGTGTCTCGTAGGAGCCGTAGTTGCAATCGAAATAACGATGGTGCAACTGGTGCATGAAGTCACCGAGTTTGAGCGAGAAAAAGCGTGTCAGCTTTACTTCGTGGTAACCACAGTGCGAGGTCGGACCGGCGATGGTGTGCAGCATTGCATTGAATATGACGTGGACCGGATGACTTGCCACCAGCCAGTGGATTGCGACATCCGAGTACAGAAACAAATGTTCGAGCGGGTGCATCGCATGTCCCGACCAGGGGCCGGTATTGATATTCTTGTGGTGCCAGGAGTGAAACCAGCGATACAGCGGGCCGATATGCAGCAGCCGATGGTACCAGTAGAAGTGCAAGCCACTCCACAGCGGGATAATCAGCATCCAGCCGACGAACCAGCCGGGATTTTCGGCGAAACTAATCATCGTGACATGGCCATTGGCATAGCCCCACAGCAGCAGGCATTCCCATAGCGTACCAATAGGTACCGCACCAAACAGCGTCCAGAACATGTTGTCCCAGACCTGGTTGCCAAAGTGGAACTGCTTCGAGTTACGCGCCAGTGGACGGGCATCGTAGCGGGTGTTATCGCCCTGTCGAGAAAAGGTAAACAGCAGCAGGTGCAGGCCACCCGCCACAACCAGCACGATCACCAGGTTCCGCAGACCAATTTCCAGCATCCAGTCGAATTGAAACTCGCGCGCGCGTTCCAGCGACGGCGTAAACCAGCTCCAGGCGGCGATCGCGATCAGCAGGATTAAAAAACGCTGGTTGAAAGGGCGCCAGACATCGAACAGGTAACGCAGGCTTTCTCCGAGGCTGAAAGGCAGCTCGAAATAGGGTGCCTGGGTCACTGGCAATTCGGGGGTGTAGCTCCACACGCGCCGGCCTGCGCGTTTAACCGGCGAAGGCTGGTCTGCAGCCGCTGAAGCAATGGATTCGGACATGGTCAGGGCATCCAGTAACGATTTCAGGCGAATTGAACCAAGATTGACGTTAACGATCAACCTGTGTTTTACTCTGCTTTGATTAAGTAAAACTTAACTATCAATAACCGGGATATCGCACCATGAAGCGCGGCATACCATCGTTAAACTGGCTGCGAGTATTCGAGGCGGCGGCGCGCATGGAAAGCTTTGCGCGCGCTGCCGAATTGCTGAACATGAGCACTTCCGCGGTCAGCCAGCAGATCAAGGCGCTGGAATCCCATTTCGGCGAGGACTTGTTCAAACGCGGACCACGACACGTCGAGTTGACCGATGCGGGTCACGCCTTCCTGCCAACCGTCCGACAGTCACTGACAAGCGTCGAGGAAACCGCGGCTTCGTTGTTCGGCCAGGACAAGGACAACACGCTGACGCTGCAGGCGGACCTGAGCCTGACCCTGTCGTGGCTAACCGACCGGTTACCCGCGTTCTCAAAGCGTCATCCACAGATTCAACTGCACCTGAACGGCGCCTATCACGACATCGATTATCAGCGCCCCGGTTTCGAGTTGCGCATCCTGTTTGGCCCGGTGCACCGCAGCTGGGGGCAATGCGACCGGCTTTACGATGAAGTCATTTACCCGGTGGCGAGCCCCGCGATCGCCGACTCGATCCACTCTGCAGATGATTTCCTGCAGCACCGCCTGATGCAGATCTCGACGCATCAGGTCAACTGGAACCAGATACTGCAATCCGTCGCTATCGACAGCGTCCCGACGCGTCAACTTTGCTTCACCGACTCGACCCAGGTATCGCTAAACCTGGCAGCTGCCGAGTACGGGATTGCGCTGGCGCGTGCACCGACGACCAACCGACTGGTCGACAAACTCGGCCTCAAACCCTGTCGCATCTGCCCTCGACTGCAAAGCAGCGAGGCCTACTATCTGAGTTATCGCAACCTGGAAAGCCTGTCGGGCGCGGCACGCGAATTTCGCCACTGGCTGCTCGCTGAAGTCAGCGAGCTGTGTGCGTGACCTGCTGCAAACCGGGGTTTTATCGTGGGGTGACAGGCGCCACTAAAAATGGCACCTTGCGCTTTTGCGATAAGATTACCTGCACATAACCCAACCACCTGTCTGAGATAATCAATGACTAGAGATTCGCGTTACGACGTTTTATTCGAGCCGGTAAAGATCGGCCCGGTCACGGCCAAGAATCGCTTTTACCAGGTGCCGCACTGCACCGGCCTCGGCTGGCTGCGCCCGCGCATGGTAGCGGAGCTGCGCGGCATCAAGGCGGAAGGCGGCTGGGGCGTGGTGTGCACCGAGTATTGTTCGATTCATCCCGCCTCCGACGACCTGCCCCACCCCTATGCATCACTGTGGGATAAAGGTGACATCAAGGCGCACTCGCTGATGACCGATCTGGTGCACGAGCACGGAGCACTGGCCGGGGCCGAGCTATGGGCTGGCGGTTCGCGCTCGGCCAATTTATTCACCAACGAAGTCGCCATGGATGTCGCCAGCATGCCAAACATGGTGGGCATTCCCTACCAGACCCGCGCCATGGACAAGGCCGATATTCGTGAGCTGCGCCGCTGGCACCGCGAGGCGGCTTTGCGCGCGAAAGCTGCCGGTTTCGATATCGTCTATGTTTATGCCACCCACCATTACCTGCTGTCGCACTTCCTGTCGGCAAAAACCAATCAGCGCAGCGATGAATACGGCGGTTCACTGGAAAACCGGGTACGCCTGGTGCGCGAGCTGATCGAAGAAACAAAAGACGCGGTCGGTGATCGCTGTGCGGTGGCGGTGCGCTTCTCGGCCGACCAGGACAGCCCGATCAACGGCCAACCGGTGATCGGTGAACACCGTGACATGCTGGCAATGCTGGCCGAGCTGCCGGACCTGTGGGATATCAACATCAATGACTACTCCCAGGAAATGGGCGTATCCCGTTTCGTCAAGGAAGCGTCGCTGGAAGCGCACATGTCCTACGTCAAATCGATAACCAGCAAACCCGTGGTGAGCGTGGGTCGCTTTACCTCGCCCGATACCATGGTGTCGCAGGTCAGGCACGGCATCGTCGATTTCATCGGTGCGGCACGGCCCTCGATCGCCGATCCTTTTCTGCCGAACAAGATCAGCGAAGGTCGACTGGACGACATCCGTGAATGTATCGGTTGCAATATCTGCTACACCGGCGACAGCAAGGCAACGCCGATACGCTGCACACAGAACCCGACCATCAGCGAAGAATGGCGGCGCGGCTGGCATCCCGAGCACATCGCCGACAAGGGCTCCGATTCAACCGTGCTGGTGGTTGGCGCGGGTCCCGCCGGGCTCGAAGCGACACGCGCGCTCGGCAAACGCGGCTACCGGGTGCTGCTGGCCGAGGCCGAACAGTGGCTCGGCGGACGCGTGACGCGCGAGAGCACACTGCCGGGTCTCAGCGAATGGGCGCGGGTGCGCGATTATCGCGTGCAGCAAATCCAGAAAATGGCCAATGTCGAGATTTATCTCGATAACCGCATGAGCGCGGACGACGTGCTCGATATCGAAGCCGATCACGTGGTCATCGCCACCGGCGCGCACTGGCTCGGCGACGGCAAAGGCCGGTTCAACGAAAGCGCCCTGACGACATTGGGCCCTGCTGCACAGCTGTTCACCCCGGACGACATCATGGCCGGGCATTTACCCGCCGGTCCGGTGGTGATTTTCGACGACGACCACTACTACATGGCCAACGTTATCGCCGAACGACTGCGTGCCGAGGGTATCGCCGTTACGCTGGTAACACCGGCCAACCAGGTGTCGAGCTGGGGGATGCACACCTCTGAGCAGACTTTGATACATTGCCGAATGCTGGAAGTGGGTGTCGATATTATTACCGCGCATGGACTGGTTGCCTTCGACGGCCACGAAGCACAGATCGAATGCAGCTACAGCGGTAAACGCCGTGCGCTAGCCGCGCAATCACTGGTCAGCGTAACCCTGCGTGCGCCCGATGAGGTCCTGTATCGCGAGCTGCAACAACGCAGTAAAACCGGTGGCGACAGCATGCCGAAATCCATCACTCGCATCGGCGACTGCGAAGCGCCGTCAATCATCGCCGGCGCGGTATTCGCCGGCCACCGTTACGCCCGTGAACTCGATACCGATGTCGACCCCGACCATCGCATGCGCCACGACCGTGTCTTCCATGAAGAGACCCTTGCAGGCGATTGAGCGCCGCTTTGTCCGTGCACGCAGTCTTGCGTAGAGGTTATCGCTGTTGGCCCGCGAGAACATCGAAGCCGTTCAGATCGACGCTTTCGGCACACGCCACCTGCTGCTGCGCGTCACAGCGCTTGCGGGTTGCATCAGCGCCGCCTGGAAGCCGACCTGGTCGTTCCGGCGGTAATAGCGGAAACATCGACCAGGTACATCTGCCGCTGCTGTTCGTGCACCGAGTCGATGCACAGCTGGCGCGCATCCGGGCTCCAGCGCGGATGCAGGTCACAACGATTCGGTTTGCCCAGATCCGGATCGGTGTAAAAACTGCCGATGTCGTAGCGCTGATCGTTGGCGACATCGTATAAAATCAACAGGCGCTCATTGCTCGTGCTATCCGGGTAGGTATCCGAGAGGATCCAGTTGCCATCCGGCGAATAAGTCATGTGCCCGTTCTCGGTCAGGCAATCCGCACCGATGACCTGAACTTCGCCGCTATGGTCGTTGTACAGGTGATAATGAATACTGTCGTTATGCGGGCCCCAGACGATAATTTCATCATCGTTCTTCCAGGCCGGATGTGAAATCTGGTACTCGGATTTCTCATAATCGAAGGTACCGACCTGGTTCGCATCGAAGTTTTCCTCGAGCTGCGGCAATGGATGATCGGTACATTCCAGCAGCCGCAGATCCGAACCATCCGGATTCATGGTAAACAAGCGATGCAGGAAACAGGTTTCGTCCTCGACCCGCTCGGTCCAGCGGTGAATGAACAGGAATCGCGTCGCAGCCGGATTAATTTCGAGGTGGGTAACCCAGTGGATGGCATTGTCCATGGACGGCAGCGGTTGAAATTGCGTCAGGTCGTACAGGCTCAAAATCAGCTCGGCATCACCCGTGTCAATTTCCATGCGATATATGCCGTCGTCGTCGGGCGCATTGGTGAGAACCGGTTCACCGCAGCTCGCACGATAGCCGATAGTCGGGTGGGTCACCTCGAAACGCGAGTAATCGACGCACAGCGCCCATTTACTGTTGGGCGCCAACACGTAAATCGGCAGCGGATACTCAGTTCGAACCTGCTTGTCGACATCGACTGCGGTGGCGCGAAAATCCGCATAGGGGTAGTCGACATCACTACAGCTGGCACGCGTGTTATAGATCAGCTGCCGACCGGGCAGACCACTCAACCATTGCAGCTGGCTACCCATTTGCCAGTTCCAGGTAGTGGTTTTGCCGACCACATAAAACCTGTCCGCGTCCTGTAGATCGAAAAAACCCACCTCGGCGACTTCCGCACCCGAGAGGTCAGCGCTCATCATCGGCACTCGCTGTGCCAGCAGGTAGCGTCCGGAGCGATCCCAGGGGTGCTTGTTGTAGTAGCCGAAAAAGTGATGCTGCGCTCCACCACCAACCCGGCGCAGCGGACAGGGATGCCAGATGGCGGAATTTTCAGGCATACGCGATGGGTACTGAGTTCTTGACCGGTCGGTTTATTTGTCGAATCCCGTGTGTGACTGGTGCTCTTTCAGGGTGATATTGAAAGCACACTAGTGCTCGAGAATCTTGGAGAGGAAAATCTGCGCCCGTTCGCCACGCGTGGTGTTAAAGAATTCCTCCCTGGTACAATCCTCTTCGATGCGCCCCTCGTCCATGAAGATCACTCGATTGGCGACGCGGCGTGCGAAGCCCATTTCGTGGGTAACCACCATCATGGTCATGCCGTCCTTCGCCAGTTCAACCATGACGTCGAGCACTTCGTTGATCATTTCCGGATCGAGCGCCGAGGTTGGCTCGTCAAACAGCATCGCGATCGGATCCATCGCCAGCGCGCGCGCAATCGCGACACGCTGTTGTTGCCCGCCGGAGAGTTGCGCCGGGTGCTTGTCCGCCTGGTCGGCGAGGCCGACACGATCGAGCAGACGCATGGCGTTTTTGTGCGCCTCGTCGTCGCTGCGTCCGAGTACTTTCAATTGCGCCAGCTTGATATTGTCGACCACCGAAATATGCGGAAACAGCTCGAAGTTCTGAAACACCATGCCAATGCGCGAGCGCAGTTGCGACAGGTTGGTATCCTTGCCGCCGACGGAAACGCCGTCAACCGTGATCTCGCCCTGCTGAAACGGTTCGAGACCGTTGACACATTTGATCAGCGTTGATTTTCCAGAACCCGACGGGCCACAAACCACCACGACTTCGCCCTTTTCGACCTGGGTGCTGCAATCATCGAGCACCTGGAAGTCGCCGTACCACTTACTGATTTTTTTGAGATTTATCACCTGGCGAATTTCCTCTGCAGACGTTTGACCAGTAGCGATCCGGACAGGCAGATCACGAAATAGACCAGCGCCACGGTAGTGAACATTTCCAGGATGCGGTTCTCGCGATTGGCGACCAGGTCGGCGCTGACCAGAAAATCCTTGATACCGACGACGTAAACCAGCGAGGTATCCTGGAATAGAATAATGGCCTGGGTCATCAGGATCGGCACCATGTTGCGAAACGCCTGCGGTAACACCACGTAGCGCATGTTTTGCGCATAGCTGAGGCCCAGCGCCTGACCGGCATAGATCTGCCCCTTGCGCACGCTCTGGATGCCGGCGCGCATGATCTCGCAATAGTAAGCCGCTTCAAACATGACGAAAGCGACCAGTACCGAATAAAAACCACCCACCGGGCGCCCAACGACGTGCGGCACCAGGAAATAGAACCAGAATATAACCAGTATCAGTGGCATCGAACGAAAGAAATTAACATAGCCACCGGCACAGAACGACAAGGCGCGAAAGCGCGACAGGCGCGCCAACGCGAGCAAGGTACCCAGTATCAATCCGCCGCCAATGGCAATCAGGGTCAGTACCAGGGTGGTCTGCATGCCTTCCACGAGGAAGTGCAGATTGTCGAAGATGACACCGGTATCGAAGTCGCCAAACACGCTATTTTGCTCCCAGGGAAATCATGCCGGGAATGCGCACGCGACCTTCGATCAACTTCATCAACAGCATGACGACCGAGGTGACGACGATATACAGCAGGGTCGCCGCGGTAAAGGCTTCAAACCCCTGGAAAGTGTATTCTTCGATCTGCCGCGCCTGGGCGGTAGTTTCGAGCACACCGATGGTAAGCGCCACCGAGGAATTCTTGAAGATGGTCAAAAACTCGCTGGTCAGCGGCGGTATGATAATCCGGTAGCTGACCGGCAACAAAACGTAACGGTACACTTGCGCTGGAGTCAGGCCAATGGCGAGCCCGGCATTACGCTGGCCCTGGCCAATCGCTTCGATGCCGGCGCGAACCTGCTCGGCAACCCTTGAGGCAGTATAAAGCCCCAGGCAAACCACCGCGGTGGTGAACTCCGGCATCGGTAGTTCGCGCTTGACCCACATGCCGGCGTCATAGGGCAGCAATTCAGGGAACACGAAATACCACAGGAACATTTGCACTAGCAACGGAATATTGCGGAAGGTTTCG
The DNA here is from genome assembly GCA_022340305.1 of Gammaproteobacteria bacterium. GTDB lineage: Bacteria > Pseudomonadota > Gammaproteobacteria. The sequence goes on from JAJDOF010000156.1 coordinate 27,567, forward strand.
ACATAGCAGGTAGCGATGCCCCGGGCCCAGTCGTTGTCGACGGTGCGCGCGATACCGACGATCGAACCCAGCGTGAACGCCAGGATCCAGGCGGCAAGCGATACGGAAATAGTCCACAGGAAGCCCGAAATCAGCCAGTCCAGATACGGTTCGCGAAACAGAACGCCCCAGTCCCAGTTATAGTTCATGACTACCCCGGTGGAATGAAGGCATTGAACCGGACAGGGTGTCCGGCTCAATGCCATGGCAAGTTAAGGCGGAGTTAGTGCGGCAACGCCTGGATTTCAAACGCCGTACGCAGCGTATCGCTCATCGGCATATTGATTCCGGTCGGACCCGGATTAAACCACTTGTCGTAAATCTTGTGGATTTCACCCGAGCGCATCATATCGGCCAATGTGGCGGTACCAAGGCGACGATACAGCGAGTCATTCTGTGGCACCATGATGCCGTAGGGATCGAAGCTCAGGAAACGCCCGGTGACCTGGAAGTCGGCAGGATTCTTCGACTTGGATACCAGCCCGTAGAGCAGTACATCGTCCGAGGCATAGGCATCGGCACGACCGGTTTCAACGGAAAGCCAGCCCTGGGGATGATCTTTTACCATCAGGGTCTTGATGTTGATACCATTTGCCTCGGCAACACGTTTGATTGCCTTTTCATTGGTGGTGCCGAGTGACAGCGCCACGGTTTTACCTTCGAGATCTTCGATTTCGGTAATACCAGAGCCTTTCTTGGAAGCGATCTTGGTGCCGGTAATGAAGGTAGTGGGCAGGTAGTCGACCTGCTTCTGGCGCGTCAGGTTATTGGTGGTAGAACCACATTCCAGGTCAATCGTGCCATTAGCCATCAACGCAATCCGGGTTTGTGAAGTAACCGGTACCAGGTTGATTTTCAGATCAGGCATTTCGATTTCGGCCTTGATGGCATCGACGAACTTCATGCACAGGTCGATCGAGTATCCCTGGGGTTTGCCATCGTTACCGATGTAGGAAAACGGCACGGAGGATTCGCGATGACCCATGTTGATCGTACCGCGCTCCTTGATGCGGTCCAGCACCATCGATCCCTCCGCATAGACGGACGTCGCCGCCGTGACTAATAGCGTTGCGCCCATTGCAACCAGACTTATTTTTTTGATCATGCCCTTTCTCCTGAGGAAATAAAATTTTTAGCTCCCAATTTTTTCTGATTTAAATTGATGAGCTGGATCAGCCGCCCGCCCGGGCAACACAGCACCGAACAGGACAAAATATACTAGCCGAAGGCCTATTATTAAGCAAACGACGCTCGCCAATGGCAGCTGCAAAGCGGATTTGCGGGCTAGCGCGAAGATCGTTTACGGGTATGACGCGTGGCAATCGCCACCAGCGGATCGTCCGGCCACGGATGTTTCGGGTAACGGCCCTTCATTTCCTTCTTGACCTCGTGATAGGACGAACGCCAGAAACCTGCCAGATCCTGGGTGATTTGCAGGGGTCGGCCCGCCGGTGATAACAGGTGCACCAGCAATGGCACCTTGCCCCCGGCAACCGTCGGTGTTTGTTCACAGCCGAACATTTCCTGCAGCTTGACCGCCAGTACCGGCGGCGATGCGGTATAGTCGATCTTGATCGCCGAACCCGAGGGTACCTCGAAACGAGATGGCGCCAGCCGCTCCAGCCGCTGCTGCTGATCCCAGGTCAGCTGTGCCTCGAGAATGCGGCCTAACTCGAGTTTGCCAAAATCCTGCAGCGACCTGACCGGGCCGAGAAAAGGTCCCAGCCACTCGTCAAGATTGGCCAGCAAACCCTCATGGCTGACATCCGGCCAGGCGTACTGCCGGTCTATCGAGCGCAGCAGGTTTACCCGCGCGCACCACTGCCGTTGTGCAGCAGTCCAGGGCAGTAGCTTGAGCTGCTCGTCCTCGAGGTATTTTATCAAGGCAAGCCGTTTTGCCTGCTCCGGCACCTCGCCCTGGGACTTGCGCTGCAATACCAGGGCGCCGATCCGCTGCTGCTGCTCGGCCACGAAGCGACCGGCCTTGCGATCCCACTCGGCAATGGTTTGTTCTTTAATAAAGCCTTGCAGGGCAGCAGCGAAAAGGCTCTCATCGAGCGCGACCGCGGCACGAATCACGTCACTCCTGTTTCCCGCACTGCTGCTGACCTCGGCAACGACAAGCCAGCGATGCCTGGCGAGCGCTGCAGTGCCGACAAATACGGCGCTGCGGCCGTTGGCCAGTTGATATCCTCCCGAGTGACGCCGGCGCGCGATTCGATCCGGGTAAGCCTGGGCCAGCAGGCAGGCATTGACCTGTTCCGGCAGTAGCAGATAACTGGCATCCACACCGGGAAGCTTCGTTTTTTTGAGCTGTTGTTCGAACTGTGCAGCCAACTGCCGGGTGCGCGCCAGCCAGCCCTGCTGCGGCCGCGGGCACACCACCGCCCCGGCCAGCATTTCGAGGCGCTGACTGATATCCGCATCGTCGCGAAAAGGGTTGCGTTCGGACAGCAGGCTGGCGAGCAAGGTCGCGGTGCGCGTATAACCGCACGCCGCACCGTACAACAACATGTGGGCCAGGCGCGGATGTACGGGCAGCGCACTCATGGCCTCACCGTGAGGGCTCAACACCCAGGCATTGGCGCGCCGTTCCAGCGCGCCGAGTGACAGCAACAAATCCATCGCCTGTTGCCAGGGGCCGCGCGGCGGCGGGTCCAGCCACAGCAATTCCTGCGGATCGTCGACGCCCCATTGCAGTAGCTGCAGGGCCAGCGGCGCCAGGTCGGCGCTCAGGATTTCTGCACTCCCCTGTGCGGCGAGCTGCTGCTGTTGTTCGGCCGACCACAGTCGATAGCATTTGCCCGGTCGCAGGCGTCCGGCACGCCCGGCGCGTTGCTCGCTGGAGGATTTCGATATGCGCATGGTATGCAAACCGGTCATGCCGGTGCCGGGATCGAAACGGGCAACGCGTTCAAGCCCCGAATCGACCACGATATCGACGCCATCGATGGTCAGGCTGGTCTCGGCGATGTTGGTCGCGAGCACCACTTTTTGATCCCGGGCCTCGTTACCGGCGAGGGCGGCAATCGCACGCTGCTGGGCGTCGATCGACAGGTTACCGAACAACGGCCGCAGGTGGACACCCGTGATTTTCCGTTCGCCTATCCAGTCCTGCAAGGCATTACTGCAACGCTGGATTTCACCCTGGCCTGGCAGGAAAGCCAGCACGCTGCTGTGCGGGTTTTCCAGCAGGGCTTGCTGAATCGTCGCCACGACACGTTCCACCGTGCGCTCGCCGGACTGCCGTGCGCGGCCGTAAACAATGTCGACGGGATAGGCCCTGCCCTCGCTTTTGACCACGGGTGCATCGTCCAGCAGAGTGGCAACCTGGTCACTGTCGAGCGTGGCCGACATGACCAGTATCTTGAGCTGGCCGACACCCTTGCCGATGTCATCGCCGAACAACGCCCGCCCCTTCAGACACAGCGCAAGCGCAAGGTCGGAGTCGAGACTGCGTTCGTGGAATTCATCGAAGATCACCAGCCCCACCGCCTCGAGCAACGGATCGCGTTGCAGCATTCGCGTCAGTATGCCTTCGGTGATGACTTCGATACGGGTCTGTGGCCCTGTTTTTGCCTCGAGACGCATACGATAACCGACGGTCTGCCCGGGCTCCTCGCCGAGCAGGCTCGCCATGCGATAAGCGGCCGTTCGGGTAGCGATACGGCGCGGCTCGAGCATGATGATTTTGCGGCCCGCGAGCCAGGGTTGATCGAGCAGGGCGAGAGGTACCAGCGTAGTTTTGCCCGCACCCGGCGGGGCTTCGAGTACGACTTCGTCGCGTTCGGCAAGGCATCGCTTCAGTTCTTCGAGGCAATCCTCGATCGGCAGGCCCGGCCAGTTCAACACGCCAGGTCGGCCTTGCCAGACAACATCTTCGTGGTACCTGCCTTCGCGGTCACAACGCTCAGCCTCCATCAATTCCGGAATTGGGTTGCCAACGCTATCCTTTATTGTCATTAGTCGCAATTACTTACTGCCCCCGCGTAGCTGCGGGGTCATAGCTGAGGGGTCAGGCCTGACAATTGTCATCGGTAGAATTGCCATGGCTTGCCGGGATCACTTTATTTCCGTTCAGCAACCGATTTGATTTGGGATGAATGGCCTGAAACCATCGACGGGACCCTAATGGCGAATCAGCGGACGTTAGAAATTCGTAAATTTTTTGTGGTTTTTATTCAGTGACAACAGCTGTATAACCGCTGGGCAGTAACAAAACTGAACCTGAATAACTATAAGGAGAAACCTCACAATGAAAATACGAATTCTCGCCGGCATTCCATTGCTGGCGTTACTGTTAAATCCGATAGCCTGGGCCGACCCGCTGCCGCAGGCAACCACCAACAAGAAGGAAATGGTGGTCAGCGCCAACCCGCTTGCCTCCCAGGCCGGTGCCGATGTCCTTAAGAAAGGCGGTACCGCCGCCGATGCGATGGTCGCCGTACAAACCGTGCTGGGCCTGGTGGAGCCCCAGTCCAGCGGCATGGGGGGTGGCGCTTTCGTCGTCTACTACGATGCCAAAACCGGCACCACCACGACTATCGATGCGCGTGAAAAAGCGCCCTCCACAGCGACCGAGGATCGGTTCGCGGGCCTGAGTTTCGTCCCCGCCTGGCAAAGCGGCCTGTCCGTGGGCGTGCCCGGAACACCACGCATGATGGAGTACCTGCAGCACAAATACGGTAAAAAGAAATGGAAGGATTTATTCAAGGCGGCGGAAAAACTTGCCCGCCAGGGTTACCCGCTAACCGAGCGCACGAGTTCACAGGTAACCGGCCTGTTGATGCGCAATCCATCCTGCGACGACAGGCTGTACTTTCGTGACCCCACCGCGTTCGAATATTTTGCCGACTACAGCAACGGTATTTGCGAAGCCAGGCCTGCTGGCACCATCATCAGAAATCCGGCATATGCCGACACCATGAAAACGCTCGCAAAACATGGCGCCGATGGATTTTATACCGGTGAAATCGCCGAAAACATCGCTGCCGCGGTGCAGGGCGACCTGGCCATCGGTGGCGATATGACGGTCGAAGATCTTGCCAATTACGAGGTAGTGGAGCGCAAACCGGTCTGTATCGACTACCGCGGCCACCGTGTCTGCGGCATGGGACCACCCTCTTCGGGTGCGCTCGCCGTCGGGCAGATCCTCGGCATCCTGGAGACTTTCGATTTGAGCGGACTAGCTCCTCTCGATGTAGAAACCGTGCACCTGTTCACGCAGGCCGGACGCCTGGCCTTTGCCGATCGCGGCCTTTATGTTGCCGACACCGATTTCATTACGGTTCCGGTCGAAGGCATGCTGGACAAGGATTACCTCGCATCGCGTGCCGCGCTAATCACCGACATGGACATGGGTTCTGCGGCCCCGGGCACGCCGCCGGGCGAATTCGATCCGACCATGCCCGATCCGACGACAAAGAATTCAGGTACCAGTCATGTATCCATCGTCGACAAATGGGGTAACGCGCTGTCGATGACGACCACCATCGAGAGCTCGTTCGGCAACGGCGTCATGGTGAACGGTTTCCTGCTCAACAATGAGTTGACCGATTTTTCATTCAGCCCCTCCTCGAACGGCATCGCTGTTGCCAACCGGGTGCAGGCAAACAAGCGGCCGCGCAGTTCGATGTCACCGACCATCGTGTTCAATGCAGATGGTGAAGTCGAAATCGTCACCGGATCGCCCGGCGGTTCCCGCATTATCGGTTATACCGCGCAATCGGTGATGAACATGGTCGATTTCGGCCTGGA
>JAJDOF010000043.1 GCA_022340305.1 Gammaproteobacteria bacterium
CAACCCGCGGGTCCGTGGTATAGACACCGTCAACATCGGTAAAAATCTGGCACTCATCCGCCTTCAGCGCGGCCGCAAGCGCCACACCGGTGGTATCCGAGCCACCGCGCCCCAGCGTGGTGATGTTGTCCTGGTCGTCAACGCCCTGAAATCCAGCAACCACCACAATGCGCCCATTTTTCAGATCATCGGTAATTCGCAGATTGTCGATGGACTTGATGCGGGCCTTGTTGTGGGCGCTATCGGTGGTGATCTTGACCTGCCCCCCGGTATAGGACCGTGCCGGGTAACCGCGTTTTTCCAACGCCATCGCGAGCAGCGCAATAGTGACCTGTTCACCCGTGGTTAGCAGTACGTCCAGTTCACGCCCTCGCGCCTGTGGGTCAACCTGTTTCGCCAGTTCAAGCAAACGATTGGTCTCGCCGCTCATCGCCGACACCACCACGACCATATCATTGCCGGCTTGCTTGTAGCCGATAACCTTGTCTGCGACCGCCTCGATGCGCTCGATAGAGCCAACCGAAGTCCCGCCAAATTTCTGTACCAGTAGTGCCATCGTCTACGACATGAAAAAACGAGCGCGGATTATAGGAAATATAATCTTGATTGTATAACCCTATTCGTAATCGCAGGGCTTCGAGAATACAATGCAGCCTCCTGCCAGATCGAGTCTTTGCCAAAATGATCTCATTGCTACAGTTCGATGGGCCTGTTCTGATCGCGGTGGTCTGCGTAATCCTGTTTGCAGGACTGGTTCACGGCACGCTCGGCCTTGGTTTTCCAATGGTTGCAACGCCGATCCTGGCGACCATGATGGACGTACGCAGCGCCATTTTGCTGACGCTGTTACCGACCATGGCAGTCAACATCGCCAGCATCATCAACAGCAGAGCGTCGCTCGCCAGCACCCGACCCTTTGTCCCGCTGGTGGGTTTCACCTTGCTCGGCTCAATCGCCGGCTCGGCGGTACTCGCCATTACCGATCCCGCGCCATTTCGTATCCTGCTGGCCAGCCTGATACTGCTCTACCTGTGGAGTAGCTTACGCATCTCGCGACAATGGCTGGATGACCACGCAATACTTGCCATGGCAGGCTTTGGCATCGCCGCGGGGCTCGCCGCCGGCACGACCAACGTCATGGTAGCGGTGCTCATCATTTATTTCCTGTCCCTCGATACCGCACGAACGACCATGGTGCCAACACTGAATGCCTGCTTCCTGGTCGGTAAGGCATCACAGATACTGGTATTATCGATCGCAGGCCTGGTCGGATTGGGCCTGATCATCGAGACCGCACCGCTGGCCCTTGCCGCAATCATCGCACTACTGTTCGGACAACGCTTACGGGCACGTATCGACGTCGCTACCTACCAGTCGATCCTGCGCAAACTATTGCTGGTGCTGGCGGCTATACTGATTTTTCAGTTCCTGAATGAAGCCGGGTTGATCCCCTGGACAATCGCCCGCTCAGATTAGAGTTGCGACTTAACCCAGGGTAGTACCGATTCCAGCGCGACGGCGAGATTTTGCGGCTGATTTCCACCAGCCTGAGCCATGTCGGGGCGACCGCCACCGCGACCACCGCATTGCTCGGCGACGTGGTTGGCCAGATCACCTGCACGTATGCGATCGGTTTCAGCCCTGGTCACGCCGGCGATAATAGTCACCTTGTCGCCTTCGTGGCTCGCCAGCACGATTGCGGCCGCACCGAGTTTGTTCTTGAGCTGATCTACCGTTTCGCGCAGCGTCTTGACGTTGGCGCCATCGAGTAATGCCGCCAGTACCTTGATACCGCCCACGTCTTGCGCCCGGGTAGCGAGTTCTCCGCCGGTATCTGATGCAAGCCTGGACTTCAGGGCCTCGAGCTGCTTTTCCAGATTGCGATTGTTCGCCTGCAACTGCTCGATGCGCGGCAACAGATCATCGCGGTTCGCTTTTAAGCGATGAGCCGCACGTTCGAGCGTGCTTTCACTGTCGATAAACCGATTGATCGCAGCTTCGCCGGTGACCGCCTCGATACGGCGAACACCCGAAGCGATGCCCCCTTCATCGACAATCTTGAACAGGCCGATGTCGCCGGCCCGCGGAACATGGGTGCCGCCACAGAGTTCAACCGAATCGGATCCGATCCGCAGCACGCGCACCACATCGCCGTATTTTTCACCGAACAGCGCCATCGCGCCGGTGCTGCGGGCATTTTCCATATCCATCAATTCAGCGCGCGTTTCGAGATTACCGCGAATCTGGTTATTCACCAGGGTTTCTATGCGCGTAATCTCGGCGGCTTCGAGCGGCTGGTAGTGCGAAAAATCAAACCGCAGCTTATCGGCATCTACCAGCGAGCCCTTCTGTTGTACGTGGTCGCCCAGCACCTGGCGCAAGGCCGCGTGCATCAAGTGGGTCGCCGAGTGGTTCAGCATGACTGCACGCCGGTAGTCTTCATCGATACTGGCCACAACCTGGTCTGAGACACCCAGTTCACCACTTTGTAAATGCCCGATATGCAAATAGATATCATTTTGTTTTTGCGTGTCACTGACTTCGAAAACGCCATTCTCGCCGATCGCTATGCGCCCGATATCGCCAACCTGGCCGCCGGATTCCGCATAAAACGGGGTGCGGTCGAGGATGACGATGGCCTGGTCGCCATTTTCGAGCTGATCGATGGCTTTACTGTTTTGCAATATCGCGATCACCGCCGCTTTAGTATGGGATTGTTCGTAACCCAGAAACTCGCTGACCGGATAGGCATCGAGGCGCAAATCATCGCTGACCGCGTTGAACTGGCTGGCCGCCCGGGCGCGCGCACGTTGTGCGTCCATTGCGACGTCGAAGCCATCGAGATCAACCTTCAGGCCTTTTTCACGGGCCACGTCAGCAGTCAGATCGACCGGAAACCCGTAGGTATCGTAAAGTTTGAACGCGGTCGCACCATCAATGGTATCCCCATCGATGCGTGCTATGGCATCTTCAAGAATGCGCATCCCTTGCTCAAGCGTCTCCGCGAAACGCTGCTCTTCCTTGTGCAACACACGCTCTACGTGGCCGCGGTGCTTGCGCAATTCCGGATAGGCATCACCCATTTCTGCGTCGAGCGCTGCGACCAACTTATAAAAGAAGGGTTCTTTACAGCCGAGCTGGTGGCCGTGGCGCGCGGCACGGCGAATGATTCGGCGCAACACATAGCCACGGCCCTCATTCGACGGCAACACTCCATCTACCACCAGAAACGCGCAGGAGCGGATGTGATCAGCGATCACGCGCAGCGACTTATTTGCAAGGTCATCGGTGCCCGTAAGCGTTGCAGCCGCCGCTATCAGCGCACGGAAAAGATCGATATCGTAATTGTTATGCACATGCTGCAAGATGGCGGCCAGGCGTTCCAGGCCCATACCGGTGTCAACCGATGGTCGTGGCAACGGTTCCATGGTGCCATCCGCGCTGCGGTTGTACTGCATGAACACCAGGTTCCAGATCTCGATGTAGCGATCGCCATCCTCGTCGGGCGTACCCGGCGGCCCACCCTCGATTTCGGGACCATGATCGTAAAATATTTCACTGCAGGGGCCGCAGGGGCCGGTATCACCCATCGACCAGAAGTTGTCCGAGGTGCCAATGCGGGTAAATTTTCCTGGATCTACCTTGATGTCGTTCAACCAGATATCAGCCGCCTCATCATCCTCAGCATAAACAGTTACCCAGAGCTTCTCGGCAGGCAGACCGATAACCTGGGTCAGAAAATCCCAGGCATAATGGATCGCTTCCTTTTTGAAATATTCGCCGAAACTGAAATTACCGAGCATTTCGAAAAAGGTGTGGTGGCGTGCGGTATAACCGACATTTTCCAGGTCATTGTGTTTGCCACCGGCGCGTACACAACGCTGCGAGGTGGTCGCACGGGTATAACTGCGCTTGTCACTGCCGAGAAAAACGTCCTTGAATTGCACCATGCCGGCATTGGTAAACAACAGGGTCGGATCGTTTCCAGGCACCAGTGGGCTCGACGGCACGATGGTATGTCCATGTGTCTCGAAATACTTCAAAAACGCTTCTCTTAGTTCGGAACTAGTCGTCATTTGCACAATCGCATGTTCATGTAACCCTGTCGTTTACCCATGGCATTAACCGATGACGCCCGGAGTCGTCCGGGCGTAGGAGGCGCCTGCAGAGTAACCGGATCTTACAAAATGCTAAGGTCGACAGGCGCTTAGCGAAATAATCGCATGACTGACTCGGGAGAAAAACCCCTATTTTGCAAAAAACGCGCCTGCTTCATGCGCTCGGCATAATCTGCGGGTATCGAATCACCATATTTTCGCCCGCGCTGTTCGCGCATCATATGCTCCCATTGCTCAGCCATTGGCTCCAGAATGGCATCGGATAGCGACTCGTCAATATCCTTCTGGCGAAGTTCGTAGCGGATTTTCAGCGGCCCGATTCCGGCATTAACACGGTGGTGTACGTAAGCTTCGGTAAACCGCTCATCCGACTGCAGCCCCTCATCCTTTAGCTTTTGCAGTACGGCCTCAACCTCGTCGACATCGTCAGCGCGCGCCTCCAGCTTTTGCCGCAACTCCTGTTCCGAATGCTCCCGGCGCGCCAAAAAATCCAGCGCAATCCTGCGCAAACTCCTTCCCTTCTTCCCCTCACTCATCTCCACACCTCACCAAACCCAACGCCCAAACTCAGTGAACAAACGTCATAGTTCGAGCAGTTCAACTGTAAAGATTTGATGTATATTTTCGCTAGCGCAAGCGATGCGGCGACCCGACGGATTCGCGCGGAGAACCTGAGCGTATATACAATCGCGATGGTTCGACCGGGCCGGCGCACCGGCACGAATCCAACGCGGCGATTGCGGAAATAGACATCAAATAAAAAAGCCCCTGGAGGGGGTAAGGCTCCAGGGGCATCAGCTAACAACATTGGTGGAGGAGGTAGGTAAGCTAGGGAGTTTCCACCAGTTCGGGTTCGACTTCAGGGTTGGAGTCAGTTGCTTCGCTGTCACTCGTTGCGCCGGCTTTCGCTTTCGGCTTGGGTAATAACGCATCGCGTAAACGCCGGTCAAGATCATCGGCCATTTCAGGATGTTCTTTCAAAAAGGTACGCACATTGTCTTTACCCTGGCCAATGCGCTCATCGTTGTAGCTATACCAGGCACCGGCTTTTTCGACCATGCCGTTCTTGACGCCAAGGTCGATAAGCTCGCCTTCACGCGATGAACCTTCACCGTAGAGGATTTCAAATTCACATTGCTTGAAGGGCGGCGCCACCTTGTTCTTGACGACCTTGACGCGGGTTTCGTTACCGATGACTTCATCGCCTCGCTTAATCGCCCCAATGCGCCGAATGTCGAGGCGCACGGAGGCATAGAACTTTAGCGCGTTACCACCGGTCGTTGTCTCCGGATTACCGAACATCACGCCGATCTTCATGCGGATCTGGTTGATAAAAATCACCATGGTGTTGGAGCGCTTGATGTTGGCGGTAAGCTTGCGCAGCGCCTGCGACATCAGGCGTGCCTGCAGACCCATGTGCGAATCGCCCATGTCACCCTCGATTTCCGCCTTCGGTGTCAAGGCCGCGACCGAGTCGACCACTACTACGTCGACTGCACCCGAGCGCACCAGCATGTCGGTAATTTCCAGCGCCTGTTCACCGGTGTCGGGTTGCGACACCAGTAAATCGTCTAAATTGACGCCAAGTTTTTCGGCATAGGTCGGGTCGAGCGCATGTTCGGCGTCGACAAACGCAGCCGCACCGCCAGTTTTCTGACACTCCGCGATAACCTGCAGGGCCAGCGTGGTCTTGCCCGATGACTCAGGACCGTACACCTCGACGACACGCCCACGTGGCAGGCCGCCGATTCCAAGCGCGATATCCAGCGATAGCGATCCAGTCGAAATGGTACCGATAGTATTATCGACCCCGGCATCGCCAAGCCGCATGACCGAACCCTTGCCGAACTGCTTTTCGATCTGCCCCAGGGCTGCTGCCAACGCTTTTTGCTTGTTTTCGTCCATTTGCTACCTACCTATACATTTGAGTTGTCGGATTATCACATAGCCGAACGAGAACATAAAGAGAACTTTTCTATTTGTTTAGAATTTCCTCCCGACTCGGCTATCAGTCTGGCGCTCATTATGCATCGTCAATGGCTCATAGCGTGAGCCATCAAAAAAAAATAAAAAATCATTTCGCTTCGACAAGCGGTTGAACCCGGGCGCAGGCAGGGATAGTCTTGACCGAAATCGACGCAACCAATCCGAAATCAAAGTGAGTTATCGCAACCGCCCCGATCTTTCCGAGCGCAATATCCTGGTATTGTTGTTCAGCGTTATCGCCATCGCCGCACTGGCCCTGAGCTGGCCGCGACTGCCAGCACCCGGCTCGCCACTCGGCCAATTCTGCGCGGCGCTTGGCGCCGTGTTGTTGCTGGCACCGCTGGCCTTCGTGGTGATGAAGCGCTCGGGGCGCAGTGAAAACCCGCCCGCCTGGTTTATCGCCCACGTACTCGCCACCTCGCTCGGCAGCTGCCTGATCTTCATTCACGTCGCCAACGGTCACTGGCTTTCCCCCCCCGGCATAGTGCTGACCCTGATGGCATTTCTGATCCTGCAAGGCAGCCTGCTGCGCGTCGTGCTGTCACGTGGCTTCAGCCTGCTGTTTGCCCGCAGCAGCGCATCGACCGGATTCAATGCCCCCGCAGGTCTCGACAAGACGGCATTACAAGGTGTTATCGACGACAAGATCGCGCTACTGCGACAATTGCATCCAGGCGCAGACGAAGCCCTGTTTTCCCCCGCGCTAGAACACTGGCTGCACCAACCGCTGAACAGTTGCCGCTACCAGTGGCTGGCGGAGCGCGAGGCACGCATGGTCGGTGCACGCGCCGCGGTCGGCATCGGGCTGCGCTGGTCGCGTCGCATACACATGCTGGCCGCGCTCGGCTTTTACCTCGGCCTGATCGCACACGTCATCGTGATGCTGTTTTTCGCTGGCTATGCTGCCGCTGGCAGTGAAATAGACTGGTGGTATATCACCGCCTGGGGAAGCTGACACATGACAGATCCCACGACCCAGCTGGCGTTGATGATCGACCTCGAACGCTGTACCGGCTGCAAGAGCTGTGAGGCCGCCTGCAAGCAAAGCAATGCGCTCGGGCCGAACAGTTATCGCAATCGTGTCATGTGGTTTGACGAACAACAGGACGCAGACGAGCAGTCCAGTCTGCCGGCGCGCCTCGATTTCCTCACCGTCACCTGCCAGCAATGCGAGCGCCCTGCCTGCCTGCGCGCCTGCCCGGTCTATCCCAAGGCTATCTCCAAGGATCCGATCACCGGCGTGGTGGCGGTCAACGAGGGCCGCTGCACCGGTTGCGGTGAATGCGCGCTGGCCTGCCCCTATGGCGCGATCGGCTACAACACCGAACAGCACCATGCGGTGAAATGCGATCTCTGCGCCGAGCGCCGCAGCCGTGACCTCGGACCGGCCTGTGCGGCGGTATGCCCGACCCGCGCCATCAGCTTCGATAATCGCGCCGCCTTGCTGCGCAAAGCGGCGCAACACAACCGCAGCTTGCTCGATACCGATCACTTCCTGCAACAACCAGCAACGATTTACCTGCAACGACCGCGCGACGACCGCGCTACAACGGCGCCACCAGCGATACGCAGTACGCCGGCGTTGATGGCCGACCATCAAATCCGGCGCAGCCTGGCGAGCTCAAGTGCTCGCGGCTCTTACCGGCGCGCAGACAAAAATGCCGTCGCCACCACGCTCGAGCGCATCGTGCCCGGCGGCTGCAACATTTGCTTCAATGGCTGCCCGGTCAAATATCACCTGCGCGGTAACGAGGTGGTCAATATTTACGGCAACGACGAGGATCCGGTGTTCCAGGGCCGGGTCTGCCCCAAGTCGCAGATGTCGCTGCAGATGTACAACAACCCGCATCGTCTGCTGACACCGATGAAGCGCGTCGGCAAGCGCGGCAGCGATTCATTCGTCGCGATCAGTTGGGAACAGGCGCTGAGCGAGATCGCACAGAAGCTGTCGGCGGTACGCACAAGCTACGGCAGTGATGCGCTCGCCATCCAGTCTGGCTCGCGTACCGGCGTACTCAACATCATCGGCGCGATTCCATTGTTTGCCGGCCTCTGGGGCACTACCAACGTCGCCGCCACCGAACCCTATTGCGACCTTGGCAAGGGTGTTGCGCTCAATTTGACCCAGGGCACCGGATTGATGGCCAACGTCTATACCGAGGAGGATATCGGCAGTGCCGGGGCCTATGTATACATCGGCGACAACCAGGCGGAAACGCGCCCGGTCAATTTCGGCATGCTCAACGACTGGCGCATCCAGCATCGCGCGCGCATGATCGTGGTCGATCCGCGACTGACTCCGACTGCAAGTAAAGCCGACGCCTGGTTGCCAATTCGTTCGGGTACCGACATGGCGCTTGGGCTGGGTATCATTCACTACCTGTTCCAGCACGAACTGCACGACAACGAATTCTGCGAGCGCTGGATCGAGGGTTGGCAGCAGTGGCGCGAATTCGTTTTCGCCAAAGGTTATGACCTCGACTGGTGTGCCCGCGTGACCGACCTCGCCAGCGAACAGATTGAAGATCTCGCGCGCACCATTGCCGGCGCCGACGGCTGCATGATTTTCCTGAGCCGCGGCATCAACCAGCACACCAACTCGGCGCAAACCAATCGCGTGTTCATGTTCGTCGCGGCAATGACCGCCAACTGGGGGCGACGTGGCGGTGGTTATTTCAACGTGTCATCGGAAATGAACTGGAAGCCGCCGTTGATTCCGAGCGGGCGCAGGGCCGAGACACGCGCCTCGATCAGCAAGAATCCGTCGGCCTGGATCGACGCGATGCTGCACGGCAAGCCCTACCCGATCAAGGCGTTGATCACCAGCAACAATCCCCTGGCGCAATGGCCCGACCAGAACCGGGCACGGGCCGCGGTCGAAGCGCTCGACCTGGTGGTGCATCTGGAATTGTTCAAGAATGCCACCTCTCGCTATGCCGACTATCTGCTGCCGATGGCGAGCGGCATCGAGAAAGGCGGCACATCGCGCTTCGCAGAGGACCGCCGCATCGTCTGGAACGACAAGTTCATCGAACCGCCCGGCGAGGCGCGTTCCGATCACTGGTTCTGGATCGAGCTCGGCAAGAAGTTCGGTTTCGACGATGTGTTAAAAGAAGATTACAAAGACCCACGCAGGCTCTGGGACGAGGTACTGCTCAAGGCCACGCCGGAACTGTCGGCTGCCTCCAGCGACTACCTCACCAGTCAGCCCAATCGCAGCGTGCGCCTGCCGCTGTTCGACGGGGGGCCGGGTGAGATCGATCCGGTTTACGTCACCGAGCGCATGCGTGTGGACCCCGAAGCTAAACTCGACTATCCGACGGCAAGTGGCAAACTGGAATTCTGCACGGAGGCGCAGGAGGACAAGTTCCGCGCAATGGGTTTATCCGCACTACCCGAGTTCTACAGTGAAGCCGAACAACTGGTCGACCTGCCGCACATCGTCTACGACACCACACCGCGCCTGTCCACTTTTCTTGGCGACAATACGCTGGTGCACGGAGGGCACATCGTCGATACCCCGATCGAGCGCGATCCAGCCTACGATACCGAGCTGGTGACCGGCCGCCCAAATGCCCCGCATTTTCACTCCTGGACACATTACTATTGGCAGGCACAGGAAATGTGGCCCGAGGTTTACTGCCAGATCCATCCGCAAAAGGCTGCTGCCATCGGCATCGAGGATGGTGACCAGGTGTTTGTACAGACAGCACAGGGGCGCATCACCGTGCGCGCCTGGATACATCGCGGGATTCGACCCAACTGCATTTTCATCCCGATCGGCTGGGATGAACAGCAACCCTATCATCCCGGCAGCAGTGTGAATCACCTGACCGCCGTGCGCCTCGACCCGATCTCGCAGCAGGCGAATCTGAAAACACATCTGTGCCGGGTCACCAGGGCCGACTGCTAGTCACCGGGCCGACGAAAGCCAGTCAGCACACAAATCCGGGGATATCGATCCGCCTCAAGCGCCAGGCAGCAGATCGAGCAAGGCCTCGATCGCGCTGACCAGGGTCGCTTCACGCACGGCGCTACGATCACCCGCGAACAGATGGCGGCGTGCAGCAAGTTGATCGACCGAGGCGACCGCAATCCACACCGTACCTACCGGCTTCTCCTCACTGCCACCGCCGGGACCGGCAACGCCGGTGACCGCGACCGCATAATCGGCCTCGCTATGGCGCAGCGCACCGCTTGCCATCGCGTTTGCCACCGCTTCACTGACGGCGCCATAGTCCTCGATCAGCGAAGCCGGCACACCCAGCATCTCGCTCTTGGCGGCGTTGCTGTAAGTCACAAATCCACGATCAAACCAGTCCGAACTGCCCGCCAGATCGGTAAAGGACTTGGCAATCAGGCCGCCGGTGCAAGACTCTGCAGTGCACACGCGCTGCTTGCGCTGCAGCAATTCCGTGGCTAATTGCTGTACCAGAATATGGCTATCGCTACTCATCCCGGTAGTATAACCCAGTCCGAGGTACTTAGAGCTGCAGCACCCGAGGCACACATGGCATATCGGTCGAGCAATGTTATAATGACCAGCCTTTCCAAAACCAACCTCACAGACATGACCGAAGCCTTGAATCCGGATACACCCGAAGCGGCAGCCGAAGTCGCATCACCAGCCGACTTGCGCTCACCTGAAGATAACGGTATCGCGCAGGGTGAACTCGACCGCATGGACGTCATCCGCCGTTTTGAAAACGGCATGTACCCCTATGAAGACCGCATCGGCAAGTCCGAATACGAGAAAACCAAAGCGTCGTTGCAAGTCGAACTGCTCAAGGTTCAGCGCTGGGTCAGAGAATCGGGCAAGAAGATCGTCATCATCTTTGAAGGCCGCGACGCGGCCGGCAAAGGAGGCACGATCAAGCGCTTCATGGAACACCTGAATCCGCGCGGCGCGCGCGTGGTGGCACTGGAAAAGCCTACGATAGCCGAGCAAACGCAATGGTATTTTCAGCGTTACATCAAATACCTGCCGTCGGCCGGCGAGATGGTGATGTTCGACCGCTCCTGGTATAACCGCGCCGGTGTCGAGCGCGTAATGGGGTTTTGCGAACCCGGCGCTTACCTCGAATTCATGCGCCAGTGTCCGGAGATCGAGCGCATGTTGACGCGCTCCGGCGTACTGCTGTTCAAGTACTGGTTTTCGGTGACCCAGGAAGAACAACGGCGGCGCTTCGAAGCGCGCAAGAGCGACCCGCTGAAGCAGTGGAAGCTGTCACCCATCGACCAGGCCTCGATCGACAAATGGGGCGATTACACCGAAGCCAAGGAAGCGATGTTTTTCTATACCGACACCGCCGACGCGCCCTGGACCATCATCAAGTCAGACGACAAGAAGCGCGCACGCCTCAATTGCATGCGCCATTTCCTGTCGTCGCTCAACTACGACGGCAAGGATTATACAACCGTGGGCGAACCCGACCCGTTTATCGTCACCTCGAGCGATCACGCGGTGCGCAACAGCGAGCATATTCTCGGCAAAAGCCTGCACCCGGAGCAACGCCGCTCCGGCAAGTAAGTGTCAGCCTCGCCCGGATTCGGCCGCAAACCCGAGATCAAGCTGATGCAGAACCGCGCGCGGGCGTTTCAGCACAAGCGCAGCTAATGAGATTTTATCTCGCCATACTGCTGACCCTGATCGTATTCTCGACCAGCCAGGCCGACGATCACGCGGTAGCGCTGATCTATCACCACGTCAGCGAAGACACGCCCGCACTGACCAGTGTGACACCTGCCGCTTTCGAGCAGCACCTGAACTACCTGGCCGAGCACCAATTTAACATCTGGCCATTGAGCCGTATTCTCGATGCCCTGGACAAACATCGGAAACTTCCCGCCAACACGGTCGCCATCACCTTCGACGACGCCTATCGCTCGATTTACACCGAGGCTTTCCCGCGCCTGAGAAAACGCAACTGGCCGTTCACCATATTTGTCAGCAGCGAAGGTATCGATAATGGCTATGCTGATTATCTCAATTGGGATCAGCTACGCGAGATGGCCAAAGCCGGCAATGAAATCGCTAACCACAGCCACAGCCATGCGCATCTGGTGCGTCGACTCAAGGGTGAATCCAATACTCGCTGGCAAAACCGAGTCAGGGCGGATATCAAGATGGCGGCCGATCGCATCAAGCACGAAATCGGCTCCAGCCCATCGTTGTTTGCCTATCCCTATGGCGAGTATTCAAAAGCGCTTAAAGCAATCGTGGGCTCAATGGGCTATCGTGGCATCGCCCAGCAATCCGGCGCGCTCGGCGCTCACTCGGACTTCCTTGCGCTCCCGCGCTTTCCGATGGCAACGAATTACGCCGACCTCGAGCGTTTTGCGATCGCCGTCAACTCACGTCCATTGCCGGTCACTGCAGTATCGGTGCGCGGCGCTGACGAAAAATCCTGGCGACCCATCAGGAGCCTGCGGCTAACGCTCGCTGCCGGAAACTATTCCGCCCATCAACTGGGCTGCTACCGCGCCTCTGGAACTCCGCTGGAGATGACCATCATCACCGAGCAACCGCTGGTGGTGTCGGTAGTCGTCAGCGGCGAACAAACCGCCGGGCGCCATAAAATCAACTGCGCCGCACCTGCCAACGACGCGACCGGTGACTTTTACTGGTATTCACATCAGTGGATGGTCAAACAAGCGGACGGCAACTGGTACCGGGAATAACAGGACTGCCCGATTCGCCGAGAATCGGGAGAATCGGGAGAATCGGGGACAGACCACGATTATCCCTTCTTAGACGGCCTACCCGCGCTGGCAGGCGTAACTCGCCTGTTTAGCCTGGCTGATATTTCCTGCTTGAAGCGCTCATTTCCAAGGGCAAAGTTGCCGTTGGTAGAAGCTCTAATATCACTAACAACATCAGCAGTCAGATGCACATTGAACAAGTCGCGATATGCCGACTGGCGTGATTGAGTGCACCTCCCAAGCGCCAGGTACTCCTCATGCGGTGTGATGAGCTCGGAGTACATCCCCCTGGCATTCGCTCGGTAACTCGACCACGGATAATGACGTGGATGCGTCACCATGCTGGCACGTACCGGGTTTAACTCAATGTATCGATAACAGGCCAGCACATACTTAGCGCTCTGAGCAAGACAGGAACGAAACCGACCCTCCCATAATGTGCCGCTGCGCTTATAGGTACGGTTAATATACTGCACGTAGCGCTGACCCAGATGCTTCATTAACAGCGTTGCACTGTCTTTTCGTTCTGGCGTGAGCAAAAGATGGACGTGATTTGTCATCAACACATAGGCGTGAACCCTGCACCCGTGCCTTTCAGCCTCTTCTCTCAGGGTAGCCAAATAACGGTGATAATCCTGGTCTGTATAAAAACAGGCCGAACGATTATTACCGCGTTGAATAATGTGCCAGGGGATCCCGGCTATCGATAAGCGTGCGCGTCTGGGCATAATGAACCTCCCTGTTCAATACGCTACAAATACTACCAGAGACAGCAGCAAGACCTCAATCATTCTGGTTAATCGTGGCCTGTCCCCTATTTACCTATTTACTCATAGGTTAGGCGCGGCAGCGATCCAGGCAGGAGTCCGAGATATCAGGTTCGGGACAGGTTTCGTCGTATCTGCCTGAGTGCCAGTTGCAACTTAAAATAACGGCCTATGCAACGCAGGTCGAGGCGGTCGATGACGATAAGATCAAATAGTCGTATGTTCCATTGCTGGCACCTTTGTTCGATTGCCTCCAGTACCGGTGCCGCGCTAGCCGGTGAAATTTTTCGGCATTCACGTGCGATCTGGGCCATGGTGCGCACCAGCAAATTCTTGTGCGCTCTTTTTTGATTGGCGTCAGAGGCAAACTGGCCTGATTTTTCCACCGCCGCAAGCCAGTCGATGTATGAACCGGATTCGAACTTGCTCCCGGAGGAACCGCTGCCCCGTTGGCGATAACGGTATACGTTCCGATCGAGCAACATCAGGGAAGAGGCCTGAGAAAATAATTCGCTGCAATAAAACAAGTCCTCGCCCATGCGTACGCCTACAGGAAAGCGGTAGCCACCAAGCTGAGCTCGACGAAACAACTTGCCCCAGGGATGGCCGCGTACCTTTTCGTGTTCGTAGAATGTGGTCAGGATCTGCGCGCCTTTTATTAAACTGCGTTGCCCTACATTGTAAGCTGCTGCGCTTTCGCCAGATTGACCGAAAATGCTGTTGTTACCCTTGACGATTTCGACATCGTACTTTTCGGCAGCGTCGTACAGAGTAGACAGTGCATTCGATGGTAACAGGTCGTCAGAATCAACAAACATGAAATAGCGGCCTGTTGCCTCATCCAGTCCACGATTACGAGTTGCGCTGACACCCTGATTTTTCAGATTTTCAAGGATAGTAAAGTGAGTAGCATGGTTTTTTTCTATAAATTGGCGACAAATTTCAAGGCTGGCATCGGTTGAGCAATCGTCGACCAGAATTACCTCGTAGGGGAAGCTGAAATCCTGGCTGGCAATACTCTCCAGGCTTTCCTTGACATATAGCGCCACGTTAAATACCGGGACGACGATGGATATCATCACCTCGTTTTTTGATTCGGTAGCGAAGCTCATGGACTAGTAATCGTGGGCAGATGGCTGTTTCAAATTTCTCGAAATCGCATACCTGGAAACGAAACAGGCGCAGCTCGGAAAATAATGGTGCTAGCAGGTCGCCTAGTCAAGTGAGTTCGAGCCGCGTTTGCCAATGAATTCTGGCAGATGATATGCCTGGTATGTAGAATGCGTGGCTTCGTTTATTAGCGTTAAACACAGGTCTTTTGGACCCGGTCGCTATTGTATAGCGACTCAAGAGGAAAATCTGTTTTGATACCCGGCACCACTGAACAAATCACTCCAGCGGGCACTATTTCCCGGTTCGAACCCCTGTTGAACGGAATCTCGGTTTTCATTCTAGCCACAATCTTTCTCTATTGGGATGCCAGTCGGGCAGCCTACGTGCTGCTATCACTCGCCGCTCTCGTTTACATTGTAAAGTACAGGCCGCGCCTGCCTCGAGATCATCGCTTTTATTCATGGCCCATAATCGTATATTTTGCTGCGACATTTATATCCGTGGCATACGACGACTTTTCTGATAGTGGCATGACCAGGCTGACTTCAAGATTTCTATTGCTGTTGATCGGGATTCCCCTGGTGAGCCTGTTTTATGCCTGTTTCGATTCCAGGCGCAATCTGTGGACCAAGTTCATCCTGGGAAGCGTAACCATGGGAGCGATATCCCTGGTGGATATACTCTATCGGCATGCGGACAGGGCCGGCGGTGGGCATAATGAGGTTGTCTTCGGGTTTGTCGCGTTAGTGATGACCTGTATCGTTATGGCGTCCTACCACCGGCTGAAAAAAGTCAGATTCGGCAAGTTCTACTATTTTTCAGGGCTTCTGATGGGCTTTTGCGCGATGTTTTTATCCGGGACCCGAGGCGCCTGGATTGTGGCAATAGCTGTCGTCATGATTTCGATCATTTTCTACCTGGACCGATATTCACTATCGAAGCGAATCATCATAGCGACAGCCTTGATTTTAGGTATCTCGGCGGGTGGCCTGTCGATCCCTTTAGTGCAGGAGCGAGTCGATAATATGGTTGAAGTGTTTACACCTTATGTCATGGGTGAGGAGCAAACCGAATTTAACAGCCTGCGCTATCGGGTTGAACTCTGGAAGGCAGGTTGGCAAATCGGCATGAAAGACAGGATTTTCGGTGTTGGTCCTGGAAATATCAAAAAATCACTGAGGGCTTTTGCAGCCGAGAACCCGGAATTGGCCCCGCTCGGAACCATGAACCACCTGCACAATCAGTTTATGCAGACATTTGCAACGAGCGGTTTTGTCGGACTGGTTTCGTTAATAGGGCTCATCACCTGTCATCTCTGGATATTTACCAAGTACCTGGGGAAGACATATAGCGTTGAGGTACGTAGCCTGGCGCTAGCTGGATTCTTGCTGGTGGTTGCGTATGTAATCTTCTCAATTCCGGAGGTGCCTTTTAGAGGCAAGCAATTCCTGATGATATACGCCTTCTCCAGCGCGTCAATCTGGGGCTGCCTGCTGGCGGCACTGCAGCAGTCCGGGGCGACGGACGAAAATCGCCAGAGCTAAAGTCTTCTCTGCTCCCGCCTGACCGATGGATACCCCCCTTGAAACAGGCTCAAAACGCACCGCCCCTGGCGCTTTGCACTCTATTTCTATCTCAAATGGTGGAACACCCTGGCGCCAGCTTCCGCGATTTCCTGCAGGGCGGAAATCTGCGCTCCGTGGACGTAGCCTGAGACAATGCCGGCAATCAATCTCATACGGTAAAATTAAACCGTCATTTGGTAAAAAAAGCCCACCGTGGTCCCGGATCGGGGGATTGCTGCGCTCGAAATTAAGGTGACAGTTTACTTACCACGACGCGAAATTGATTTAAGTGACCTGCCACCCTATTTTCCCCTCGACGCTAGAGCTTATTGCTTTCCACAAGGGTCTGTAGCGGCCCGGCATAATCGTCGGGGCATTTTCGAAAAATATCGAGCATCTGCTCGGCCAGCTCAGTCCAGTGCGTTTTACTCGTCGGCACCAATTCCTCGATTACACCACGCTTACCTCGCATTACCCAGGATTCATAGGCCTGAGTGAGTGCGGGGAAAAGATTTTTGTGCATGTGCGGGAGATTCGCGAAATAAAAATGCAGGGCCGCGTCTTGCCCTTTGGCCAGCAGACCGGGAAGGGTTGTCAGCGAGTCGGCCAGGTGATCACGCACTGCACGGACCATGATTTCAGTTTTCGACCGCGGCAGGCCTGCGAGCATTTGCTCCCATGCCGGGCCCAATCTTTTTCCCGCAAGCACCTCTCCCTTTTCGTGCAACAGTACCGAGTCGAATACCGCGTCGCTGATATTATCGAGTGCGGCCTCGATGTTATCTTCGACAATAAAGCCCTGGATGGCGCGGCCCATCGCGTTTTCCAGCTTGCTCCACTGCCATTCCTCGATCTTTTCCCAGATCATCCGCCGCAGTGACTCGCGCCGAATATAGATCGTGTCACCCAGTGCCATTGCCGGGGGAGCGGTTAAATCCCGGGCATACTCGTTTCCCGAAACGAGAACCGTAAAATCCGCTTGCCTTTCCTGATGCCCCAGCTCGGCCAGAAAAAAATGTGGCGTGCATTGGTTGCCGAGTCCGCCACTGTAAACCAGCCCGTAGGATTTCAACGCCGCGTTCACCGCCTCGTTGTCGAAGGGGTCGTAGTATTCACCGTCAACCGGCAGATTGGTAAAAGGCTCATCTTCGATGGTTTGCCAGAATTTTTCCCGCTGCGTGAGCCAGTCGCCAACATCAACTTCGGGCAAGTTGTCGTTAAAGGCATAGCGCTTCTCCCAGCGAAAATACTCACGCATCTTCAGCAGGTAGATGCACAGGGTATAGTCTCCGGCGTGGCGCGCATCGGAGATATGACAGTTGCGCTGGACAGCTGTCAGAAGTGGCTGCAGTTCGTCTTGCATGGAAGGCTGAATCACTATTTGGTAAATATCCGGTAAAATCACTTTGCTAATCCGATCCTAGCACGTTGAACCGTAACCGCTCCAGCTAGCCCGCATATCTCACCGAATTGCTGCTGACTCAAGATGCTGGAAAAGAATCGTCATACTCGCGCCAGCGGATTGGGTTAATCTGTGGGTCTGCTCCGATTGATCCATGCAGCCGTCGGTAGCGTATTCTATGTATACGGCCGCTAACCGAGTGCCGTTCTCAATCGTGGTATCCGATGAATTCAACAAAACAATCCGTTCTCAGTAAGCTGCCCGCTCGCCTGCCCTTGCTGGCACTCGTCGTCGTGCTGCAGTCTGGGTGCAGCGTGTTCGGCATTCGCAGTACCGAAGAGGCGGCTTACTCGGTGCTACGGGAGCAGGAGCACTACCAGCTCCGCCAGTACGAGCCGCTATTAGTCGCCACCACGGTTGTCGACAGCGATTTCGACGAGGCCGGCAAACAGGCCTTCAGACGCCTGTTCAATTACATTTCAGGAGACAATATAACCGGCCAGGAAATCGCCATGACTGCCCCGGTTATCGCCAGCGAAAGCCGGATTGCCGGCGGCGAAGAAATTTCGATGACGGCGCCAGTTACCGGCGAAAAGCTGGATCAGGGGTGGCGATTCAGCTTTGTACTACCGGCCGGCTATACTCTTTCAAGTGCGCCCCTGCCGACCGATGAGCGTGTCAGCCTGGCGCAGATTCCGGCGCGCAAGGTTGCCTCTTTGCAATATTCGGGAAGCTGGCAACAGGCAAAATTTGATGCCAATGCAGCCCTCTTGCTGCAATGGGTACAGGCACAACAGTTGCAGCCAGAAGGACTGCCCCGTGTTGCTGGATACGACCCTCCCTGGACATTGCCGTTCCTGCGCCGCAATGAAGTCCTGATCGATATCAAACCCTGAGTCCTGGAAACTTCCGCAAAACGCGTTCAAGACATGCAGCAATGAAACTCGTTGCAGCGACTGGTAATTGATATTTGAAACCATTTGTTTATATTTGAATGATCGATTAAACCGATTGTTGAATGACATGAATTTGCGTGACCTCAAATACATCATCGCCGTTGCCGATACGCGACACTTCGGCAAGGCGGCACAACGCTGCTTCGTCAGCCAGCCGACTCTGAGCGGTCAGATCAGGAAACTGGAAGACGAGCTCGGCGTGGCTATCTTTGAACGCACCAATCGCAGCGTCAGGGTCACCGCCGTCGGTGAAGAAATCCTGCGGCACGCACGCCAGATGATCGAACAGGCCGACGCCATTCGCAGTGTTTCCGCCGCACAGCGCGACCCGCTCGCCGGCCCACTGCGCATCGGCGCGATTCCGACGATCAGCCCTTACCTGATGCCCTTGATCCTGGTGCCGTTAAAACAGCAACATCCCCAGCTCAGGCTGGTGTTATCTGAAGAAACCACCGAGCGCCTGCTGCAACGCCTGCACAATCATGAAATCGATGCCGCCCTGCTCGCCACCGCGGTCGAAGATCGCGACCTCGAGGTCACCGCTCTGTTCGATGAGCCATTCTGGATCGCACATCCGCGTGATCACCCCTTTTACATCAAGGAACAGATCACCCGCAAGGACCTCGACAATACTGAATTATTGTTGCTTGCTGAAGGACACTGCCTGGCACAGCAGGTACGCGATCTGTGCCACCTGCAGGATCGCGATCAGGGTGGAGACATGGCCGATCTGCGCGCCTCCAGCCTGGAAACCCTGCTGCAGCTGGTCGGCGCCGGGTTCGGCTCGACACTGGTACCGGCACTGGCGATGCGCGGTTCCTGGACCACCGACAGCGGCGTGGTGGCCCGCAAGCTCGAGTTTCGCGGGGCCGAACGGCGCGTCAGCCTGGTGTCGCGCAACAGCTATCCGCGCAAACAGGCGCTAACTGCGCTGGCGGAGGTAATCATGCAGCAACTGCCCAACACGGTAAAACCGTTATACGGGAAAAAAGACGTCAATAAGTCAGCCTGATGATTCTTGGATTAACGCCAGTTAAGCACCGCAGCAGCAAATCCTAATCATCGTCAAAACCTATCATTTATATCGTAATAAACGATTTTATCTATTTATTTAGCTGCCTCATACTCCCCTCCGTGCTCAACCAATCGTTTTTTTAACTGCATCAGGAGAACCAGAATGTCACAAGATCACAGCGGCCAGCCCGTACCCCAAATCACTTTTCGCACCCGTCGCGATCACGAATGGGTCAATCTTTCCAGCGATGACGTTTTCAAGGGAAAGACCGTCGTCGTGTTTTCACTGCCCGGCGCCTTCACCCCGACCTGCTCTTCGACGCATGTGCCGCGCTACAACCAGCTGGCACCCGAATTCAAAAAGCACGGCGTTGATGAGATCGTCTGCATCTCCGTCAACGACGCCTTCGTAATGAACGAGTGGCAGCGCGAACAGCACGCCGAAAACCTGACCTTCCTGCCGGACGGCAATGGCGATTTCAGCGACGGCATGGGTATGCTCGTCGACAAGCAGGACCTCGGTTTTGGCAAGCGCTCGTGGCGCTACTCGATGCTGGTCAAGGACGGCATCGTCGACAAGATGTTCATCGAGCCCGACCTGCCCGGCGACCCTTTCCAGGTTTCTGATGCCGACACCATGCTCGATTACATCGCACCGAACGCCGCCAAGCCGAAGGACGTCACTATCTTTACGCGTAACGGATGCGAATACTGCGCACGTGCCAAGGGACTGTTGCGCGATGCCGGATTCCAGTTCGAAGAACTGGTACTGAATCGCGACTACAGCGAAGCGACTCTGCGAGCGGTCAGCGGCCGTTCCACCGTGCCCGAGATATTCATCAACGGCGCTTTCATCGGTGGTGCAGAAGAACTTGAAACTTACCTGCACCGGGCAGAAGCCGCCTGATAACAGGTCTCGTGGGCGACCCGATCGCCGGGTCGCCCACATTTTTTTAACACCGCCCGCAAATACAACCCCACCACCTGAGCAACCTTTGCTGGGTCGTTTGGTGCTCCTTTTGACAATTTTCGAATAACAAATAAACCTCGCGGTTTCTCCCGCCTCCCGGAATTGTGTCCCCGGAATTGAGATTTATCTCCGCGTCTCGCTATGATTTAATGCACCGGGACTCATTGCCAGATTTAAAATAGCAAATAACCTTTATCTCGACCCGTTGCAGGTGGGGATTTAATTTTCTGATCAACCAGGGGGAGGGCTTATGGCCAGCACAGCAAACGACACGATCAATGAATGGCTTGCAAAACTGAATGCCGCGTTGGCGAACAACGACAGCCAGCAGGCGGCGGAGTTATTCGCGCCGGAGAGTTACTGGCGGGACTTTGTCAGTTTTACCTGGAACTTGAAAACCATGGAAGGCCGCATGGAGATTGCCGAGATGCTCGACGCAACGCTCGAATCGGTGCAACCCGCTAACTGGACCCTGGACGGTGACGCATCCGAGGCCGACGGCATCACCGAGGGCTGGATCAAGTTCGAAACTGCCACCAGCCGCGGCGAGGGTCATCTGCGCCTCAATGCCGACGGCCAGGCCTGGACCTTGCTCACCACGGCTTACGAGCTTAAAGGCCACGAGGAAGCCAAAGGGCCGACCCGACCCAGAGGCGTCGAACACGACTCGCATCGAGGCCGCAAGACCTGGCTCGAACAAAAGCAGCAGGAAGAGGCCGAACTCGGTTACAAACACCAGCCTTACTGCGTGATTATCGGTGGCGGACAGGGCGGCATCGGACTCGGTGCGCGCCTGAAACAGCTTGGCGTGCCCACGATCATCGTTGAGAAAAATCCACGCCCCGGCGATAGCTGGCGCAATCGCTATAAATCCTTATGCCTGCACGACCCGGTCTGGTACGACCATATGCCTTACCTGCCCTACCCCGATCATTGGCCGGTATTTGCGCCCAAGGACAAAATCGGTGACTGGCTGGAAATGTATACCAAAGTGATGGAGCTAAATTACTGGAGCTCCACCGTCTGCAAAAAGGCCGAGTACGATGAAGCCAGCGGCGAGTGGACGGTCGAGGTCGAGCGGGATGGCAAAACCGTAGTACTTAAACCGAAACAGCTGGTGCTGGCTACCGGCATGTCCGCCGTGCCCAACATTCCCGACATTCCCGGCATGGATAGTTTCAAGGGTGATATTCACCATTCGTCGAAACATCCGGGCGGTGATAAATACGCAGGCAAGAAAGCGGTAGTCATCGGTTCCAACAATTCCGCGCACGATATCTGCGCCGACCTGTGGGAACACGGTGCCGATGTCACCATGGTGCAGCGCTCTTCCACGCATATTGCCCGCTCGGAAACCCTGATGGAGCTGGCGCTTGGCGGCCTGTATTCCGAGCAGGCCGTCGCCAATGGCGTTACCACGCACAAGGCCGACATGATTTTTGCCTCCCTGCCCTATCGCATTCTGCCCGGCCTGCAGGTTCCGGTTTATGCCGCAATGAAAGAACGCGACAAGGATCTTTACGATCGGCTCGAAAAAGCCGGGTTCATGCTCGACTTCGGCGAAGACGGCAGCGGCCTGTTCTGCAAGTATCTGCGCCGTGGCTCGGGATATTACATCGACGTCGGCGCCTCAGAGCTGATCGCCAATGGCGACATCAAGCTTAAAACCGGTCAAACCGAGTGCATCACTGAAACCGGCGTGATGCTGGCCGACGGCACCGAGATCGCCGCGGATGTGATCGTACTCGCGACCGGCTACAGCTCGATGAACGGCTGGGCGGCTCAGCTGATCAGCCCGGCGGTGGCCGACAAGGTCGGCAAGGTCTGGGGCATGGGTTCGGACACCACCAAGGATCCCGGCCCCTGGGAGGGCGAACTGCGCAACATGTGGAAGCCGACCCAGCAACCAGGGCTCTGGTTTCACGGCGGCAACCTGCACCAGTCGCGCCACTATTCAAGCTACCTGTCGCTGCAGCTCAAGGCGCGCATGGAAAATATACCTACGCCCGTCTACGGTTTGCAGGAGGTCTACCACACCAGTTAGCGGAACCTGGTTTGCAGCCAGAGATAAAAGGGGACGGGGGTTAAAGTTTAATACCTCCGTCCCCTTTCAATTCGACTCGACCGGGTGATGTTGTTGGTTGTTATCACCGCTATACTGACCATCGGCGTGGATAGCCTGTCACGCTATATTCATTTGCAGCGACCCTTAAGCAGTCCTGTCGAACAAACCTACAAACCTGAACAGAGCCATGAAATCCAGCCAGGACAGCATCGTAAAAGACCTCGTATTGATCGGGGGCGGCCACAGCCATGTTGCCGTGCTCAAAAAATTCGGCATGAAACCGATACCCGGCGTACGCCTGACTTTAATCGCCAGGGATGTAGAAACGCCGTATTCCGGTATGTTACCGGGGTACGTGGCAGGACATTACAGTTTCGATGAAGCGCATATCGACCTGAGGCCTTTGTGTCAGTTTGCCTCCGCCCGGCTGTATCATGACACCGCTATTCGCGTTGATACCGTCAACAAAAAGGTCATCTGTGAAGGGCGACCTCCAGTCAGTTACGATCTTTTATCGATCAACATTGGTTCACGACCCGAGATCAATACGGTTCCCGGTGCCGCTGAATTTACGACGCCGGTCAAACCGATCAATCGCTTCGTCGATAAATGGCATCAATTGCGTGATCGTGTATTACAACAATCGGGGCCCCATCGCATAGCGGTGGTGGGCTCGGGCGCGGCCGGAGTGGAAATACTGCTGGCTGTTCAATTCCGCCTGCAAGCCCTGCTGGTGCAAAATCAGCGGCAAAACGAACAACTCGAGTTCCACCTGATCAGTAAAAGTGCGCAGATCATGCCAGCTTTCCCCGTCGGCGTTGCACGCCGAATGGAGCGTATTCTCGAGCAACGGGGAGTCCATGTTCATCGCGACGCCGAGGCGATCAAGGTGTTCGATCTGGGCCTTGAATTAGTTGACGGGGACAAGCTGGAGCTGGACGAGATACTCTGGGTTACCGGAGCAAGCGCACCCGCCTGGCTGCGCGAGTCGGGTCTTGCTGTCGATGCCGAAGGCTTCATCCAGGCCAGCGACTGTTTACAGTCGACCTCACACAGGGACATTTTTGCGGCCGGGGATATTGTTAATGTCATCGATCATCCACGTCCAAAAGCCGGTGTATTTGCCGTCCGGCAAGGTCAACCACTGGCGCAGAACTTGCGCAGGGCATTGCTAAACCGACCGCTGAAACCGTTCAAACCGCAAAAAACCCTGTTGGCCTTAATCAGCAGTGGCGACCAGTATGCAATCGCAACCAAAGCCAACTGGCACTTCGAAGCAGCCCTGCTGTGGAAATGGAAAGACTGGATCGATCGCCGCTGGATGCAGCAGTACACGGAACTGCCATCGATGTCAGACGAGATGGCCTCCAGTCTTGATCGAAGACTTGCCGATCAGGATACCTTGAAGGAAATCTCTGCCATCGCGATGCGCTGTGGTGGTTGCGGCGCCAAGGTCGGCGCCAATGTGCTCAGTCGTGCCATTGCCGATCTTAAACCCGCAGCACGTGACGATATCCTGATTGGGCTGCACGAACCCGACGATGCCGCGGTCGTCGAGGTACCACCCGGAAAAGTCATGGTACATACGGTTGACTACTTTCGGTCTTTTATCGACGACCCCTTTATCTTTGGACAGATTGCCGCCAATCATGCCCTGAGTGACGTTTTCGCGATGGGCGCCGAAGCCCAGTCGGCACTGGCGATTGCTACAGTACCCTTTGCCATCGAGAGCAAGGTGGAGGACACACTCAGAGAACTCATGGCAGGGGCCATGGTGGTTCTAAATGATGCCAACGCCGCGCTGGTTGGTGGACATACCAGTGAGGGCGCCGAACTGGCCCTGGGTTTCGCGGTGAATGGCGTCGCAAACCGGGAGCAGATTCTGCGTAAGGGCGGAATGCGCGAAGGCGATCTGCTGGTGCTGACCAAGCCACTGGGTACCGGCACCCTGTTTGCCGCTGACATGCAGCACAAAGCCAGGGGTCGCTGGATAGAGGATGCAGTTAAATCGATGATCCAGTCCAATCGACAGGCCGCTGAAGCCTTGTATGCGCACGGTGCGACTGCCTGTACCGATGTCACTGGTTTCGGGCTGCTCGGACATCTGGTGGAAATGATCAAACCCTCCGCTGTTGATGTTGAGATAGATTTAGCCGCGTTACCACTCATCGACGGAGCGCTTGAAACCGTTGCCATGGGAATTTTGAGCTCGCTGCAACCAGCTAACCTGCGCCTGCGTCGAGCCATTGCCAATAGGGAAGAGGCAATCACCAGTCCTTTATATCCGCTGGTTTTCGATCCACAAACATCAGGCGGTTTGCTGGCCAGCCTGCCAGCGAATAACACCGATGCCTGTTTGCATGAATTGATCAAACGCGGCTATGGTCAGGCCGCTATTGTTGGCCGGGTAAAGGCGCAGGGCGCAAACCTTGAACCGGTCAGACTGATCAGGTAACGGCAGCCAGAACCTTTTGCCAGGCCGCCGATTCCTGATCTGGCGTAAACAGCGGCGCAAGCGCTCTGCCCTGTTGTTCGAGTGATGTCAGGAAACTTTCGTCGACTTCAGCCTGGCGTATGCGTGCGGCCAGGGAAATCTCGTCGCCGACCCGGAAGTAACCGGCAAAGTCGCGGCCCAGCAATCCAATATTGCCATTGATGTCGGAGGCAATAATGGGCACACCCGCAACCAGTGCTTCTGAAACCACGTTGGCACCTCCTTCCTGAAGCGAACTGATCACCATCAGATTCGCCCGCATATAAGCCTGGCGAACCTGTCCGGCAGATACCTCTCCCTGCCATCGATATCGCGGGTTGGCGCGCATTTCTACCTCTGCCTGCGCGGCCCATTGCAGACTGTGCGCCTTGCCATAGTGCAACACTCGAATTTTCGATTCCGGTGGTAACAGGCGAGCAGCTAGAGCAGTTCGAAAGGGATCTTTCTCTTCGCGTAGATGGCCGATAACGCAGATATCAAAAGAACGTTTTGACGGATTTCGCGGTCGCGGCAATGGCAGCGCTGACTGGCGAATCACGGATAACTTTTGCCGAAACTCGAGCGGTAGTTCTTCTGCGATCAGATCATGCAGACAAACCAGGGCATCTGCCATTTGCATCGAGGCCAGGGTCGTTAGCGGATCCGTTTTCAGAAAGGTATTGACGTCGGTACCACCCAGGGCTACGACCAGCGGGCCAGCGGGCCTCGCTTCACGATAACGCCGAATCGCAGCTGCACTACGCCAGGCGTGCAAGGCAATTAACAGGTCAGTGGGTTCTCCATTATAATCGGTGTCAATATTAACCCGGTGACCTGTTTTCCGTAGCAGGCCCGCCCAGCGCGTTGCCGAAGTACGGTTACCATTCCTGGAATTTTCTTTGGCAGGTGTAACCAGATGAATTTTCATGAAAGCAGAGCTTACGACACGATATGACCGCCCTTATTAGTAACACAAATCTGATTGGCATGCTGGAAAACGCCAGGCACCGGACCTATGAACTGGTTGCCGACCTGGATGAGGATCAATTGCTGGGGCCGAAATATGGCACGATCAATCCGCTGCGCTGGGAAATCGGTCATGTCGCGTATTTTTACGAATACTTTATTCTGCGCCAGTTATACGGTCGTGAAAGCGTTCTGGGTAATCAGCAGGCGGATAGCCTGTATGATTCGATCACGGTCGCGCACGACACCCGGTGGGAATTGCCGCTGCCTGATCTTCGACAAACCAAAGCTTATATGCAATCGGTGATGGACAATCTCTGCGAACGCTTGCCGGGAACAATAGCAAACGAACAGGACAGTTTCATCTACCAGTTCGGCGTCTTCCATGAGGATATGCACTGCGAGGCTTTTCTCTGGGGTCGACAGACACTGGCTTATCCAACACCGAATTTCAGTGCGGCAATCGATGCGTCCAGCCTTCGAAGTGCAGCTGGGCTTCCCGGATACGTTGACGTGCCCGGTGGTAATTTCCGCTTCGGCGCAGAGAAAGATGCCGCGTTCATGTTTGATAACGAAAAGTATGCACACGGGGTCGACGTCGCTCCATTTTCCATTGCCCGCGCAGCGGTCACCAATGCCGAGTATGCAGAGTTCGTCGCGGCCGGAGGTTACCAGCAAGAGGCTTACTGGCACCCCGACGGCTGGGACTGGATACAGAGTAACCAGCTATCGCATCCCGGCTACTGGACGCCACAGGGTGGCGGGCAGTGGACGATGCGCCGTTTCGATAAAACACTACCCTTGCCCGATAATGAACCCGTAATTCACGTCAGCTGGTATGAAGCTGATGCCTATTGCCGCTGGGCAGGCTTAAGATTGCCCACCGAGCTTGAATGGGAAGTTGCCGCCCTGGGCGCAGTGGATAACCAGGGCAATCTGTCAGCCAACAAACGACGCTACCCCTGGGGCGATGATGCGCCCACCGCCAGCCTTGCCAATCTGGACGGGCTCGCGCTTGGCTGTGTCGATGTGGCCGCTTATGCCGCCGGCGACAGCGCTTTTGGTTGTCGACAAATGTTAGGTAATGTCTGGGAATGGACCAATGACACCTTTGCACCCTTCCCCGGATTTTCGGCCGATGCCTACACGGAGTATTCGACGACCTTGTTTGGCAACACAAAAGTATTGCGTGGCGGCGCCTGGACCACGCGCGGGCGCATGATGCATGGGGGTTACCGCAACTTTTTTGGGGCCGATCGCTGGAATATCTTCAGCGGATTCCGCACCTGCAAACCAGCCTGGTAGCAAAAATATTTCCTGAATTCCGGCGACAGCCGTTAAGCGGTCCCGTAATTACCTTCACCTTGCCACGACACCAATGCGCTGTGCCAGGAAATCCCGAAAATGCATCGCCACGTCTTCGCCATCGATATCTTCGGCGAGCGTTACCTTACCGCCTCGCGTATCCATCGCATGAATTTTAAAATGCTCGATCTTGTCGATACCCTGACCCGTACTTCCCGAGCGTTTGATACTCAGGTGGGAAATATCGGCTCTGTGCAATCGCCGACGATAGACAGGAATGACCAATAAGCGCCGCAACACTGAAACCTCGCCGGGCTGGATACTGACACTCAGGTTGTTGAAGGGCAGGTAAATGGTTGCGCAGGCCGCCACCAGTGCAACCAGAAAGAATGGAATAGCGAAAATAGTAATGAGTACAGCAAACAGACCACCACCGCTCATCATCCCGACCATCGAATAACTGGCAAAACCAAAACCACCGGCGAATATCGCGGCAAACAACGTTAACAACCGGTTGCGGAACATCGGGAATTTCAGCTGGATGCGATTGCCTTCCCGACGCAAACGCAGCGCGCGTGACAACCCTTGGATATCAAACCGTCCGCTGGCGATTGCCAACCCGGCGGCATCGGCTTCCCGTTTGCGAGCAGCCGCTGCCTGGGCGCTGATATCGTGACCGATCCTGCCGGAAGTCTCACCCGTTGCAAAAACCGGGATGTTATAACTGCGATTCAGATCGATACCCGGAACCTCGGCACTAACACTCAGGCGCCAGAAATGGTAGGCGCCGCTTTGTTCGACATCGGCCTGCGGCAAGTGCTCCGGTACGTCGAAACGAAACGCCAGGTTAACGCCCTCGATCGTATTGTTGATTTTGGGTTGTCCGCGTTCGGCCCATTTGATCGACTCGCGGCGCGAGCGGTTTTCACCGGTGCCGGAGATGTAGCTGTAAACGCATTCCAATGTCACCGACAGATTGCGCGCCTCTCTGGCACGCTGGTAGTCCAGGTTTTTGACCTGGATAGTGCCACCGACATGCCCACCGATCGCCCCGGGAAAAGGATCCATGGTGAACAAAACTCGGCCGAAATGGCGATATTCCAGGGTGCGTTGAATTGCCTGGTAGATGAGGAATACACCAACCGCCGGGAACAATAGTACCAACAGAGCGGCATAGTTTTGCTGATCCAGTTCCCGCGGCAGTACAAATAAAACCGGGATACTGATTGCATTCCAGATGCCTGCGAAAATCCAGAAAAACAAGGCCCCCCTGGTGGCATCGGATTTAATTCGGGCCGCTTCCCAACCCTTGCGGTTTTGCCAATCGACCGGCGTAGTATTGTCCAGCCCAGGCTCCTCGGATTCGGCGTAATGTTGCTGACAAAATTCCAGAAATCCGAGGTTTGATGAACCGTCGGCCTGAGCCCGTTGCCAGCACTTGCGCATGCCCCATAAAGACGGTCGGCGACGCGCCGGAAATTTGTTCGAGCTGTGAATACTGGCGTAGATCACCCCGAGGCCGATCAAGATGAATATCGAGCAAAAACCGCTGGCCATTGCGAACAGGCCCCAGCGCATATCGCGGTCGATGACCGCTTGCGCGGGATTCATCGGATCCACCCAAATCTGCAGTATGTCGCCGCTGCGTACTATGTGGCCGAGATAGGCCTGCATGTCCCGATGCCAGGAGCCAATATTGTCCTTGAACTCACTGACCCCAACACCGTGACCGCGATAACTGACACCACCGTATTGGTAACGGTAGTGCACGCGGGTTTCGTTTTCCGCAGCGGAGAACGACAGCAGACGAGCTTCATTGGGCAGCCAGTCCTGCATGCGTTGCCAGTTTTGCCACAGCGGTAACGCGGTTTCCGATAGCATGAAAAAGCCGCCACCGGCAAAAAACAATCCGAATAACAGGCCAGGAATAACGAGAAGTCTTCGCATGGCCTGTTTAATAGCCGAAATATCGCGTCCTGGCGAATTACACGCATGCTGGAAAAGCGGGATAGATCGGGTTATGAAGCCAATATCAGCAGCGAATTGGCGCCGCGCGCTAATATTTATTCGGGTTATTCGGGGACAGACCACGATTAATTTTCAAACCGGGACTCGGCCAATTTAGCGCGAGTTAATCGTGGTATGCCATCGAATGCACGCTCCCGATTACGCACTTTATTGTGGATCGCAAGGATGGCCGCGTGCCGGCTTCGGGATTCGGGGGAATTCGGGGGACAGGGGAATTCGGGAATTCGGGAATTCGGGAATTCGGGAATTCGGGAATTCGGGAATTCGGGAATTCGGGGGACAGTATACTGAACTGGGCGCAATTCGATACTGAACTGGGCGCAATTCGGGGGACAGTGCACTTAACTACCGCAAGCGGGAATTCGGGTGACAGTGCACTTAACTGCCGCAACATCGTTTGGTGTCGATCAAGACAGTATCGTCGCACCGTCCAGATGGGTTACTGTCACAGTTAACTTGAATTGGAGATATGTAAACTGTCACCCTAATTCGATTAGCGCAACACGCCGATTCCCGTTATTATCTCTGCCTCCCAATACAAGCTTTCGCATGCACCAGACGATGAATCAGTTACTCGACAACATCACCTGGTTCACCCTCACCGGTCCGCACGCCGTGTACGCCTCCGGCACGCAGGATGCGCGACGATACGCCGCTGGCTTTTCCCCCATCATCGGCTTTGCCGATCCTGCGCGTCCCGACTTCGACGCGCTGGCAGCCTGTTGTAAACCCGATGAGCAACTTTACTGTCCGCAATGGAACGGCGCAGCGCCCGCGGACTGGCGCATTCATGTCGAAAAAGTCATGTTCAGGATGATCTGGGGGGCAGCGATACCCGAAGCCGATGAGTTTCCCGAGGCGACCAGCCTTGGCCCACAGCATGCGGCCCAGGCGCTTGAACTGGCACAGCTGACCAATCCCGGGCCTTTTGGACCGAGAACCATCGAGCTGGGCGAATACTTTGGCTGGTTCGAAGACGGCCGGCTGGCGGCGATGGCCGGTGAGCGCATGCACGCGGGCACGTTGCGCGAGGTCAGCGGTATTTGCACTCACCCTGATTTCCGCGGTCGCGGACTGGCGCGCCGCTTGACCCTGAAACTGATTCGCCGCGCGATGCAGCGCGGCGAAACCCCCTTCCTTCACGTCATGGGCGACAATCCGGCAGCGCGTCAGCTCTACCGAAATATGGGTTTCCGCGACTACTGCGAAACGACGGCACGCATTATTTCCCTGCGTTGAATTTTGGCGGCAGTATACCGGCAGCGAGGTTGGTGATTCACCTCTTCTCCAGCCGCTATACTTTCCCAGACCCCAGGATCTGATCACCCTACTCGAGCTCGCAAACCGCCGGGCGGCAATTCATTTATTTATCAACCGGTATAAAATCCTCGCAATGGCTTTTCCTATTCCCGTCTATTTCGACTCATTTTTGTCAATCACCTCGAAACAGGCCCGTAACAGCTGTTTTAGCCTGGCGATCCCCAGGCGTTTCATCCGCGCCATGTTTCGCAGGGGGATCCGGTCCGTATCCGGATAATTGGCAATGCTTCGTTCGAGGCTCTGCTCGCGCAGCAGGTGCAGCATCGGATAGGGTGAGCGATTGGTGTAGTTCTCGACGTCATCGGCAGCGGTTTCCGCGAACTGGTACTGCGGATGAAAGCTGGCAAGCTGGTAAATGCCCTCCACGCCTGTCGCGCGCAGCAGATCGTCGGCAGCTTCGAGAAACTGGTTATAGTCGGCAAAATCCTGCAGTACCCGCGGGTGAATGAGCAGGGTGGTTTCAATAGCCGGATTCGTATCCAGCAACTCCAGCTCGGCCTGCAAACTCGCCAACAGTTCTGCCTCGGTTGCCGCCGGGGTGACGACAAAGCGGATGCGCTCCTGCAGCAGTTCCCGGCCCGCAAATGGACAAAGATTCAGGCCGACGACGACAGTCTCCACCCAGTAGCGCACAGATGCCGTAATCGCGTCAGGATCGGTTAGGTCAGTCATTGATGAGGATCGAAGCCCCGGTATGTGTGTTCATCAGGTGGCCCGTGCTGGGTGGCCGCTTTAGCTGCGGGGAATTACCGGGACAGTATACAACGACACTTACCTGATAAAAAATATGGTCATTCCCGCGTAAGCGGAAATCTTGAATCAGCTGCTATCCGGTAGTATCAAGACACCAATCCGGCGGACCGCCGCTTGCGCGGGTCTGACACCCTTGAGTAAGTACCATCGGGGACAGTATAGAATGGCACTTACTCAGGCTCTAAACTGCTGTCATCCCGCCCTTGAGCCGGGATCTCATATGGGTGCAACGATCATAAGACCCCGGCTCGCAGGCCGGGATGATTCGTTTATTTTCTTAAGTAAGTGCCATTAGGGGCAGTATGCTAATTGCCGAAGCATCGCCCTGTGCCGAGCAGGCCGGGGGGCCGTCTCACCACCAATCGATAACCCGGCACAATCGCACTGGACGCCCGCTCGGCAGTGACCGGATTCCTGCGCTGGCCGTGTCCGCCAGCGCGGCGAAACTTTTTTTCCTCCGCCGCTATCCGTCGCGCCGATTCGATGCTACCTTTCCGCTTTGCCAGTGATCGCCGCCGCACGAGAGCGACAATAAAAGTGACGTGTTTCAACGCGTTGCGTGTTCGAGGTTCAGGCGTCTCAGCATTTCGACCGTAAGCGTGCAGCGCCTCCATAATTGAGAGTTCAAACCGATGCAGGAAAACCGGCAGGGCGTCATCCTGGTTATTGTCGCGATGACGATATTTTCGGTGCAGGATGTGATCATCAAGTTCCTGTCCGACGACATATCGTTATTCCAGGTGCTGTTCTGCCGCTCCAGCATCGGCGCGGTGTTGATCGCCGCTTACCTCAAGTTCAGCGGTCAACGACTGCAATTCGGCTCCGCCTACCCGCTGCTGAGCATTTTTCGCGGCCTGCTGTTTTTCCTCGGTTACTCGGCGTTTTACTTCGGGCAGTCCAAGGTGCCGATCGCCAACGCGACGGTGTTGTTTCTCATCAGCCCCTTCTTTATCACGATCCTGTCCATCTTCGCCTTTGGCAGCCTGGTGGGATATAGCCGCTGGATCACGATGATCATCGGTTTCTCCGGCGTGATCCTGATTGCCCGGCCTGAGCTTGGCGCGTTCAATCCGTTTTACCTGTTCCCGATCGCGAGCGCCGTCATGTACAGCGTTTCGATGATCATCGCCAAGATTACCTCTGAAAAGGATACCGTCTTTCAGCAGATCCTGTTCATGTACATGGTGACCGCGCTGTTGAGTGGCGCGATGGGCCTGGCCATCGGGGACGGCGGCTTCGATACCGCGGAATTCGAATCGATCCAGTTCATGAC
Organism: Gammaproteobacteria bacterium; assembly: GCA_022340305.1. Taxonomy (GTDB): domain Bacteria; phylum Pseudomonadota; class Gammaproteobacteria. The sequence continues at coordinate 32,777 of JAJDOF010000043.1, forward strand.
CCGGGCCTGGAATTTCGATGGCCTGTTCATTAATACAGGCATCGTCGCAATTTCCATGATCGGCACGCTGGCCTACCTGTTGCTGACCACGGCCTATCGCATTTCCGATCCGGCGAAGATTACCCCGTTCGAATACAGCGGCCTGCTGGCATCGATCGTCTGCGGTTACCTTTTCTGGAGCGACGTGCCGTCGACGAGTGAAGCCATCGGCATGTCGCTGATCGTGGGTTCCGGCATGTTCCTGTATTACCGCGAGCACCTGCGAGGCCAGGCCGTCGCGGCAGAGACCCCACTGAGATAGCGCAATAAATGGGGATGGGCCCCAGACCATCCTCGACAGGTTAAGTATCCTGTCCCTGGAATTGTTCCCATCCAAATTAACTTTGGTCTGTCATTTATATTGACGGAGAAACGTAAGCCATCCCGCAGTTGCGTCGGTCGCGCTCAGCAGCGAAACTAGCACCTATTATTTCCCACGGCCTGTTATCGATGGAACTCATTGTTTTTGACCTCGACGGAACGCTGCTCAATCGGCGGTCGGCGATATCGGATTACACCAGCGAAACGCTGAAGCTGTTGTCGAGGCGCGAGATTGCCTACACGGTGGCGACGGGCCGCACGCTTCACGGTGCGCGGGCAATACTGGAAGGCCATTGCTTCCCTCTGCCGCAGGCTTACAAGAACGGCGTGATGATCTGGCATCCACAACAGCAAATGTTTTCGAGCAGCACGACGCTCACCGCGGCCGAACTCGAAAACGTTGTCCAGGCCTGTATCCACCAGGGGGTGACGCCGTTCGTCTTCACCCTGGACGAAGACGAGGAAAGCACGGTTTACCACCCGGTATTGCAAACGGAGGCCGACCTCGAGCTGGTTCGGGGCTTCGGTATCGAGGGAAATGTCCGGGTGCGCGCGCTCGACGAATTGCCGGCAGATGCCGCCGTCACCCATGTCAACTCGATCGGGGCGGCCAATGCCATCAAGGCCGTCGTGCACAGCGTCGAAGATGAAGCGCACCTGGTGGCGTATTCCGGCCTCGCCCGGGAGGGTGCCGAGTGGCACTGGCTGGATGTCCATCACAGTGACGCCAGCAAAGGTGGTGCCATCAAAACGCTGAAGGAGTTACTGGGCCTGGAACGCGTCATCTGTTTTGGCGACAGCGATAACGACCTCAGCATGTTCGAAGCCGCCGACGAGGCTTACGCCCCGGCCAATGCCAACGACGCCATCAAAGCCGCGGCAACGGCGGTCATCGGACATCACGACGAGGAAGGCATCGCCCGTTTCCTGCGCGAACGGTTTGCACTGTGAAAAAATCAGTGGGCAGACCAGCTTTATTCCCTGTCAACTCACCAAATTGAACGTGGTCTGTCCCCTATTTTGCTATTTTGCCTATATGAGCCGTGACGCAGATTAACGATACAGCAAAGCGAAGTGTCCTCATCACCGGCTGTTCGAGCGGTATCGGCGAGTGTGTTGCTAAGGCGTTACACGAGCACGGATATCGCGTCTTCGCCAGCGTTCGCAATCCCGACGACTGCGCGCCTTTCGAACAGGCCGGCATCGAGTGCCTGGTGCTCGATTACGCGGATTCGGCAAGTATCAAATCAGCTGTCGAGCAGGTATTGGAGCAGACAGGTGGGCGTTTATATGCCCTGTTCAACAACGGTGCCTATGGCCAGCCCGGCGCCTGTGAAGATCTCAGCCGTGAGGCGATGCGCCAACAATTCGAAACCAATGTATTTGGCTGGATGGAGCTTACCAATCTCATCATTCCGGCCATGCGCGCACAGGGCTGTGGCCGTATCATTCAAAACAGCTCAATACTCGGATTTGCCGCGATGCCGATGCGCGGTGCGTATAACGCCAGCAAATTCGCCATCGAAGGCTTCAGCGATACCCTGCGCCTGGAGCTTGCCGGGACGGATATTCACGTCAGCCTGATCGAACCCGGACCGGTAGCAAGCCGGTTTCGAGCCAATGCTTATCGCGCTTTCCAGCAACACATCGAGGTAGAAAGCAGTGTGCATCGCGAACGCTACCAGAAAATGATTCAACGCTTTGAAACGAGCGGCAACGTACAGCCTTTTACCTTGCCACCGGAGGCCGTGTTAAAACGTGTGGTGCACGCACTGGAGAGCAGACGACCCAGGATCCGCTACCCGGTCACCTTCCCAACCTACCTGTTCACCTGGTTAAAGCGCGTGCTGAGCGATCGAATGCTGGATCGAATACTGCGGCGCGTTGGCTAACGGTAATTGGGAAATAGGTGAAATAGGGGGAAAATAGGGGACAGACCACGTTTAATTTGACTGGTTGCAAGGAATAATTTTGGTCTGTCCCCTATTTCCTCTATTTCCCCCGCACATCACCAGGCCCTTGCAGCGCCCTGCAGCGCTATCGGCAGCCCCCGCTGGCACCCATGGCCCTGATATCCGCTTATTTTGAGCCCCGTTGATTTGGATCATACCGAAGACCGGCACCGTCTGGATACAATCTGAATATGGCATATAAGGAGTTTCGAACATGACTATTAATGAAGGCTTACGACTGATTGCCGGGTTCTTCGTTTTCGCCAGCGTGGTGCTCGGTTACCTGGTATCACCCTGGTTTTTGGCGTTTACAGTATTTGTTGCGCTCAACCTGATGCAGTCTGCGTTTACGCGCTGGTGCCCCATGATCTGGTTTCTCGGCCAGATCGGTTTCAAGCGAGAAGCCAGAATCGACTGAAGTTCGTCAACGGACGCGGGCAGCCTTCCCATTTCCGCAAAGTAGAAATCGGTAGGGGAAATAGGGGACAGACCACGTTTAATTTGGCTGGTTGCAAGGAATAATAGTGGTCTGTCCCCTATTTTTTCAAGATGCCCACGTTCGTGGGAATGACTCAACAGAAATCGGGAATGACTCGAAATTGATTTGAGCCCCTGAAGTAAGTGCCATCCAGTCCTGTTTCCTATTTCGCCGCTCGAGCTCTGTCGCTCAAGGCGTCCGTGCCTGTCAGTTTTCGTCGAAGCGAATAGCCATCAAATCCGAGTGCAGGAATTCATAACCGAGAACGAGTTTCAGCTTGCGATTGTCGATGATCTTGAAAGTGCGATCGGCGCTATCCTCGAAATGCGGTAACGGCACGCCCGCCATTTTTGCCGCCTGTGAATAAAATTCCCGCTTGCTCGGGTGTGTATCGGCACAGGCGTTGAAGGTTTCACCCCAGATATCGTTGGCGACGATGCGCTCGAGTATGTTGATGCAGTCGTCGCGATGGATCAGATTGACATTGGCATTAGGGTTTTTGACGGTCTTTCCACCCCGAAAAAACCGGCCCGGGTGGCGACTGCCGCCGATCAGCCCGGCAAAGCGAACGACAGTCGTGCGAAATTGCGCGCTTTGCCGGAACAGGGTTTCGATGATGATCAGCGGATGATCCGGCGACTCCTCACCCGCCGCTTCAGAAACGGCTTTGCAGCTATCCGGATACACCGAAGTCGAACTCACGAACAGCACCGACTCGATCCCGGATGCTTCGATTTTCCGCACCAGGCGCTCGAATCCATCGATGTCCTTGGAGGTGATGTTGACGATCAGCGTGTCCGCCTGCAGAAACGCATCGATATCGTCCAGGGGTTTACTGATATCGACGATGCAGGCTTCGCCTGGCAATGCGGCGAGCGCCGGCAGGCGTTCGGCGGACGTAGTCGATATTCTAAGCCGATAACCCTGCGCAACGAAACGCTCGGCCAACGGCAGCCCGAGCCAGCCGCTGCCCAGAATACTGATGGTATTGATGGCGCTACCTCCAAAAAATCATAAAGAGAAAAAGAGAGGGATTATTTTCACATTCCTCCGTCCTGAAAAAGTTGAGTATACTGCCCCGGGATGGTAATCGACCTATTCAACAGACGGAATCGGGAATGACAGCACCGGGTCCCTTCATGCGCGGACTTGCCGCTGGCGCCATACTCGCATGGTCTGGTGCGGCAATCACGGCACAACCCTTCGCCGATGTGCATGTGCATTTCAACTGGGACCAGCGGGAACTGATCGACGCCGGGCGCATTGTCGAGAAGCTGGCGGCAGCAGGGGTCGAATTCGCGGTCGCCGCGGGAACGCCGTCCGAACTCGCGCTCGAACTCGCCCGCGCTGCCGGCGGCCGCGTCGTCCCGCTGTTTTCGCCCTATATCCACGAACTGGGGCGCCGCGACTGGCACCTGGACCCGCGCGTCGTCGCCAGGGCGGAGGCGGGGCTAAGAGCCGGCGACTACCACGGAATCGGCGAGATTCACTTCATGGCCGGGTTTCCGCCACGCGCCGATAACCCCGTGTTTGTGCAGTTGATGACACTCGCGGGCGAGTACCGGGTGCCGGTGCTGATACACATCGACTCGGGCAATGAAGCGGCATTCCTGGCAATTTGCCGCCGTTACCCGTCGCTGGACATCCTGTTCGCACACGCCGGCGGTAATCTGCAGGCGATACATATCCGCCGCATCATCAAGGGTTGCCCGAACGCCTGGATGGAATTTTCCGCGCGCGATCCGTGGCGCTACGACGGACTGGCCGGCGAAGACGGCCGCCTGCGGCCCGAATGGCGCGCCTTGGTGCTCGACTACCCGGACCGTTTCGTCACCGGCACCGATCCCGTCTGGCGGGTCACGCGCACACAATCCTGGGATCTCGCCGACGACGGCTGGGATCATTTCGAGCAGCTGATCGCCTGGCATCGCACCTGGCTCGCAGACCTGCCCGCAGACGTGCGACGCAAGATCAGCGTGGAAAACGCGCGCCGGCTCTTCGGGCGGGAGTAACCGTCATGGAGTTATGGTGACCGTTTACTCTACCCGGAATTTTTGAAATACGATTACCATAAATTAGATGCGCTGGCACTCTATCTGCCGCAGTCACTTTCACGGAGGAGCAAACAGGCTTGCAGCTGATTTCGGGACGGAGTAATTCGGCAGCATAAAAATCACCCTGCATCTCATTTAATTTCGACACTGGCCCTTTTTATTCTTCAGGCTATAAGGATGATCGGGCACCGCAGGGCTTTAACCAGCAGCGCCTTGTCCTCGTCCCGGTCGTACCCGGCAAGTATCGCGAAATCGAAATCTGCGCGGCGCTGGCCGAGGCGCGTCAGCAGTTCTTGCAAGGGTAATCCGACCAACGTGATGCGATGGCCATACTGCCGCCTCCAGCGCCCTTCACCAGACTTTTTGCCATCGCCAGGCTCGTTCGCAACCAGGGTCAGCTCGATGTTTTCGTGCCCGTAGCGCTCGATCAACATTTTCAACGCCAGCTCCAGTGCCTTCGATGTATCGCCCAGCAACAATATTTTTCGTGCTAGTTGCGGCCGCGTGGATCGCAGCCGCTGCGCCGACGGATTTGCCAGGATGGTGTAAGTCACGTCACTCGCCGGCTGCAGCCCGACGTCCTGAACCCGGCCGCGCAAGGTGTCGAAACGCCAGGATACCTGAAAGGCTTGCGCCTGCTGCTGCAACGTCTGCCGGAACTGATGTGCCACCAGGCGCAGCGAACGCTGCATTTGCTCGCTACTGGTGCTGCGTTCGGTTGCCGTGGTCAAGGTGATTTCCCGCGAGCAGGGCAGCCCGGTAATCTGTAGCAGATCCTCGTCTTCGACGAACAGCCCCTGTAACAGGCTGCCGGCAGACGCCGCCATCGCGACCGCGAGGTTTACGCTGGTGACGGAATAGCTGCCGGCGTCGGCCGCTAATACCACCCTGCCCCGATGTTTGCGTGACTGCTTCGCCATCAGGTCTCCGCAGGGGCAGACGGGCTGGCGAAATCTTTCTGCATATCCTGCAGCTTTTTGATACGCCGCTGAATTCGATAGTTGAAGCTGTCGGTGGGGTAGTTACCGTCGTCATCGAGCTCGCCGGGCGCCATCCCTGAAAGTAATTGCAGCACCTGCTCGACGCGCGCTACCGGGAAGATTTTAAATGCGCCCTTGTCGACCGCGCTGCGCACGTCCTGCCGCAGCATCAGGTGCACACAATTCGCCGCCGGGATGATCACCGCATGCGTTTCACCGGAGCCGCGCGCCGCGCAGATATCGAAGAATCCCTCGATCTTCTCGTTTACCCCACCGATCGCCTGGATCTCGCCCAACTGATTGATCGACCCGGTAACGGCAATGGATTGCTGCAATGGAATCTTACCGATAGCGGATAACAGCACGCACAGTTCGGCAGCCGATGCGCTGTCACCGTCCACCATGCCATATGACTGCTCGAACGCCAGGCTCGCCGCCAGCGGTAATGGCTGATTTGCGGCGTAGTGGTCGGCCAGGTAAGACGACAGGATCATAACGCCCTTGGAATGAATCTCGCCGCCGAGCTTGGCCTCGCGTTCGATATCAACCACGCCGCTGCGACCAAGCCGGGCCGTGGCGGTAATGCGCGACACCTGGCCAAAGGCGTAACCACCGACCTGCACCACCGACAACGCATTGACCTGGGCAACCCTGGTGCCCTCGGTATCGATCAGCCTGATGCCACGCAACACCTGCTCCAGCAACAGCTCACGATACTGATCCTGCCGGTAACGCTGCTGGTCCAGCGCACGCTCGACATCGACCCGCTTGATGAACTTATGCTTTTCTTTTGCGGCCCAGTAGCCAGCCTCGCTCAGCAGGTCGCGCATATCGTGTAGCTGCAGTGACAGTTTTTCCTTATCGCCAGCCGTACGCGACGCCTCCTCGATGATCCTGGCAACGCTGTCGCGGTCCAGCGGCAGGATGCCACAGTCGCGCTGTAGCGCAGCCAGCATGCGCGCGTAATCATGCACATTGGCCTCATCCCGAGGCGTGCTGCGAGCGAAATCCGCAGCGACCTTGAACAGTTCGTCAAACTCGTGGTCGTAGGCCCTCAGCAGGTAGTAAAGCCTGGTTTCGCCCATCAGGATAACCTTGACGTTGAATGGAATCGATTCCGGTTCCAGCGACACCGTGTTCGCCAGGCTCAGCATCTGTTCGAGTGACTGAATTTTAATCTCACCGGACTTGAGCACCCGCTTCAATCCCTCCCAGGCAAATCCATGGGTGAGTAACTTGTGCGCGTCCAGGATCAGGTAGCCGCCATTGGCCAGATGCAACGCACCAGGCTTGATCAGGGTAAAATCGGTAATCAGCGTCCCCATCTGCGAGACATACTCGACCCGGCCGATCAGGTTTTGATAGGTCGGATTATCCTCGAAGACGACCGGCACACCCTCGGTATCGGCGTTATCGACGATGACATTGACGCTGTAAGCATGGAACTCGGCGACGCGACTGGTAATGTTGTCAGCATCGCCAGTCTGCTCCGAGGGCAGAAAGGCAGCGACGTTCTTGATCGCATTTTGCTTGACCTCGCCGATGTATTCGATGATTTCGGGGCGATCGTGATAGCTTTTTTCCATCCAGGCGATCAGCTGTTCCACGGTATGCCGGGTGATGTCCTCGCTCAGCGCCTTGATGCGCTGGTGATGTTCACGCTGGACCAGCGGAATGTCGCGAATAATAGCCTGCAACTCCTTTTGCAACTCCACGATCTCCCGCTCGATACGCTGTTTTTCGTCGTCGTCAAGTTTCGCGTACTCCTCCTGATCGAGCGGCTTGCCGTCAACGGCCGGACCCATCGTGTAGCCACCCGGGGTGCGCACGATTACAATGCCTTTTTTCGCAGCCTTGCGGTCGAGTTCGCCAAACGTGTGCTCCTGCCGATCCTGAATCTCCTGTTCAATTTCCTGCAGGCGGTTGCGGTATTCGTCGCTTTGAAACGAAGACGGCAACGACGTCAGCAAATCCTCCACCAGCGACTCCATGTCCCGGCGCAGCTTCTGACCGAGCCCCGGCGGCAGTTTTAAAACGCGTGGTTTTTGCGGATTGGCGAAGTTATTGACATAACACCAGTCCGCGCGGGAATCGTCGATTTTGTCACGCTTCGACAGCACTTCCTGGACCAGTTCCTGTTTTCCCACGCCTGTGGGGCCGACCAGGAACAGGTTGAACCCTGGCTGCTCGATATCAATGCCGAATTCGATCGCCTCGAGGGCACGCTGCTGGCCGAGCGGGTACGCCAGTGGCTCGAGATCCGCGGTAGTTTTGAATTTAAGCTTTCCCAGGTCGCAGATCTGGTAAAGCGCAGCGCTCGGGAGTGATGATATCTTGTCGGCCATACAGATATTGTTACCCAAACGGATGATTGAAAATCCGATCTGGATCAATTGCACTCGGGAAAGAGGAATTCGGGGGACAGTATACTTAATTAAAAGCGAGCCACTGATTGCCAGCCATCTTGCACTGAAAACCTGGTCGCAGTTGAGCGAATCGTCGATGACAAAACTGAATTAGGTATACTGTCCCCGGAATTGGGCGGAATTGCGGCCGGATTACCGGGCAGCCGCCAACCCCTGCTGTACCGCCTCCCGCTCGAGGATCGCCCGGGCCCAACGCAGCACATGCGTGTACGCAGCCGTATCCAGAAACTCCTCCGCGTCGTAAACGTCGCCCATCGCCAGGCGCCCGTACCAGGACCAGATCGCGATATCGGCGATCGAATAGCCACTGGCGCACATGTATTCACGCTCAGCCAGGTGGCGATCCAGCACGTCCAGTTGGCGCTTGGTTTCCATGGTATAGCGGTTGATCGGGTATTCCATCGGGTAAGGTGCATAGCGGTAGAAATGGCCGAAGCCACCACCAAGGAAGGACGCGCTGCTCTCCTGCCAGAACAGCCAGGAAAGGCATTCCGTGCGGTTGACCACGTCTTCGGGCTGCAGGGCGCTGAACTTTTCCGCCAGGTAGATCAGGATCGCGCAGGATTCGAACACGGATTGTGGAGATGATTTGGACTGGTCGAGCAGTACCGGAATTTTCGAGTTCGGGTTGAGCTTGACGAAATCGGAACCGAATTGCTCGCCTTTGCCGATCCTGATTTTGTGCAGGTCGTAGGCGGCATCCGTCTTGCCTAACGCCCGCAATTCTTCCAGCATAACCGTGATCTTGATGCCATTGGGCGTGCCCAGCGAGTAGAGTTGCAGGGGCGCATCGCCCACCGGCAGCACTTTCTCATGGGTGGGTCCGGCGATCGGGCGGTTGATGCCGGCCCATTCGCCGCCGTTTTCTTTGTCCCAGGTCCAGACTTTGGGTGGGGTGTATTCGTTGTCGTTCATTTGTTAGCTCTCGGGTACGTAAGGGTTTCACGGGTTAGTCATACGGTCTGCCCCGGTGGGTAGATCGCTGCGGAGCGCGCACCGGTCAGCGCACTGCTGCTGTTGAACTGGTTAGTCGAGGTAGCCGCTCGATAATTCGGGGGTACAGTATACCAGTTTAGTGACGGTCGACTGCTTGCCTGCTTTGCTGCTTTGCTGCACTGGAGACCGGTGCGTGGCCTGGCAAATCGCCACCCTATACCTTCGAGGATACATATTTTTGGCCGCGGATTAGGCAGGATAGCAGTCAGCTGACCCGGCAATCCGGGCGTGGAAGCAATAACCTTTGACAGGAGGGAAGGGCAAGATGTCCGAGCAAGACGATAATTCCGGTGAACTGACCCTCGAGCACCGCATACTGATTCAGGTGCGCCAGGTACTGGCCAGTGTGGTGCGCGACGTCACGCCACTACCCGGCATGCAAAGCCCGTTGTCACCCGGGACCATCGAGGATATCCGCGGCTGTTTCGCCCTGATCTCGGCGCGTGAACGCGAACTGAGCGGCAAGAAAGATCCCGATTTACCGGTATTCAGCGACGACGGGGCAACCACCCGCATCGTCGATTTTAACAAGCCCGAGGATTAATCGATCACAGGCTAGCGCATCGAATCGCCTGCCGCGCGCGTGTCACCAACCCCGCACCGCGATACCTGCTCGAACGGCGTCCCGTCACCGCACGTGGTTCACGTAAATTGTCTCCCAATGCGTGGTCTAATCCGCGCAGAAAGTTTCCCGGCCTGTGCGATAATGTCTGGCCTGTCGGGCATGTCGCCCGGCGATTGGACGGCGAGGATACGCGTGAAAAAAACCGATCAAGCCGGTAACTGGATGACATGGGCGCGCCTCGCGCTCAGCGCGGCACTGGTGGCTAGCACTGCCGCGCAGGCGGGAGCAAAGCTGTCCGCAACGCAGGGTTCGACGTCCGCTGACGCGGTGTCGCTGACGCGCGGCACTCAGGTCTACAGCAAGTACTGCGCAATGTGCCACGGCGAGCACGGCGAAGGTTACGCCGCGGATAACGCCAGTGCGCTGGCCAACCAGGATTTCCTGGTCTCCGTCAGCGACGGGTTTCTGCGTAAAAGTATCGCCAAGGGGCGCCCGGGAACGGCCATGGCGGCGCACGCCAGCCTGTACGGCGGACCGCTCGACGATGCAGATATCGATTCCCTGGTGCTGCTCATTCGCAGCTGGCAACGTGAACCGGTGGCTCAGCTCGACACCAACCCCGTACTCGGCGATCCCGTGACGGGGCGCGGGACCTACGACCAGTTCTGCACGGCCTGCCATGGCGAGCACGGCCAGGGCGTCACCGCCATCAGCCTCAACAACCCTGAATTTCTCGCCATCGTTACCGACCAGCAAATTCGCCGGACCATAGCGCATGGCCGTCGCGGCACTCCGATGGCGGCCTTCGGCGAGCATCTGAGCGCTGATGCGATCGACAACCTGGTGGCCCTGATCCGCAGCTGGAAGCGGGAACCCCCGCAACGGCTGGAGCTGCCCGTGCCTATCGAATTCCCGGAGGTGGTGCTGAATCCGGATGGGCCGCCGCCGCAGTTTTCGTTGCGTGAAGGCCGCTACGTATCGGCGCAGCAACTGGATGCCGCGATGCGCGACGGGGCCAGGCTGATCCTGCTCGACGCGCGACCGCCGTCGGACTGGTACCTGGCGCACATACCGGGTGCCGTATCGGCGCCCGCCTACGATCCGGATTCGATCATGCTGCTGCTACCGGAAGACGACACCTGGATCGTTTCCTATTGCGCCTGCCCGCACAAATACTCGGATCAACTGACCGACGCACTGAAAAGCGCCGGCTTTGAGAATGCGGTCGTTCTCGACGAGGGCGTCCGCTGGTGGCAGCAAAACGGATACCCGATTGAGTATGGGCCCTGATCACGGCTTCCCGAGAAGTCGGGGGAATTCGGGGGACAGTATACTTAATTGATTACGGGCAAGTGGTTGCCTGCCATCCTGCACTGGAAACCTGGTTACAGTCTAGCTAATCAACGACGAGAAAATTGAATAAGGTAAACTGTCCCCAAATTTCCGAACGGGAAACGAAATAATCGTGGTCTGTCCCCTATTGACTAACATTGGCCTTCAAGAATTTGCGGCGTTTTTGCGCGGTCACTGCTTGCAGAAAACCGCTGAGGCGATTACAGGAACAGTATGCTTAAATCCATTTAGGTATACTGTCCCCGGATCTCGCGAATCTCGACTCTAGCTAGCCGCTGATTTCTTTAGCAGTTACTTCCAGATCGACCCGACGATTGATTGCCCGCCCTTCGACCGTCTCGTTGGAAGCAATAGGTCTGGTCTCCCCATAGCCTATATATCGGAGTTTGTAACCACCACCAAGCGAGGACAGGTAACGAGCCACCGAAATTGCCCGGTTGGTCGAAAGACTCATGTTCAGACTATCAGAACCGACCGAATCGGTGTGCCCTTGCACCTCAACGGTTTCGGCACCGAGGGATTTGATGATGTTATTGATCTTCGACAGCAGCGGCTTCGAAGTTACGGGAAGAGACGAAGTCCCGGTTGCAAAATTGATCCGCTTGAGCCTGAAGATGAGCTTGTTTCCCTGCTGGTACACCTCTGCTTCATCGCCGGAAAACTGTTTTATCGCCTCGTCCATGGCATTCTGGAAACGGATCTGGATCGAGCTTGATTCCAGAGCCTGGTTTTTCTTCATCAAGGCACTCTCGGATTCAACCAAATTCGACCGCGTCGCCTTCAATTCCTGGTCCTGGGCCATTAGCGAACTCTCGGACATTTCTAAACTGGACTCAGTTTCCTTCAGGTCTTGCTCCAAATTACCGAGGTTTTGGGACAGCTTTGCCAGCTCTCTGTTTTGCTGAACTATTTTCAACGCAACATTTTCCGGTGTTCCCGGAGCGTTCAGGATAACGGCCATAACATCGGTCAGCAAAACCGAACTGGCCATGGAGTCGTCAACGCTTTTCTCATGCACCGAGCGATCCCGGGGGCTCTGCGCAATCAGATTCTCGGCCTCGCTGACATCCAGCAATGCCTGCCTGAGCAACTTCGGCGCGAGATCATCGGCATCCGCACGGACAGCCTGTTGAATGGAATTTTCAATCGCGTTCAGCTCCGCGAACTGGACTGCCTTGATTTCCAGCGCGAGGTATTTCTTCTGAAACGACGAAAATACCTTGGGTTCGAGGGCCTTCGAAAAGTTGTCCGTATCGTCTCTCAGGTCGTCGTCGACATCAGCCAAACCCGCTACCAGTGCGTCGCTGTTTCTCAGGCCGGCGTTCAGCGCAGACCGGCGGGCCTCAAGTATACGCGTGGCGTTTGGCGTTCTGTCCAGGGCTTGTTTGATCGCCTGCTTGAAATTGACGGTGGCCAGTTGCGCCTTGTCCAGTATGTATATAGTTTCGTAACCGCCAGACAAACCTTTCTGGGCCTTGTTCAAGTTCTGCGTTGCCGTGGTATATTCTTTGAAAGATAACAGGTCGGCCTGGTACTTCTCAGCCTGAATCATCAAATCTGCCGCCTCGGCAACCGCCGGTTCGGGGTCAATTCCTGCGCTCAGTTCGGATTTATTGCCGCTCGCGCAGCCAAACAGCATAAGCGCGAGGCTACAGCTAATGAGTACTCTCGATACTTTCATGTTCTGGTATTCCTTTAATTGGCGAAATAATTATTAAGGCATCTATCGAACTAGCGGCGTCCACATTAGTCGCAGCTAGTTTGATGTGAAACGACAGCGACAAACCGGGTCTATTTCACCGTTCGACCAGGGACCGAATTAATCGTGGTCTGTCCTCTACAATCTGTCCGGGGGACAGTATACCTAATTAAATTCGGGGGACAGTATACCTAATTGCAATGGCTCGGCCGGCATCTCGTGATAACATCATCGCGATTGAACGACTTACAGGGAGGTAAGTTATGGCCAGAATGCCACGTCTCGTCGTACCCGGTTTTCCCCATCACGTCACCCAGCGCGGCAATCGCCGCCAGCGAACTTTTTTCAGCAAAGCCGATTATCGCCATTACATGGCCTTGTTATCCGAATTCGCACAGAAAGCCGAAACCGAAATCTGGGCCTATTGCCTGATGCCCAACCACGTGCACCTGGTAATGGTGCCGAGCACCGACGACGGCCTGAGAGCGCCCCTTGGGGAAACACATCGACACTACACCCGTCATATCAATTTGCGCAAGGGTTGGCGAGGGCATCTGTGGCAGGAACGATTTCATTCCTTTTTGATGGAGGACGACTACCTGCTGGCCACCGTGCGCTATGTCGAGCGTAACCCGGTTACCGCGAGATTATGTCGACGCCCCGGAGACTGGCCCTGGTCCAGCGTTCGCGCACATCTGCAAGGCACTGGCGACAGCCTGGTCACCGTCAAACCCATGCTCGACCGGGTTCCCGACTGGAGCGCCTACCTGTCGAGCGTCAACCTGAACGACACGATCGAGTCGATCCGCCAGCACAACCGAACCGGCCGTCCGTTCGGCAGTATCGAGTTCATCCAGGCCCTCGAGCAACAAACCGGTAAACCCCTGGTACCCAAACGGCCCGGCCCCAAACCAAATGCAATGAATTAAGTATACTGTCCCACTGCTGTCCCGTTAACTGGAAATGAGGCGGCCTGATTCCTAGCCTATTTGATACAATGAGTTTGCTTATAACTTGTTGAATCAAAAAGGAGAATCAGGCCGTGGCACATTGTAATACGATCCTTGCACAAATCCTAAAGTTAGTTCCGAGACATGAATTCGAGGCCCTCGCAAATCGACATCATTCGGGCCGATCGTTTCGAAAAGCATCCCGCTGGTCGCAATTTACCTGTCTGGTTGTTGCACAATTGACCGGGCGTTGCAGCCTGCGGGATATCGTCGAATGTGTTGCCAGCCAGGTACACCGTCTATATCACCTGGGATGTTCGAAACTCTCGCGCTCCAACTTCGCACGGCTCAATGAGAACAAGCCCCATTCTTTGTACGAAGCATTATTTGGGAAACTGTTACAGCGTTGCCAAACGATGGCGCCGGGACATGACTTCAGATTTAGGAACCCGTTGTATTCGCTGGATGGGACGGTGATCGATTTATGTCTGAGCGTTTTTCCCTGGGCGGATTTTCATCACAGCAAAGGCGCGGTGAAATTACATGTCGGGTTAAATCACGCGGGGTACCTGCCGGAATTTGTGACGGTGACCGAAGGCAACATCTATGAAATTGGCGTTGGAAAGATGATGGAGTTCCCCAAGGGGAGCATCATTGCCATCGATCGGGGATACAACGATTACGCGTGGTATAAGGAACTGACTGATAAAGGTATTTTCTTTGTAACACGACTCAAGAAAGCTGCAGATTATCGCGTTGTCGAGCGTCGACCGGTCAGCAAAAAACAAGGGCTAACCAGCGATCAGACGATTGCCTTCCGTGGGAAGCTGACATCCAAAAAATGTCCAATCCCTATGCGGCGGGTGGGTTACCGGGACCCGGAAACCGGGCAGCAATATTATTACCTAACGAACAATTTCAATTTGGCCGCAAAGACCATCGCGGATATTTACAAATCCAGATGGCAGGTGGAATTGTTCTTCAAGTGGATCAAGCAGAACCTGAAGATCAAATCCTTTGTCGGTACTAGTAAGAACGCAGTGCTCACCCAGATCTGGATTGCGCTGTGCGTCTATTTGATTCTGGCCTTCATCAAATTCCAATCGGGGCTGAAGAAAAGCATGCAAACCATACTGAGGTTATTGCAGGTCAATCTGTTCGAAAAAAGGGATCTACCAGCTCTTCTACAAGGCGCACCGCCCAAGCAGAGGCCTCCCGGCTTTAATCAAATGGCGTTAATTTGAAAGTTAACGGGACAGCAGTGATACTGTCCCCTGAATTACAGACCACGTTTATTCCCCCAACTAACCAAATTAATCGTGGTCTGTCCCCTATATAAGAAAACAAATCGGTATACTGCATTCAACTCACGAGACCACCGCCATGCCCCGAACCATGCCTCAACACAGCAGAGCCCGCGATCTCGGGATTCCGTTTAGCGGGCAACCCGGCGCAGCGAATGCAATCACCGACGTGCCCGGCGTTCGCGTGGGGTATAAAACCCTGTTCGACGACCTGGCGGCCGACGCCACAGGACCGGTCGCGGTGCGCACCGGGGTTACCGCGATTCTACCCTGCGCGCACGAACACCTGTTTGCACCGACCTGGGCCGGGATATCATCATTCAACGGCAATGGCGAGATGACAGGCGCGCACTGGATCAACGAGTCCGGTACCTTTACCGGCCCGATCCTGCTCACCAATACGCACAGCGTCGGCATGGTCCATCATGCCTGCCTGCAATGGCTGACGCGCCGACCGGAGTACGAAGCAGCCCAGGACCCGTGGCTGCTGCCTGTGGTAGCCGAAACCTGCGACGATGTGATGAACGACATCAACGGTTTCCACATCAACGCCACGCACGTGTGCGAGGCGCTCGACAATGCCGCGGGCGGCGCGCTCGCCGAGGGTAATGTCGGCGGCGGTACCGGCATGCGCTGTTATGCCTACAAGGGCGGCACGGGCACCGCGTCACGGCTGCTGTCGATCGGTAATCGAAACTACACCCTCGGCGCATTGGTGCAGGCCAATTTCGGACGGCGCGACGAGCTCACCATTCGCGGCGTCCCGGTCGGGGAGCTTGCCGGACCCGCGCCAAACCCGGGTGACGATTCCGGCTCGTTGATTGTCGTGATTGCGACCGACGCGCCCTTGCTACCGCTACAGTTGCAACGAATCGCGCGGCGCTGCGCGCTCGGCATGGGGCGCACCGGCACCCCGGGCAATAACAGTTCGGGGGATTTGTTCATTGCTTTCAGCACGGCCCGCAGCACACCAGCCGGCGGCGACGATCCCACCGAAACGATGTCGCTGCTGCCGGCGGAAGCGATCGACCCGCTGTTCAGGGCCACCGTGGAAAGCACCGAAGAGGCAATCGTCAATGCCATGGTCGCCGCGCAAACCATGGTCGGGCATCGGGGGCGCAGGCTCGAGGCTATCGACCGGCAATGGCTCTCGTCGCTGTTTGGCGAATCCCGGCTGCCATAGCCGCGGTTCGCCCATGTAATTCGTAATTCGGGGACATAATTCGGGACATAATTCGGGGACAGACCACGTTTTCCGAGGCAAAGTCGGCAGGCCATGGCCAAGTTCAAGAAACGTGGTCTGTCCCCTTTACCTGCCCTCTATCTGTCAACGTGAAACCGCCCGGGGAGGATCCGATCAGTGCAGACGCGGTAGTGGGTCCTGCCGGTAATAGTGCTTCATCTGTTCGAAGACCGCTCCATAGTGGCGCTGCAACAAGTCTGGCCGTTCAAAGAAAATTTCACTCAACACCGCGAAGAATTCGGCCGGTGACGATGCCGCATAGTGATCGATGCCAATATCCTCGCCGCGCGCGCAACGGCGCTGGAAATCATCGAAACCTGCGCTGAAAGCGCGGGTCCATGCGGCTCGATCCATGTCCGGGTGCAGCGGCGGGAATCCGTTCGCGACGCCGTTTTGCATATCGAGTTTGTGCGCAAATTCGTGGATCACGAGATTGCATCCATCGACGTAACCGGCATATTCAGTTTTGTCCCAGGCCAATATTACCGGCCCGCGCTGCCAGGCTTCGCCCGACAAATGGTCCCGGGTGTGATGCTCGACACCGTCCTCGTCACGCACCACGCGCTGTGGTGCGAACCCGCTCGGATAGACGATGATCGTCGACCAGCCGGAGTAGGAATCCAGGCCCAGCGCCAGCACCGGCAGGCAGGCCTGCAGCGCAACAATCAAGGCCATCGGCTGTGTTATGAGCAGGCCCTGGGCGCCTTCGATCGACTTGCGTCGTAAAAACAGGATGGCCAGTTCCTGCAGCGTCCTTTTCTCTTGCCCGCTCAGGCCGTCGAGTAGCGGCAGCGCGGCAAACGCCACATCCCACTCCACCGGCGTGATCGAAGCCTGTGCGATCGCGCGGCGATCGAACCAATTGCGAATAAAGCGAAACATCGGGTTGCTGTCTTAATAGAGCCTGTCGTGAAAATCCGGGGGTAGTATACCCGTTTACTGGAGGCCGCCTTCTAGCTAGCGCTCTTATATGCGAGTGCTTCAATGGCAACGATCCGAAGCGACAATGGCAAATGGAGTAATTCGAGTAATTAGGGGACAGACCACGTTTTCCAGCAGATATAGGGGACAGGCCACGTTTTTTAGGGACCTGGTGGCGGCCTGCCGGGGTTGCCCTGGAAAACGTGGTCTGTCCCCTAATTACCCCGAATTACCGAATTACGTGTCCACGAATTACGAATTAGGTTCCCTAGATAATCCCACCATCCTCTTTTCGCGTCCCCTTTTTCGATCCTGGGGATCCACGTGAATCCCTGCCTTATGCAGGCCGTCTAAAAAATGTTCCAGATCATGCGCATGTTTGAACGTCCATACGAAAAGCCAGTCCCTGGTCTGGAACATATTCCCGCCCAATTGAATGGCATTCCTGGCGGCAAGCTGTGCCTCGTTTTGGCGTCCCGATTGAGCAAGACATGCTGCTCGCCAGGCCTCTGAATTTGCATCCGGCTTGCGAATGCGGGCAAACAGTTCGAGTGCCGTTTCATACTTTTTATCCGTGTAATACGCCACGATCATCGATTGCAGGCATGAATCGGGCGCCAATGGATTTAGGCTTAGCGCGGTAGTGCCACAAACCCCGACTTCAGAGGCACGGCCAGAAAAAGCAAGTACCCAGCTTTTGGCGCAAAAGGCGCCATAGGAGTTGGGATTGCATTCAATTGCGCGGTCGAGATGAGCTTCAGCCAGGTCAAATTTCTTTTGCGCCAGGTAGGCGACACCCATTGCCGCATGCGATTGAGAATCAAACTCGTCCAATGCGACGGCCATTCGCGCATGGGCAACTGCCTGCTCGATAGCCTCCTGTCGCGACTTACACCAATCTGATTCGGCCTCGACAGAATAGGAACCCGCAAGATATGCATAGGCCGGGGCGTACTGCGGGTCGAGTTCGACAGCCTGCTCGAGCAGGCTTCGAGCCGATGTATTCTGTTCGCGATCGTAACTTTTGGCATTTCGCCTTGCGCGCATAACACAATCGAATGCAGTCATGTTTTCGGGGCGTTTACGCATAGCGCGCTCGCTGCTCTCTTCCTCGATATGGCTGACCAGGCTCACCGCAATCCGCGCTGCGACTTGATCCTCGAGCGTGAACAGGTCGTCGATTTTTCGATCGACACGTTCCGACCATATCGCTTTACCTGTTTTGGCCTCGATAAGCTGGAGCGAAACTCTAACACGGCCTCCCGATCGACGAATATTTCCCTTGGTGAAGTATTCGACCCCTAGCTCATTTGCAATGAGCACGGCATCCAGACTGGCATCACGGTAGCTAAAGGTAGAGTGATGATCGATGACAAAAAGCTCCCGGTAGCGACACAGGTTGGCGATGATATCTTCTGCAATGCCATCGCAAAAATAGTCTTGCCCTGGATCATTGGACAAGTTATGAAATGGCAATATTGCAACAGAGGGTTTGTCAGCCAGTGTCGGCGAATTATGGGCGACCTCCGGCTTGTCTCCGGGAGCTATCGAACCTCCGCTGGATTCCGCCACATCCGCAATAAACTGGTAACCGCGCCCGTGGATGGTTTTGATAATCGATTGCTTTTCACCAGTATCGCCGACAGCCTTGCGCGCATCCTTGAGACAGACACCCAGCGCGGCATCGGTAACGACTTTTCCTTTCCAAAGCTTTTCCAGCAGCTCGTCGCGGGAAACAACCCGCTCCCGGTTTTCGATCAGGTAGCTCAGTAAGTCGAACACCTGGGGTTCGACAGAAACTGGTTTTCCCGCGAGACACAGGCGATATTGAGCGGTGTCGAGGGTAATTTGATCGAACTGGAAAACCAATTTTTGAATCACCTCTACAGTTACACGAATTGAATATTACAGCAAATTTTGCCTGTTTTTAGAGCTTCGATGGCTAAATTTTATGAAATCTTTACAACATACTCAGGCCATCCCCATGTTTCGGGTTTGCTGCAGATGCAAACTTTACCCAAACTAAACAACACCACATAGCGGGTAAAAAAACATGAACGATAAAAATAGCGGGTTCGCCATTAGCGGTTACTCGAAACAGACAGCAGTAGTATCCGGATTTACTTCCCTGGTGACTGGAATCATTAAAAATTTAAAGCACTTCCCTACCCGCATGCAGGATGAGCAGGCAAAAGCCAGGCTTCAATCGAACAGGAAGCGCAGCATGCTACACCAGGTTCATCAGCAATCCATCGAACGGATGCCCCTGGAAAAATTAATTAGAATGGGCTTTTATCACTTTTAGATCCCTGCAGCGGTCCCCGCCTGTTCATGGCCGATTGCAGCTGCAGGTATTTCCCTGTGAATCCACCGCTGCAAGCGGTGTGAACTTTCGAAGCCCCGACAGAATTCGGGGGACAGTATACTTAATTAATTATGGGCAAGTGGTTGCCTGCCATCCTGCACTGGCAACCTGGGCCCGGGTTATGTTCCAGGTACTGAGACTGGGTAGGTGCTGGCGAACTGGAGCCGGTCGCGTATATCATCGGCGATTCTTCGCCAGCGCTTTGCGACATGTCACGAATCGGCGCACAGATCGAATATCGCGCCCGTGAAACGATCTCGATGGCCTTTTGCTCCGTATATCTGTATACAAACCCAGTAAAGCAGCCACCTGCCACAAAGCGAGCGACCACAGCAGGTGAATGACCCTGACCCGTCGCCGCTGCACTGTACCTCTCAATAACCTGGTTTCTACACGGAGCACGCATGATAGAACTGCAAGATATCGCCATGTCCTACAGCCTCGAGCAGTCGCAATTACGGGTGCTGGATGGCGCCTGTCTGAGCGTCGCGCGGGGCGATACGGTGGCGATCGTGGGTCCGTCCGGATCGGGTAAGACGACCATGCTGGTGTTGCTCGCCGGTCTCGAGCAACCGCAAAGCGGCGAGATTCTGATCGATGGCATAGCACTCGGTGGCCTCGATGCCGACGCCCTGGCAGACCTGCGGCGTGACAGCCTGGGCATCATTTTCCAGTCCTTTCACCTGGTGCAAAGCCTGACCGCACTCGGCAACGTTGCGCTGCCGCTGCAAATCGCCGGCAAGGAAAACGTGCACGAACGCGCCCTCGAGATGCTCGACATGGTCGGGCTGTCCGAGCGTCACAATCACTACCCGGCGCAATTATCCGGTGGCGAACAGCAACGCGTCGCGATCGCCAGGGCGCTGGTTCATAAACCCGGGCTGGTGCTCGCCGACGAGCCGACGGGAAACCTCGATCTTGCCACCGGCGCAAAGATCATCGAGCTGTTGTTCGACCTGAATGCAGACATCGGTTCCACACTCGTGCTGGTAACCCATGACGATCAGGTCGCACGCCGCTGCCAGCGCATCGTGCATCTGCTGCAGGGAAAACTGGTTGAGGATCGGGATCATGCGCTTTCTGCTTGATCTCGCGTGGCGCGATCTGCGCGCCAGTGGCCGCTCGCTGTGGATATTTTGCGCCTGCCTGGTGCTGGGGGTAACGCTGGTTTCGGCGTCCGCAGGATTGTATCGGCTGATCAATCTCAGCCTGCTGGCCGACACCCGCGTGTTGATGGGTGGCGACGTCGAAGTCGACTCCAGGCAACCGCTGCCGGACGAGGCGCTAGCCTGGCTAAGCGCGCACGGCGACGTCTCGTTGGTTACCGAGGTCGACACCATGCTGGGTAGCGCAAGCGGGCGCTTTTCGCGAGTCGAGTTGCAGACCGTCGATGACCGCTATCCGCTCTATGGCGAGCTGTTGCTCGAACCCGCACGACCCATTACCGAGCTTATCGACTTTGACGATGGCCATTGGGGGGTCGCCATCGACCCGGTGCTGGCCGAGCGGCTCAGTCTCGGTATCGGTGACGAAGTGTTCATCGGTGCACTGCAAATGAAGATCAGGGCGCTGGTGTTGCAACAACCCGATCGCAATCTGAACGCCAACTGGCGCGGAACACCGGTGTTGCTCAGCGCCGAGGCATTGCGCGCTGCGGACCTGCTGCGTCCCGGCAGCCTGGTCGACTACGAGTATCACGTGCGCAGCGATGTGCCCGCCGAGACCTGGCGCGAACGCTTTTACGACGCCTTTCCACAGCAGACCTGGGAAGTCAAAACCTTCACCGATCGTAGCGAGCGCATTGCCGAACGGCTGGGTCAAATCGCCTCGGGGCTGTTGATCATTGCTTTCAGCACCCTGTTTATCGGCGGTCTGGGCGTATTCAACAGTATCCAGGCTTACCTGCAGGGCAAGCTCAAAACCATCGCCACATTACGTGCACTGGGCCTGCGCAACCGCCGCCTGGCCCTGGTGTACCTGGCCCAGATCGCCATCCTCGGCGGCGGCGCCGGTCTGCTCGGTGTATTCTGCGGCAGCCTGCTGGCGCTCGGCGGCGGTAAGCTGGTAGCGACGCAGGTGCCGGTGAGCGCCAGTCTCGGCGACCTGGTTGGCCCCGGGCTGATTGCCATGTGCTTCGGCCTGTTGACGGCCTATACCTTCGCCCTGCCCGCGCTCGGACGCGCACTCGCGACCGATCCGGCATCGCTATTTCGCGGGCAGCAGCACCAGGCCGCACGGCTGCCACGGCGCTGGAAGCTGGCGACCTTTGCCTGCGCCGCCGCAATCATCGTGCTGGTGCTGCAGGTGCTTCCGGATACTCCGTTTGCCATCGGCTTTGTACTGGTGATCGGGCTGTTGCTGCTGGTTCTCGACCTGATCGTGCGTGGCATCCGCCACGCCGCACGCCGGCTCGACGAGCATCCGCGCTTCAACGGCAGGTTCACGCTGAAGCTGGCGCTGGCGAACCTGCACCGCCCGGGTTCCGCCTTGCGCAGTTCGCTGCTGTCGCTGGGTTCGGCGCTGACCTTGCTGGTTGCCTGCACCCTGATCGTGACCGCCCTGCTGCGCTCACTGCAGGAGACGATTCCCGAGGAAGCACCCGGGCTGGTGTTATACGACATCTTCAGCGACCAGGTGGATGCCGTGGTTAGTGCTATCGAAGAGTTGCCCAGCGTTAGCCGAATCGACATTGCGCCGCTGGTGCACGCGCGTATTGCCGCGCTGAACGGGCGCGACCTGGGTAAAGTAGAGGCACTCGATATCCGCCAGCAGCGCGACAGCTCGCAGGACCGCTACAAGCTCAGCTACTCGGTCGATAACATCGATGGCGTCACCCTGGTAGACGGGGCCTGGTGGTCGGAACCGGTTGCCGGCCCAGGGAAATTGGCGATGGAGGATCGCGAGGCCAACAAGCTCGGTTTGCAGGTCGGCGATCAACTGACCTTTGCCATCGAGGGGCGCAGCCTCGACGTCGAGATCGCCGCGATTTACAGTCAGAAAGGCATTCAAACCCGCTTCTGGTTCGAGGGCATTCTTTCAAAAGGGGCGCTGGATCCTTTTATTCATCGACATGTCGGCGCGGTTTACATCGATGACGCGGACGCGATAACGGCGCAGAACCTGCTCGGCGAAATTGCGCCCAGCGTTATTTCAGTGCGCACCGAGTCCCTGCTGCAGACGGCCCGACAGATTCTCGGCAAGGCTGGCGCTGGCCTTGCGGTAGTGTCGGCGGTCAGCCTGCTGGCGAGCCTGCTGGTGCTGATCAGCGTGATGGCCGCCGGGCGCAGCCGGCAGATCTACGATGCCACCATTTTGCATAGCCTGGGCGTCAGGCTGGCGTTGATTCGCCAAAGCCTACAGCTGGAGTACCTGCTGCTGGCGCTGGTGGCTTCACTGTTTGCGGTGCTGCTCGGGTCCGCCATCGCCTTGCCGCTGTTGCAATGGCGGCTGAAGCTGCCGTCAGCAGACCTGGTGTGGCTGGGGGCCCTGGTCGCCATTGGCGTCAGTAGCCTGGCGCTCGGGCTCGGCGCCAGTTATCTCATGAGACGGCTACGCTTGCGGCCGGCAATCCTGTTGCGCAGCCCCAGCTGACCCGCAGGCAGGAGAGTAATTAGGGGACAGACCACGTTTTCCGGGGCAAGCCCGGCAGGCCGAAACAAAGTTTCTAAAACATATAGAAAGATGGAAAGGGACATATATGGACGCTCCCCAAAGATCAATAAATGATTCCTGCTTCCTCAAAATTAATTGAAGAAGGTGTTTTACTTGTCCTGTTCTGTCGACACTAAAGAACCGTTCAATAAGAATAGCGGTAGTCCAGTAATTCGGGGGACAATATACTTAATTGCCGAAGCATCGCTGGCGGAACGAATCAGGAGACAGGCCACCTTTATTTCTTTCGCCAAATTAAATTAAACGTGGTCTGTCCCCTATTTTTCCGCTCTCTCGACCGACCTGATTAATGGCAGTCAACTGGCTGCCTGCCTTCCGGCAATGGAGGCCTGTGCGCGGCTTAGCGAACCGTCAATGTGAATGCTGAACCAGGTTACCGCCCCCGGAATTGATGGATTTTTTTATAGCTCTCGATCAGCTTCTGGTGTCGGTCGAGCCCGTCGAGCGCAAGGTTGGTTTCGACCAGACCGTGGAATCGCACTTCACCTGCCACGCTACCGCTAACCGCATCGAAGGTTTCCTTGCCAAACATTCGGCACAGGTTTTCACTGAAGTCGCTGAGGTCCAGTTCCTCGTCAAGCGTGATTTCCAGCACGGCGTGCATGGCCTGATAGAACAGTCCGCGTTCGGCCGTGTTGTCGTTGTACTGCAGGAAATCGCCGACCAACTCGAGGGCTTCGTCAAGCTCGCCCAGCGCGAGGTAGATGAGCAGTTTGAGTTCGAGAATGGTTAGCTGGCCCCAGACAGTGTTCTCGTCGAACTCGATGCCGATCAAGGTTTTGATGTCGGTGTAGTTGTCGAGCTGGCTTTCTTCCAGTCGTGCCACCAGGCGGCCAAGCGCCAGGTCATCGAGGCGGTGCAGGGTGAGGATATCTTCGCGGTAGTCCAGTGCCTTGTTGGTGTTGTCCCAGATCAGATCTTCCACCGGATACACCTCGGAGTAGCCGGGCACGAGAATGCGACAGGCGGTACCGATGTTGCAAAATTCGGCCACGTAGGCTTCTTTGCCCAGCGTTTGCAGGATGCCAAACAAACGCTCGCACTCTTCGGTGTTGCTGCCCGAGAAGTCCCATGCGCAGAAGGCGAAGTCGGGTCTGGCGCTGAAGAAACGCCACGAGATAATGCCGGTCGAGTCGATGAAGTGCTCGACAAAGTTTTCCGGTTCCGAGACCGCAAGGCTGTTGAAGGTGGGTTGGGGTATGTCATTCAACCCTTCAAAGCTACGACCCTGCAGTAGCTCGGTGAGGCTGCGCTCCAGCGCCACTTCGAAGTCGGGGTGCGCACCGAAAGAGGCGAACACACCGCCGTTCCTGGGGTTCATCAATGTCACGCACATCACCGGAAACTGCCCGCCCAATGAAGCGTCCTTAACCAGCACGGGGAAGCCCTGAGCTTCCAGCGCCTCGATACCTTCGAGGATCTGCGGGTAGCTAGCCAGAACCTCGGCTGGCACATCGGGTAGCACCACTTCCTGCTCGATGATGTGGCGTTTGACAGCGCGCTCGAAAATCTCCGACAGGCACTGCACCTTCGCTTCTTCGAGGGTATTGCCCGCGCTCATGCCATTGCTGAGGAACAGGTTCTCAACCAGGTTCGAGGGAATGTACACCGTCTCGCCATCGGACTGGCGTCTGTAGGGAATGGTGCAGATACCCCGCTCGCTATTGCCTGAGTTGGTGTCGATCAGGTGCGAGCCGCGTAGCTCGCCGTCGGGGTCGTAGATAGCGCGGCAGTAGTCGTCGAGCATGTCGGTGGGGAGCGCGTCGCCTGGGCCTGGCTTGAACCACCGCTCATTGGGGTAATGCACAAATTCGGCGTCGGCGATCTCCGGCCCAAAGTACTGGTCGTTGTAAAAGAAATTGAAGTTCAGGCGCTCGATAAACTCGCCCAGCGCTGAGCACAAAGCACTCTCCTTGGTAGCGCCTTTGCCGTTGGTAAAACACATTTGCGAGGCGGCATCTCGGATATGCAAAGACCAGACATTGGGCACGATGTTGCGCCACGATGACACCTCGATCTTCATGCCGAGATCGGCCAGGATGCCGGTCATGTTGGCCACGGTCTGCTCCAGCGGCAGGTCCTTGCCGACGATGAAGGTTGCCTCGCCCGTATCGGGTAGTGCCATCAGCATGGCCTGGCTGTCGGCACCCAGGCTATCGACGGTCTCGATCTGAAACTGAGGCCCGGCCTGCACGACTTTCTTTACGGTGCAGCGCTCGATGGCGCGCAGGATGCCCTGGCGATGCTTGTCAGAAAGCGTCTGCGGCAGCTCGACCTGGATCTTGAAGATCTGCTTATAGCGGTTTTCGGGGTCGACGATGTTGTTGTGTGCCACGCGAATATCCTCCGTGGGGATATCACGCGCCACGCAATACACCTTGACGAAATAGGCCGCGCACAGTGCCGAAGAAGCGAGGAAATAGTCGAAGGGTCCGGGCGCGGAGCCGTCGCCCTTGTAACGGATGGGTTGATCCGCGATAACCGAAAAGTCATCAAAGCTAGCCTTGACCCGCAGGTTGTCGAGAAACTCAACGTTAATTTCCATGAACTGAATCCTGTATTGGGTGGCCGTATGACCCAGCGATTTGACCCAGTCACCCACACCCGTGAAACGAAAGCGCATATTGTTTCACACCACCCGCCATTCAGGTGCAAATAGTTTGATGCTCAGTTCAATTAACCGGTTTAACAAAGCCAACTCACCGAGACACCGTCATCCCCGCGCCCCAATACTGTCATCCCCGCGAAAGTGTTAATCTCGTAAGGGCAGGTAAAGACAGGACAAATAGGTGACGCATTAAACCGGGCACATGGGAAACAAAGAACACATTAGAACAAGGGGTCAGGCCTTACAATTCACACAACCTGTCCAATCCAGTAAATGTCACCGCCAGTCAAATGTAACGCCTGACCCCACTATTCCCTATTCCGCAAGCGGCGATATCGTGAGGATCCGACGCTTTTCAAGACCCCACCTGAACGCCAACCCATCTTGTCGGGATGACACATAACTCGCTCGGAATAACTCGCGACACGGTAAGATGAGCATCGTAAAAATGGATTGTTTAATGAAACTCAGACCAATCGACAAAGATCGCTACCGCAAACATTACAGGATTGTGTTTGCTGCAATCGTCATTGAGCTGGCTGTAATTTCACTTATTTGTTCAACCCTGTTAATTAGCTGGCTCGGCTCCCCAGATGAAACCCATTTCACCTTGAACCTCGCAGGCTTCGGGGTTGCGGTCTTGTCAGTTGCTTACACTGTGTATCGTTTTAGAGATCATCCATTCATGGACGAGGTGGTCTATGTGTGGAATTTAAAAAAACAACTCAATCTTATTTACCGTAAACAGCACAAGATAGAGCCGTTGATAGAAGACAATAATGTGGATGCAATGGTGATCATGAATTACATGTACCAGGGCTCAAAACAGCTATACGAACTGGATGACAACACCATTACCATAGAGGATCTGGCGATCAAGGCCAGACACCTGAACACTAAAATCGAAGAGAAAGGGCTCACGTTGACTACGGATGATTATTATTCCGGTTTACTGGGCCAGTTTTAGAAAAACAACTTCCCTGACCAACCCGGAAGCCTCCTGACCCTGCAACCGGTGCACGCCGCTCAGCCGCAAATTTATTGATGGGACGGAAATTAGGGGACAGACCACGTTTAATTTGGTTTATCAAAAGAAATAATCGTGGTCTGTCCCCAATATCCCACA
>JAJDOF010000074.1 GCA_022340305.1 Gammaproteobacteria bacterium
TGGGTCCTGTTACAGAAACAAGAACCGTATCAGCCAAAGGACTGATACCGGATGGGTTTATTGCCCTGTCATCGTAGCCGATTCAATAATGATCAAAGCGGTTAATCCCACCTGACAAGAGCCTGGCTGGGACACAGTTGACCGACAAACTGAGTGTGTGTTTTAGGCGGTCAGGTGCGGATTTCATTAGGGCGCGATTTTGGCTTCACACAATATTAGCCAACGTCATTTGACGCCGGATATATGTCTTCGCTACCGCTATTCTTATTGGACGGCTCGTCAGTGTCGACAGGGCAGGACAAGTAAAACAACTTCTTCAATTAGTTTTGA
The DNA here is from genome assembly GCA_022340305.1 of Gammaproteobacteria bacterium. Taxonomy (GTDB): domain Bacteria; phylum Pseudomonadota; class Gammaproteobacteria. The sequence goes on from JAJDOF010000074.1 coordinate 331, forward strand.
GGAAGCAGGAATCTTTTCTTGATCTTTGGGGAGCGTCCATATATGTCCCCGTGCAGCCCCGCCCTTGCAGCCTTATGGGGAAAGAAACTTCCCTTGCAAGGAATTTTATATAAGCGTATAGTTCATCGTCGATTAACGATATGAATGAAAATAATTTATATGCATGCCCCAATTCAAGCGCCCAGCCCGGCCAAAGATCAGCCTGTCGATAACATCCTGGAGGACGAGGATATTGCCTTGATCGCCAAGGCCTTGTCGCATCCGGCGCGCATTCAGATCATCCGCTTGCTTTTGAGCAAGAAAACCTGCATTGGCGGTGACATTGTTGACGTAATCGGTCTGGCCCAGTCTACCGTTTCAGAGCATTTACGCATTCTCAAGGCCAGCGGCATTATTATCGGCGAAATTACCCATCCACGGGTTTGTTATTCGCTCAATCCCCCGCGGTTACACCCCATTAAGGATTTTCTCGGCCTGCTTCTGGACAGCGATGCCGGGGCTCCAGATGTGGAGTCTGTATGCTGGGTATCGCCTGAGAAAAAACAATAGAATTTTGCAAGACTTAAGGAACCAACAAATGAAAACGCTAACAATTTATGACCCTGCCATGTGTTGCTCCAGCGGAATCTGCGGTGCTGAGATTGATCAAAAACTGGTGGATTTTGCCGCTGACCTGGATTGGTTAAAGAGCGAGGGCATTGAAGTCAAACGCATTAACCTGTCGCAGGAACCTGCCTTATTCGCCGCAAATGAACAAGTAAGATCCGTTCTGGAAAATTCCGGTGTAGCGGGTTTGCCCATCATTCTGGCGAATGATGAGATGCAATCTTCTGGACAATATCCCGACCGTGTGAAATTGGCACAAATGGCCGGTATGACGGCCGCTGATGCAATTGCCGATGCTGTTGACCTGGCATCGGCTCCTGCCAAACCGTGCTGTGGAGCAGATGACGACGCAGAGAAAACATCGTCAAGCTGCCGCTGATCTGACCTCGCCCGACTGTATAAGCGGTATAAATCATGTTCAAGGACCTGCCCAAATTTGTTTTCTTCACCGGTAAAGGGGGCGTCGGAAAAACTTCGCTTGCCTGCGCCACCTCGCTCAGTCTGGTCGGCGCTGGAAATCGGGTTTTACTGGTAAGTACTGACCCCGCCTCTAACGTGGGCCAGGTTTTTGCAACCAGTATTGGCAACAAGATTACCCCCATCGACGATGTGTCAGGGCTTGACGCGATCGAGATCAACCCGGAGGAAGCCGCGGCAGATTACCGCGAACGCATCGTCGGGCCGATGCGCGCTATTCTGCCAGCGGACGCACTGCGCAGCATAGAAGAACAGTTATCGGGGGCCTGCACCACTGAAATTGCCGCCTTTGATGAATTCACCGACCTCTTAACCAATAACGATTTACTGGCGCGTTACGATCACGTCGTGTTCGACACTGCCCCCACGGGACACACCATCCGCATGCTCAAACTGCCCGGCGCATGGTCCGGTTTTCTGCAAGCCGGCAAAGGTGATGCATCCTGCCTTGGTCCGCTTGCAGGGCTTGCGAAACAGCGCACACGCTATGCCGCGGCGGTTGATCGATTATCTGACAGTGCAACAACGCGCCTCATCCTGGTGGCGCGACCCAGCCAGTCTGCCCTGAATGAAGTGGCGCGTACGGCAAAGGAACTGGCCGATATCGGAATTCAAAACCAGGAGCTCGCAATCAATGGAATGATGCCACAGGAGACGGGGGGCGACCCCCTGGCAGAGGCATTGTTGCAGCGTGACAAAGATGCGCTGGCAACGACCAGCGCCGAGGTGGCCGCCCTGCCGCGCACGGTATTTGCGCTGCGATCGGAGAACCTTGTCGGCCTTGATGCATTGAAACGGTTTGCCGCCTGCGCACCCGATAGTTTAGAGGATGGACAAGGCAGCACAATGACGGCTGCAGATCTTCCCACGCTTGCGGCACTGGTCGACGATATTGAAGAACCCGGTAAAGGTTTGATTATGTTCATGGGCAAAGGCGGGGTTGGTAAAACCACGATGGCCGCCGCGGTAGCCGCGGAACTGGCCACGCGTGGTCATCAAGTGTTGTTGAGTACGACCGATCCAGCGGCGCATATCACGGAAACCCTGGCAGGTGGGCTGAGCGGTCTGACCGTCAGCCGCATTGATCCCGAGCAGGAAACCGCCAGGTACCGCGATCATGTCATGGCGACCAAAGGCAAGGATCTGGATGAGCAGGCCAGCGCAATGCTCGAAGAAGACCTGCGGTCGCCCTGTACCGAAGAAATAGCCGTATTCCAGGCGTTTTCACGCGTCATCCGCGAAAGTTCGAAACACTTTGTGGTGATGGATACCGCGCCCACGGGGCACACCTTGTTGTTGCTGGATGCAACCGGGTCATACCACCGCGACATCATGCGCCACACGGGCGATACCCCGGGTAAACGGGTGACGCCCATGATGCGCCTGCAAGACCCTGCGCAGACAAAAATCATGATTGTCACCCTGCCCGAGACCACCCCTGTCCTGGAAGCTGCACAGCTGCAAAACGATCTGCAACGCGCGGGCATCCAACCCTGGGGCTGGATCGTCAATTCCAGTCTTGCGGCAGCGCAAACCCATCATCCGTTACTGCAAAAGCGTGCTCGATCCGAAGCTGAACAAATCGCCAGAGTCCGCGATGAGCTTTCCAGACGATATGCGGTGGTACCGATGCAGGCGCAAGAGCCCGTTGGTGTCGAAAAGCTGAAAAGCCTTTGTGAAACAGCCGGCAATTCCGCTGCTGCCTGAAGATAAAGGTTTCTAAAATGGGCATTGATACGTCAGAACAACAAATCTGTCCCCCGACCCTGGTGGATGTGAAAGCAGCCGCGGCCCTCTGCGATCCGGTTATAAAAACACCCTTGCTGGAAAATCCGGAAGTAAACAGCCTGTTATCGGGTCGTTTACTAATCAAGGCTGAAACAGCACAGAGGACCGGGGCATTTAAGTTTCGGGGCGCCTATAACCGCATCCGCCAGATGGATGAGGCCCAGAAAAAGCGCGGCGTAATTGCCTATTCTTCCGGCAATCATGCACAAGCGGTCGCGTTGGCGGCGCAAATTTGCGGAACCTCTGCATTGATTGTGATGCCTGACGATGCGCCCCTTAGCAAGATAGCCCGTACCCGTGAACTGGGCGGCAAGATAATCACTTACAATCGCACCGCGGAAGTACGTGAAGAAGTGGCCGAGCGCATACAGGCTGAAGGTAATTACGTCATGGTGCCACCCAATGAAGACCGTAGGGTGATGGCGGGCGCGGGAACCGTGGCCCTGGAACTGGTGGACCAGGTCGATGCACTCGATGCGGTCCTGGTACCTTGCGGCGGGGGTGGGCTCACCGCTGCCACGGCCATCGTCATGCAGGCCCTTTCACCAAAGACCAGGATCTATGCGGTAGAACCGGAATTTTTTGACGATACCCGCCGCTCACTGGAGGCCGGCAAACGGCTATCGAATCCAAAGGGACAGAAAACCATTTGCGATGCGATCATGACCGATACGCCGGGAGCATTGACCTTCCCGATCAATCAAAAGCTTCTGGCAGGGGTTTTAACGGTCAGCGATGATGACGTACGCTGCGCCATGGCCTTTGCTTTCGAGCATTACAAGATCGTGGTGGAACCCGGGGCAGCAGTCGGCCTGGCTGCAGTGCTAAGCCTCAAAATAGACATCAGAGATAAAGCAATTGCCGTCATTGCAACAGGTGGTAATGTGGATTCGGAAGATTTTTGCGCGGCCCTTAATGCTAAGGCTGGATAAGATCGAAAAATGAATAAAGCCATACCACGTAAACTGATGACCGAATGGATCGGTTTATTTTCATTACTGGCAACCGTTATCGGCTCCGGGATCATGGCCGAGAGGCTCGCGGGTGGAAAGGTCGCCATCGCATTTTTGGGAAATACCATTCCAACGGGCGCAATCCTGGTCGTCCTGATGGTGGTCTTTGACCCCATTTCGGGCGCACATCTGAATCCTGCCGTGACCATCGCGCGCGGCTTTTCCAATACGTTTGCGGGCATTCAACCCGTCGACATTGCGGTTTTTGTGGGGATGCAATTACTGGCGGCCTGTCTTGCGACATTCTTTTTCAAATGGTCACTGAAGGAATAGGCTTTTCTTATGCTTCAATATGATCCCCTCTCCCCGTTCGATGAAGAGATAAACCGGCGCGACGTTCCTGCCCTGAAGACTCACCCAATGGTTGTCGGGCTGCATGGCGAGAACCTGTTTGCTGCAGGCGTGGCAGACATGGATTTCAAAGCCCCACCAGCGGTGCTTGAAGCCATGCAAAAGCGGCTGGATCATGGAGTGTTCGGGTATGAAGCGATGCCGGCAGGTTTACTACGCGCCCTAGTGAGATGGCTGCAGCAGCAACACAACTGGGAGGTTGCAAAAGACCATATTCTCACCTCACCGAATATCCTGACCGCTCTGGCGATGGCTGCCTCTTTGTTTACCGACGAAGGGGATGCGGTCATCGTGCAGCCACCCGTTTTCTTCGATTTTTTCGATGTGTTAAACGAGAACCACCGGGAGATAGTGCAAAACCCGCTGATCTTTGATCAGGGGCTTTACCGAATGGACTTTGAGGACCTGGAAAACAAGGCGTCCAGGCCGAAGACAAAAATGATTTACCTGTGTAACCCGCATAACCCGGTCGGACGGGTGTGGGGTGAACAGGAGCTGCGAACTTTGGGTGACATCTGCAAACGCCACGGTGTGCTGGTGGTGAGCGACGAGATGCACGGCGATCTCGTGTTTAGCGGTCACAAATACACACCATTTGCATCGCTTGGGCCGAAATATGCAGCGAACTGCATCACCTGTATTTCACCGGCAAAGACTTTCAATATTGCATCTTGCTGCGCCTCGTTTACGCTGATCGCCGACGAGGACATGAGAAAAGCATTTCAAGTTGAAAACAGCCGCCTTTCGGTTAACAAAAACAATCCATTCGCTAATGTGGCCATGCAGGCCGCTTACTCCAGTGGTGCTCCCTGGCTTGAGGCGGTTATCGCCTATCTGGAGAACAACGTTGAATTGGTACGAGCAGCATTGCGCAATATCCCCGGAGTCGAACTGGTCGAACCCGAGGGAACCTATTTATTATGGATAAACTTTAACGGGCTCGGACTGGGACTGGATGAACTGTATACTTTCCTCAGAAAAGAGGCGCAATGGTCCGTTACCCGCGGGCATTCATTTGGCAAAGAAGGCCAAGGCTTTGCCAGGGTCAATATTGCCTGTACCCGGGCGAAACTCGAAACTGCACTTGGCAATCTTGAACTCGCGGCAGGCAGATTGCATTCTTGATACAAACTGTCAGAAAAATATAGGCCTGATTGTCTATCCAGATACAAGCTCTGACCATAGCTGGCGATATCAATTTTCTGGCTGTTGAAATAGACAGGGAGAAGTAACGCCGGAACGAAGGGGCGAATCTGCGGATCAGGCAAAGAAAAAGCCCCTGCATCAGGGGCTTGGAATTGGTGCCGGCACCATGAATCGAACACGGGACCTACTGATTACAAGTCAGTTGCTCTACCAACTGAGCTACGCCGGCATTTACTTTCAAATTGCCACCGAAGCGGCTCTCGCGGAACTTCTGAGGCTCCGGCGAGGGCGCGAATTTTATTGCCTTTGCGCTAACTTGGCAAGCACTGGGTTGGGGTCTGGCTGATTCCATCGTCGAATTCGTCCTGTTTCAGCAGGCGCATCACTTCATTTTCGCTCGACTGCTCGGCATAAACCCAGTAAATAATGCGTTCGCGGTAACGCGCCTCGGTTTTAACCGGGAAGCCGAGTTTCTGAACCCGAGACGCGAGTCGGTCTGCATTCTTTTTCAAACCAAAAACGCCCAGCGAAACCACGTTTGGAGTCTCGGTTCCACCGACGATGATGTGATCACGCAGTCCTTTTGCCGTCAGCTGATTAGCGGTCTTCAGCGCATCGGCGCGAGTCTTGTGACCGTCGATATAGACCATCACACCCATGTACTGCTTTTCCAGGCTGGACTTGAGTGCCACATCGATACGCTTGCCGCTGTAACGACCGCTGATTTCGATCGCGCGCGCCTTGTCCTTGACCGGCCCAATGGTGTAACACACACGCTTGTCGCTGTCGTCCTCGGTGACCAGCACTTCGGGGTCTGTCATTTCAGGCGTTGCTTGCGTCGCTCCGGCGGCTTGTTCCCGATTCCGGGTTTGCGCCGCGCTTCGCTGCGAAGTTTGTGGCTTTACCGCTACCTCAACTTTCGCTGGCTCCTGGACCTGCTTGACGATTTCAGTATTCGCCTCGCTCAACAACTGCAGTTCTTCGGCGGCGGGAATCCTCGGGGTGTCGACGAACAATTGCTCGTATGGCAGCAACCACTGGAACACCGCGAAAGCGAGATTGCCGATCAACAGTAAAGCGAAAAAGGCCCTCACCGGGCAGCAAGCCTGCTCATACCACGAAACACCAGGTCCGGCACGATGCGCGCAGGCTGCTCGAGTATGCGCTGCACGCGCGCAGCATCACCGCCGGTCAGCAGCAAGCCAGGGTTGTCGTTCAGCAATGGGATCCAGCGATTCACCAGCGTGGGTAAGCTCTCGATTGAATGGTGCTGGTAGTCTATCTGAATCGCCGCCTCCGTTGAACAGCCGGGCGACGAGGTGTCAGCAATCGCCGCATGACTAAAATCGATGTGACTGAATATTTTCCTGAACGCCTCGATCGAGGTGTTGAAGCCGGGCAAAATCGCCCCACCAAGATGCCGGCCATCCGCAGTTAGCAGGTCCAGGGTAATCGCACTGCCGGCATCGATGACAATGCAGTCCGTAGCGGACATTTCGGCAGCTCCCAGCAATGCCATCCAGCGATCGACACCGAGCCGACCGGGTTCATCGTAACCATTGGTTACTCCGAGCGCCTTTGGCTCAGAGCGAAATCGAGTCACCTTCGCTGCGCAGCGCTGTGCCAGGCAGGCCTCCAGCGTGGCCTGGCGCGCGCTGTCGAGAACGGAGCACAGGTAAGCCTGCGTGCACTCCAGTGACTTTATCCAGCGAGTCAGGCGCTCGCTCCAGTCGACCTGGTAAGAACAGGCAAAACTCGCCTGCAGTCGTCCTGCCTGCAAATACTGAGCCTTGAGTCTGCTGTTGCCACAATCGAGCAGTATCATGCGCCCGGCGCTCGCAATGATATCTCGGCGGCCGAGTAAAGTTCGATTCCGCGCGCGGTTTGCAGGCGCAGCTGCCCCTGTTCGTCGATTCCGCGATTGATACCGTTGATGCGTTGCTCGCCACTGACGACCTCGACGCTGCGTTGGTGATAGGCGTCGAAGTCGGAAAACTCACCGATCAAAGCTGCTGCCGCATCGATCTCGAAACTTCGAATCGCCGCGATTACTGCCTCGATAGATGCCACCAGCAATTTGCTGCGATCCAGGTCATCACCGAGAGCCTGGCAGAGACTGGTCGCGGGACGATCCAGTGTGGCGAGTTCAGCGGCGCTCATCTGCAGGTTGAGCCCGAAACCGATGGCGAAGAAAAAGCGGCCAACGCCGCCGGTGCGCGATTCAATCAGGATGCCGCCCAGCTTGGCGTCGGCGAGCAACAGATCATTCGGCCACTTGAGCTTGACCGCAAGCCCGGTTTGCGTGCGCAATGCACGGCACAGAGCGATCCCGGTAACGATGCTGAGCAGACCCTGGCGCGCCGCGGGAATCTCGCGACTGATGCCGACCGTACAATAAATATTGCGCGCGAATGGCGACAACCACTGGCGACCGCGCCGACCGCGCCCGGCGCTTTGCGCCTCGGTGAAAGCGACTACATCGCGTCCATGATCGGCGTGATGCTGCAATGCATCGGCATTGGTCGACCCGGTCTCCTCGCGATAGAGCCAGTCGAACCCCTGTACCTCGACCGCCGCTTTGACCTGCGCCTGATTGATCGGCTCGTCGGTCATCAAAGCCCGAGCCAGCTCCACCTGGCGCGCTCGGCATCTGCGACCTCCAGCACGAAAGTATCCTCGCGCGCCGCCTGCAGGGTGACGTCGAACTGATTCAATTCATCGCGCCGAAACGCGTGCACTGTAAGGACATCGCCGGCACTGGCGCGCAGCAGGCAGCTTTCGAGTTTAGCCAGATTGAGTTTTAAACCGTCGATGGCAATAATCACATCACCAGCGGATAGCCCAGCCGTTTGCAGCGACCCTTCCTCGGTCACGCGCAACACTTCGAGCCCATCGGCACCGTCTTTGAGGCCGGCCCCGAGATCGACCGCGGGCAACTTGCCACTGGCGGCCTTGCCACCTTTCTCCTGCGAATTTTTGGCGACGCGCTGCACTACCCCGATACCGGCATCGGCGAGCAGTTCGACGAGCGGCAGATCACCGGTGCCATAAATTAATTCATCGAGGAAAATACCGAGGTCAGCACCGGCAATTTTATTGATCACTTGCTGGATACCATCCCGCTCGACCCCGCGACCATCGCGTAGGTAGTCCTGCCACAGGTGACGCATGACATCATCGAGACTCTTTGCACCCGCGCTCAAGGCACGCAACTTCAGATCGATGCAGGCGGCGATCAAACAACCCTTGGCGTAGTAACTGACGACCGCATTGGCGGCGTTTTCATCCTGCTTGTAAAACTTGGTCCAGGTGTTGAAGCTCGATTCTGCCGCCGACTGGCGCAGACGCCCGCGACCGCGCTGCACGCGCGTCAGGGTTTGTGCAAACAATTCGAGATAGCTTTGCGCGTCGATCAGGCCGCAACGCAGCAACGCCAGGTCGTCGTAGTAGGAAGTAATACCCTCGAAGGCCCACAACAGATCGGTATACACCTCGCTCTGCAGGTCGTAGGGTCGATAGACCTCGGGCTTGATGCGCTTGACGTTCCAGGTGTGGAAATATTCGTGGCTGCACAGCCCGAGGAAATCGCGGTAATCGTCGTCGATTTCGGGCTGACCCGGTTTCGGCAGGCTGTCACGCCTGGCGACCAGGCTGGTACTGGCACGGTGTTCGAGCCCACCGTAGCCCTCGCCGACCACCAGCACCTGGAACTGGTAATAATGCATCGGTGCGGGTTCGCCAAAAAAGCGAATATGGTGTTCGCAAATCGTCCTCAGGTCATCCGCGAGACGCGCCTCATCGCAGTCGAAACGACCGCTCAGGATAATATCGTGTGGTACGCCGCAGGCTTCGAAGGCGACGCGTGTGAAGCACCCCATTTCGACCGGGTGGTCGATCAGATCGTCGTAATCGAGCGCCTCGTATAAACCGAATTCATAGGGCTCGGCCTGCTTGCGCCGGAGCGCGGTAGCCACTCTCCAGTCGGCGCAACCTGCGCCGCCCGGCCGCTCGATCCTCACTTCACAGGGTTGCTCAGACTGGCCGAGCACCTCGAGAAAAACACTACTGCCATTGTAGTAACCGTGCGAGTGATCCAGGTGTGCGGCGCGTACTGACAAATCGTTGGCATATACCCGATAACTCAGCGTCAGCTCACCCGCACAAGGAGCGACGCGCCAGTTGGACTTATCGATCTGTTCGATCACGACATTCCCAGCGGCGTCAGCGGCCCGCAGATCAAGGAGGTTGCGCGCGAAATCGCGAATCATGTAGCTGCCCGGAATCCAGTTGGGCAGCCGCAGGGCCTGGCCGCTCGGATCGGGATGCTCGATGCTGATGGACACATCGAAATAATGGCTGGCGGGATGGCGGCTGCCAATCTGGTATCTGATCATTTAGAAAAACTACTCGTCAAGCGAAGGCGAAGTGTATCATTGGCGGCATTGACACCAAATCGAATTAGCCCACAGATGAACGATGCCCTTAAATCGCTAAACCGGTATTCGACACCGGCCAAGGCTCTCTCCGCACCGGCGCCCGACCAGGGGCAGCTGGAACAGATACTATCGATCGCGCTGACCGCACCCGATCACGGTCGATTGCGCCCCTATCGCTTCATCAGCATTCGCGGTGATGCACGCCATCACCTGTCGGATATCTTCGGCCAGGCGATTTTACAACGCGAACCCGATGTCGACCCGGCCTACCTGCAAAAGCAGAAAGATAAACCACTGCGTTCGCCGCTGATCGTGGTGGTGGTGGCAAACCTGATCGACAGCCCTAAAATCCCCGAGATTGAGCAAATGTTATCGGCCGGCGCCGCTGCCCACAACATACTCCTGGCCAGCAATGCACTTGGCTTCGGCTCGATCTGGCTGACCGGCGCCAATGCCTATGACCCCTTCGTCTGCAAGCAACTCGGCCTCGATGAGCACGAACGCATCATCGGCTTCATCTATCTTGGAACGCCGGATTTCTGTATACCACGGGCGGCGCCACCCCGGGTTGATGACTACCTGAAAAACTGGGAATAAGCCCTGAAACCACCTCGGGCGGCGCAATCAGGGGCTAAAATGGGCTGCAAAATGCTCAGGTACTGACGTCACCCGGATGAAAGAAGAGCCGATCGAAGCCTGATTCCGCCTCGTTTGCTTTCAAAACTCAACGGGTCAGATTTAAGAAACTGCCTCAGGTGGGGCAAGACAAGGCGAAAACCGCGCCGAAAGCGCAGTGTACACGCCAGTACATGAGTATTTCGGCGCGGCTTTCAACGCAGGATTGTACCGCCTGAGGCAGTTTCATATTTCGATGCGCTCTTCTTCATCGGGATGCCCATAGGAACACAGAAAGCCACCGACAAATTCGATCGCGGGATCAAAGGGATCGCCCACGCCAACCGCGGCCTCGACCTCGGCACGGTAATCCTCGGCGCTGTCCCTGGGTCGATAGCCAAGATGCGCCACCTTGTGGTTGGAGAAAAAGGCTTCGCGATTGTCGGAGATGCCATAGACCACCGTGTGACCGATACGCTCTGATACCAGGCAGCGCTCGACCAGTTGGATCAGGTCATCAAAACTGAGCCAGGTAGCCAGGTGCCGGCGATCGGCGGGCTTCGGGAAACTGGAATTAATGCGCAGACAGGCGGATTCGATACCGAACTTGTTGTAGTAGAGCCTGGCGAGATCCTCGACGAAACACTTGGATACCCCGTACAGCGAATCCGGGTTATGCGGCGTATCGGTATCCGCACCAACCTCGCGTCGTTCATAGCCCACGGCATGAATTGAACTGGCATAAACGATGCGCTTGACGCCATGACGACGTGCTGCCTCGTAGACGTTATATCCCCCCTTGATCGAACTCTCGAGAATTTCTTCCCAGGGACGTTCCACCGGCGCAGCGCCGAAATGGACGATAGCATCACAGCCCTCGACGACATCGAGCACGGCGTCCAGGTCGCCGAGTTCACAGGTCCTCGCCTCTTCATTGGCGGCCAGTGGTGCCATATCGCCACGATCGGTAATACGCAGGGTCGATGTCAGCGGCGCCAGGCCACGACGCAACTCGCGACCGAGGTTACCCGCGGCACCGGTGATTAACAGACGATTGAAACGAGGCATGGCAGGCTCCTGCTTTGAAAAAAGCGCTATTGTAGCGCAACTGCTGCGTGAGTAACTGCGGATAAAACGGGAATTTTATTGCGGCCGGGTTCAAGTACGCTGCCGGGCGTTCGATGACGTGGATTACAGGAAGAATTCTGCCAGTAACCATCATCGTGGCATTCGGTGCAAGGTCCCCGCTTTCGCGGGGATGACTTTAAAACTCCGGGTAGCGTAGGAGCCCGGCAACGGGCTTGGCCCGCGGGCGACTAGCGGCAGGATAGCCGCGGGACCGGGCCAGGGATGGCCCATCGGAGCCCGCGGGGCAAGTACGCTGCCGGGCGTTCGATGGCGTGGATTACAGGAAGAATTCTGCCAGTAACCATCATCGTGGCATTCGGTGCAAGGTCCCCGCTTTCGCGGGGATGACTTTAAAACTCCGGATAGGGGTGGGGCCAGGGGGCGGGCTTGTCGTCCTGGAGTAAGTAGATTAATGAATTCAGCTTTAGGGCTGGATCGGGTAAAATCCGTCGATTCGATTGCGTTACAGACCCAACCCATGTCCGACTCCAGCGCCGACCACGGCGACAATTCCAATTTCATACGCGATATTATCGACGCCGACCTCGCCAGCGGCAAGCATACGCGCATCGTCACGCGTTTTCCGCCAGAACCGAACGGCTACCTGCACATCGGTCACGCCAAGTCGATTTGCCTCAATTTCGGCATTGCCCGCGACTACGGCGGCTATTGCAACCTGCGCTTCGACGATACCAACCCGGAAAAGGAAAGCATCGAGTACATCAATTCGATCCGTCGCGATGTCGAGTGGCTGGGGTATGAATGGCACAGCAACCCCTTCGCCTCGGATTATTTCGAGCAACTTTACGGCTATGCAATCGACCTGATCAAGCAGGGCAAGGCCTATGTCGACAGCCAGGACGCAGACGAAATGCGCGCTAACCGCGGCACGCTGAAGGAACCCGGTGTCGATAGTCCCTATCGCGGGCGCAGCATCGACGAAAACCTGCATCTTTTCGAGGCGATGAAAAATGACAAATTCGCCGATGGCGAGCACGTGTTGCGCGCCAAGATCGATATGCAGTCACCCAACATCAACCTGCGCGATCCGGTGTTGTATCGCATCCGCCACGTCACCCATCACAACACCGGCGATACCTGGTGCATCTATCCGCTGTACGACTTTACCCACGGCCTGTCCGATGCGATCGAAGGTATCACCCACTCCTTGTGCACGCTCGAGTTCGAAGATCACCGCGCGCTTTACGACTGGATCCTCGACAACCTGGAAACCCCGGCGCGCCCGGTGCAGATCGAGTTCGCACGCCTGCAACTGGAATACTCGCTGACCAGCAAACGCAAGCTCAACCAGCTGGTCAGTGAAGGTCAGGTCAGTGGCTGGGATGACCCGCGCATGCTGACCATTTCCGGTATGCGCCGCCGCGGCTTTACGCCTGAATCGATCGTCAATTTCTGCGACATGATCGGCGTTACCAGGAAGTACAGCACCATCGAGATGGGCGTGCTCGAGACTGCTCTGCGCGACGACCTCAACGTACGCGCGGTCCGACGCATGGCCGTGATAAACCCTGTCAAGGTGATCATCGACAACTATCCCGAGGACCAGGAAGAGTTTTTCACCGGCGCCAACCATCCGCAAAACCCGGATTACGGCACGCGCGAAGTGCCCTTTACGCGCGAGCTTTACATCGAGCGCGATGATTTCATGGAAGACGCGCCGCGCAAGTTTTTCCGCCTCAGTCCGGGACGCGAGGTGCGCCTGCGCTTCGCCTACTACATTACTTGTCAGCAAGTCATCAAAAACGATGCCGGTGAGGTCGAGACTCTGATCTGTAGCTACGACCCCGAAAGTCGCGGCGGCAGCAGCCCCGACGGACGCAAGGTCAAAGGCACCATACACTGGGTCAGCGCCCGCCATGCAGTCGACGCAACGGTAAACCTGTATGATCGCCTGTTCACCAGCACCAATCCGGGCGCGGCAGCCGACTTTCACCGCGCGCTCAATCCCGAGTCACTGGTGGTCATGCCCGATGCGAAGTTCGAACCCGCAATCGAACTCAGCGGAAATACCCTGGCCTACCAGTTTGAACGCCTGGGTTATTTCATCAGCGATTACGATTCGACCAGCGAGCGACCGATATTCAATCGCACCATGACCCTGCGCGACAGCTGGGCCAAGATCGGACAGCCAGGCTAGTTTTGCGCAAGCCACTGGCCCAGCATTTCCTGGAATTATTATCCAGGGCGTCGTTGAGAACTCTCTATCGACTCGGTGACGTATCCGCATTTTTTCTCGCCAATACACCGAACCAGGTGTCGCGCCAGGCACGGCAGAATATCGTGCTGTGCTTTGCCGAGCTCAGCACGGATGAACAGCGCAGATTGTATCGCGAGTCGATACGGCAAACCTGCTATGCGTTATTCGAGCTGGCAGCAATCTGGTGTTGGTCGACCGAGCGGATTGATCGCCACATCACCCGCGTCGAGGTATCCGACAGCTTCACCAATTCAACCCGCCCACGTATAATCCTGACCCCCCATCTGGGCAGCTGGGAAACCCTCGGCGTATGGCTGGGCAAACGAACCAGCGTCATGTTTCTCTACAAGCAGCGCAAGAACAAGGCCGTCGACGAGTTCGTCAAGCAAGCGCGTGCGCGTACCGGCGGCATTCCGGTGCCCACCAAGAAGCACGGCTTGCGCCAGCTACTGGTCGGCCTGCGGCGTGGTGGCAACGTGGTCATACTGCCGGATCAGAAACCACCTTCAAGCAAGGTGCACATCCCCTCCACTTTTTTCGGCTTGAGTGCTCCAACAACCACACTGGTGCAAAACCTGTGCAGCAAGCTAGACTGTGACGTATTCATAGCGGTGGTTTACCGCAGCGTACCTGCCGGCGAGTTCCGGCTGTGCATCGAGCCGCTCGATTCTGCACGCCTGGCCGGGGACGAAGTCGAGAGCGCTCTATACATGAACCAGCAGATCGAGCAACGCGTGCGTCAGGCTCCCGGGCAATATCAATGGGGATATCGACGCTTCAGCAACCAGGTCTACGATTCCGCCCGGTAGGGAATGCACAATGCTATCCAGAATCACATTGATCTATAACACGCTCGTATTGCGACAACCGCTCGGCACGCTGATCGCATTGACTCTCGTCATCGTGTATTTCCTGTTGTACATACCCGAGTTCGAACTCGATGCCTCGGCCGATTCGCTGGTGCTGGAAAACGACTCCAGCCTGAAGTACTACCGCATCATCCGTGAGCGTTATGGGTCGGATGATTTTCTGATCGTTACCTACAGCCCCGAAAAAGAGCTGTTCAGCAGCGCGGTGCTGGCTGACATCAAGCGCCTGCGCGACGAGATAACGCAACTCGAACAGGTCGATTCGGTGATCAGCCTGCTGGATGTGCCATTGGTGGATAGCCCACCGATGACGCTCGCCGAGATCTCGCGCCAGGTGCGCACGCTGGAAAGCGAGGATATCGATGTCGAGATGGCCGAGCGCGAGATGCGCTCAAGCCCGCTGTATCGCAATTTGCTGGTCAACAGCCAGGGCGATACGACCGCGATGCAGGTCAACCTGGTCATTAACCAGACGCTGCGCGACCTGGTGGACAGTCGCGACAAGCTTTATGACAAGGTGACAACCATCCCGGATGCGAACCAGCGGCTGGCCGAGTTGTCGGCGCGCATCAAGGTTGAAAACCTGGCGCAAAAGGAGAAAGTCGAGCGGACCATTGCCGAGGTGCGCGAGGTGATGGATGGTCACCGTGCCGAAGCCACGCTTTATCTCGGCGGCGTACCGATGATCGCCTCTGATTCGATCCGGTTTATCCGCAGCGACCTGAAAGTCTTTGGTGTCGGCGTGGTCGCCTTCATTGTCGTCATCCTGTTGGTTTCATTCCGCAACATACGCTGGGTAGTTCTGCCACTGGCGGTTTGCCTGGCCAGCGCAATGTCGATGGTGGGTTATCTTGGCTGGGCCCAGTGGTCGGTAACGGTGGTCTCGTCAAACTTTATTTCGCTGCTACTGATCATCACGCTGTCGCTGATTATTCACCTGGTGGTGCGTTACCGTGAACTCGCCATGACCAGGGCCGAAGCCAGTCAATTCGCCCTGGTCAGCGAAACCGTGGCGAGCAAGTTCAGCCCCAGCTTTTATACCGCGATTACCACCATGGTCGCCTTCGGTTCGTTGCTGGTGAGTGGAATACGTCCAGTCATCGATTTCGGCTGGATGATGATCATCGGTATCAGCGTATCTTTCGTACTCGCATTCACCCTGTTCCCGGCAGCGTTGATGCTGCTACCGCGCATCGATAGCCTGGCCAGTAAGGACCTCACCGGAAAAGTGACTTCCGCTATCGCCGACTTTATCCAGCATCGAACTCGCGCCACCCTGCTGCTTTTCCTCGGCCTGATCGTGGTAGCGCTCACCGGTATTCCGCGCCTGTCGGTAGAAAACCGCTTCATCGATTATTTCAAGGACGATACCGAGATCTACCAGGGCATGACCCTGATCGATACTCGCCTCGGCGGCACCACACCGATGGATGTCATTATCGATGCTCCAAAGGACGAGATATTGCAGGACCCGGAACTACTCGAGGATGGCGACATCACTTCCAACAGTTACTGGTTCAACAGAGACGGTCTGCGCGAAGTTACGCGCATCCACCAGTATCTCGACGACCTCCCGGAAACCGGCAAGGTCCTGTCGCTACACACCGGCATGCAAATGCTGGAGTCGCTGAACGATGGCAAGCCCTATAGCGACTTCAAACTGGCGGTGGTTTACAAGCGACTGCCCGAAGCAGTCAGGAAAGCATTAATCGATCCCTATTTGTCGGCCGATGGCAATCAGCTGCGCTTCAGCATTCGCCTCTATGAATCCGACAAAAACCTGCGTCGCCAGCAACTGCTCGACAAGATTTACTCGGACCTGACCGCGACTTACGACCTCGCGCCGGAGCAGCTCAACATCTCCGGCATGGCGGTGCTGTACAACAACCTGCTGCAAAGCCTGTTCCGCTCGCAAATCCTGACGCTTGGTGCCGTGTTCATCGCCATTCTGCTGATGTTTATCGCCCTGTTTCGATCGTTGCGCCTGGCGCTGGCCGCAATCGTGCCGAACATCATCTCGGCCGGATTGATACTCGGTTTGATGGGCTGGATCGGCATTCCGCTCGACATCATGACCATCACCATCGCGGCAATCAATATCGGCATTGGCGTCGACGATTCGATCCACTACATTCATCGTTTTCGCGAAGAGTTTAAGCAGGATGGCGATTTCTGGATGGCGATTCGACGTTGCCACAACAGCATTGCGCGTGCCATGTATTACACCTCGGTCACCATAGTGCTCGGATTCTCGATCCTGGCGTTATCCAACTTTATCCCGACCATTTACTTCGGCGCGTTGAGCGGGTTGGCGATGATAACCGCGCTGATCGCCAATCTGATGCTGCTACCGGTGTTGATCGCGCGTTTTCGGTTGAGCTGAACCGATAGCGCGGTTAGTATTTCCGACACTCCACACAAGCAGGCCGCCATGAACGAAATCCTGATACCGATATCTCCGGGTGAATTGCTCGACAAGATTACTATTTTGCAGATCAAGTCGGAGCGTATCGCCGACTCCGCCAAGGTCGCCAATGTCAAGACCGAGCTCGGCATGCTGGAACAGGTCTGGCGCGAAGCCGTCAACGATGACGACCAGATCCGAGCACTCAGCAGCGAGCTCAAGTCGATCAACGAGGCGTTGTGGGAAATCGAGGACGACATCCGCGACGAAGAACGCAACCGGCGCTTCGGCGAACGCTTCATCGAACTGGCGCGCGCGGTTTACGTCACCAACGACGAGCGCGCCAATGCCAAAAAAAAGGTCAACCTTTACCTCGATTCGAGCATCGTCGAAGAAAAGTCTTACCAGGATTACAGGTAAATCCCGCTTCGCGGTAATTTCTTCCGGCAGAGCAAGGCTATCTCGCGGACAGCCCCCGTCAATAAGCCGCGTGCATTTCCTGGGTGGCTCCGGCGGCCAACGCGAGACTCTGGTCTGCACGAATGCGTCGGTACAGCTCAACATCTGCGGGCGCAAAGTTTCGCGTTGGCGGCGCCACGTGAATCCAGTTTTGTTGTGCATCGATACCGCGCACCTGCATCGCATAATCGCGCTGCGCAACCTGTTGCTTGACGGCTGGTGTCAGGAAACGAAATGCCAGGCCAATGCGATCCTGGTCGCTGCTATTCGGCCCCGAGGCGTGAAAAATACGTCCGTGGTGCAGGGACAGCTGTCCGGGGCGCAAAACCACGTCGACTGCCTGGTTCTCATCGATCTCAGCGGCGACTTCCTGGCCGCGTGACAGCAGGTTATTGGCAGCGAAGGTATCCCGATGCGGTAACAGCTTTTGATGGTGTGATCCGGGCAGGAAACGCATGCAGCCGGACTCGACATTGACATCGGACAGGGCCAGCCATGCAGTAATTTCGTCGTCGGTTTCTCCCAGGCCCCAGTAGGTCAGGTCCTGATGCCAGCTGACGATCCTCTCGCTGTGTGCCCCCTTGATAAAAAATTCGGCACTCCACAACAGCAGATCGGGACCCAGGATGGATTCAACCCGATCGAGCAACTGTGGCGCGGTCGCCACGTGGTAAACGAAAGGCAGTAAATACTGCGCATTGGCGCGTACCAGCTGCGAGAATTCGTCTTCCAGCCCTGACGCAGCGGCGTCGAGCTGCGCCTGTTCGAGTTCAGCGCGAATGGCAGCAACCTGTCCAGAACCAAACACATCGATTGGAAACAGGTAACCATTGCGCCGATAGGCGTCGACCTGCTCACCTGCTAGTGAATATTGCATTACCAGGTCACCAGTTCGTTGGGCAGGTGATCGATGCGATTCAGGTAAACGACGATGTTCGCGCCGTTGACGAAGTCGATACGCGAAATCGACGTATTGTGAAAGGTCCAGTTGCCGATCCAGTGGTTGTCGTAATTGGGCTGGTAGCGGACCACACCCATCAGTTCGTTGACAAACTGATCGATAAAATCACCGTGCGCGACCAGCGCGATGCAGTCGTCGCTACCCTGCAACCGCTGGCGCATTTGCGCGACGACATTCTTCATCCGCAGCAAAAAGGATTCCTCGTCTTCGGCCGGTCGATTCCACCAGCCCGCGTCATCGAATTCCGCCGGTAGCTGCAGCCGCGCAAAGCGGTCTTCGAAATAAGCCCTGCCGGGACCGGGCAAACCCTGCAAATTACCGGCGTCGTCAATCTCGTAGATGCCATGCTTCTCAAAGATGTCGGGTAGCGCCTGCAGCTCCAGCCCGCAGGCGCTGGCGATGTATTCCGCAGTGAGGATGGAGCGCGTCATCAGGCTGCAGTAGACCTGCGTCAGGGCGTAGCGCGGCTCCAGGTCGGACGCGAACGGGCGCTGGCGTGGTTCGGCCTGCGGATGCGCCAGGTGCTCGGCCAGAATACCGGCCTGGCGATGACCGAGCGCCGTTATATCGGGGTCGGGGGAGCGCCCGACCTGGTTCTGGCTGCCGTCCCAAATCGCATTGTTAGCCGACTGCGCGTGGCGAATAAGGTATAGCCTCGCCATGCCTAGCGCTCGATACCGAGCCGCTTCGCGGCCTGCGCCGGTGTCGCCGGTTCACGTCCCACTTCGCGGATAATGCGCACCGCGCGCTCGACCAGTTCCAGGTTGGTGGCAAACTTACCCTTGTCGAGGTAGAGGTTGTCCTCCAGACCGACCCGGCAGTTGCCACCGGTACTAGCGGCCTGGGCAACAATGGAAAACTCCATGCGCGAAATACCAAAGGCGCTCCAGTTGGCGTCCGCCGGCAACAGTCCCTTCATCACGTTGAACACTTCCGGCGTTGCCGGCGCGGCATGAGGGATACCGAGGCAAAGCTGGAACATCGGGGCACCGTCTATCAGGCCTTCCTCGATCAACTTGTGCGCGAACATGATATGGCCCGGCTCAAATACTTCGATCTCCGGCTTGACGCCGAGCTCGCGGATACGCTGCGCCATGATGCGCAGATGTGCAGGTGTGTTGACGAAAATGGTTTCACCGAAATTAAACGTGCCGACATCGAGGGTGCAGATATCGGGACGCAGTTCCTCGACGTGATGCAGACGATCGAGCGGTTGTACCAGGGTGGTGCCGGGGCCACCTACTGACGCATCGACCTCGCCCGGCGCAAAACGCGCACCCTCGCTGGTGGTGAGATTGATCAACACCTCGCTACCCGAGTCTCGGATACGCTCGACCACTTCGCGAAATAACGCGGGATCGCCGGAACGCATGCCGGTTTCGGGGTCACGCACGTGTATGTGTGCGATGGCCGCCCCGGCGCGAGCGCACTCGATGCAATCGCGCGCGATGTGCTCGGGCGTGACCGGGTAATCGGGATGCCTGGCCTGGTTATTGTGGCCGCCACTGATGGCACAGGTGAGTATGACTTCGTCTGACATGAGTTTATTCCCCTTTGAATTCGGCTTTACGTTTTTCGACGAAGGCGCGCACGCCTTCGCGGCGGTCATTGGTCGGTACCGTGCGGTGATAGGCCTCGATCTCGAAAGCCAGCCCATCGGCAATCGACATCTGCAGCCCACGATGGATCGCCTGGCGCGCCTGGCGTACCGCGACCGGCGCATTGGTAGCGATCGACTGCGCCACCTGCAAGGTTTCCGCGAGTAATCGATCAGCCGGGAATAGCGCATTGACCAGACCCCACTGCAACGCCTCGGCGGCACTGAATGGTCGAGCTGACATGATCAATTCCTTGGCCCGGCGCTCGCCCAGCGCTCGTGCCAGGGTTTGCGTACCACCGGCGCCCGGAATGATGCCGAGGCTGGTTTCGGGTAGTGCAAAACGGGCATTTTCAGCGGCATAGATAAAATCGACAGCAGCCGCGAGTTCACACCCACCACCGTAGGCGGCACCGTTGACAGCCGCAATCAGCGGAACAGGGCAATCGATAACCGCGCGGATCATGCGTTCATAAATCAGATGCTGGGCAGTCCACGCGGAATTGCTCATACCGTCGCGCTCCTTGAGATCGCCACCGGCACAAAATGCCCGCCCGCCGGCGCCGGTGATTATGGCGCAACGATAATTCGCCTGGTCGAGTGCCAGTTGCTCGAAACAGTGCAGCAGATCGGTTGCCATCTGGGTATTAAATGCGTTGGCGGCGTCGGGGCGATTCAGCGTGATTTGCAGGATGTGGGGCGAGGGAGTCTCCAGCAACAGGGTTTTGTAGGTCTGACTGTTCATACTTAGTGGTAATTTGGTTCCAGGTTCGGCAATATATACTAATCGATTAATTCCCGCAGGGGGACCAAAACATGAGCTCAGAACAAGACGATAAAACCACCACGAAGCATATGGCGATTACCTTCGTTCTCTTCGTCGCACTCGGCATCCTATTGATTATTGGCGCCAACATCATCGGCTGATCACGCGGCAAACAATATCTTAACCCGCGTCCAACCCCGCGCCGTTCCGGCATCACAGGCACCCTTTAGTCAGGTCGTGCTGGACGAGCATTACGCGTTCCTTGCCGGGCTGGTCGCAGCAGACTTTCCCGCCGGGCTGGATGCGCTGGGCGACATTGCCGCTGAAACCCGCGCAGTGCTCGGCATCATCGGCGATATCCTCGATGAATTACAGCTCAGCCGCGACAACATGGTCAAGGTCGAGGTGCACCTCGCCGACCTGGACGATTTCGACGCCATGGATGAGGCCTATCGTGAATTTTTCAACAACGATGCCTATCCCGCACGCACCACCACCGAATCGGCGCAGCTGTTCGGCGGCAGCAAGGTCGAGATCACCTGCCAGGTCCGCCGCTAACGAGCCGTATCATCGAACTTCAACTCTGCACCTGGTTTCACAGCGACGCGCAAGGTAAAGCCTGAATTGCCACAGGTTGCGCTCGATTGGCTGATAGGCAACTCGGAAATACGCAGAAATCGACCATCATCCGCCGCCTGAATTTCATCTTCGCGCCGACACAGATCCACTCTTGCGGAAACCGCCTGGCGACTCATGTTCTCCAGACACCAGCGAATGGTTCACCCGCATTTCTCACCGATTTACGTAGTGAGATCGTTGTAAAGACACTGTGGCAGTGGGAGTAAAACCCGTGACAGAGCGCATTACGGCGTCCACAGCAGTGGCTCGATGCGATGTGCGGGTTCACCTCGAGTGGTAGCGGATGGCCCTGGTCAAAGTCCAGTGCCGCGGCATGACGTCATTTCCCCAGGACGGTCGCGAGCGGGGCCCGGGTTTGGTAGCATGTCGTCGGCCAGCATAATATAGGTATCGTCGAATCCTAACTGATTTATACTGCCGATTTATACTAGCGATTTATACTGGCAAACCCCGGCCGAGGATTAAACATGAGCGAACTGTGGCGTCTTAATGCATCCGAAATTGCAGCTCGTGTCGGCAGTCGCGACCTGTCCGCGGTCGAAGTAACCGAGCAATCGCTGCAACGCCTGCAGGACGTCAATCCGGCGCTTAACGCCGTGGTGCAAACATTGTCTGAACAGGCAATGGCGGCAGCGCACGCGGTCGATGCGAGCATCGCCGCGGGCGCAGCGGCCGGGTTGCTGGCCGGCGTACCGGTAACCGTCAAGGTCAACATCGACCAACAGGGTTGTGCCAACACCAACGGCCTTCGCATTCAGCGCGATCACATCGCCGAGCACGACAGTCCGGTAGTGAGCAACTTACGCAAGGCCGGCGCGATCATCGTCGGTCGCACCAACACCCCTGCCTTTTCGATGCGCTGGTTTACGCGTAATTCGTTGCACGGTCACACGCTGAACCCGCGCAACAGCGCGCTTACCCCGGGAGGTTCTTCAGGTGGCTCGGCATCGGCAGTGGCCTCCGGCATCTGCGCGATCGGCCACGGTACCGATATCGCCGGTTCCATACGCTATCCCGCCTATGCCTGCGGCCTGCACGGATTGCGTCCGAGTCTCGGACGGGTACCGGCAGTCAACCTGTCGCTGCCAGACCGTCATATCGGTGCACAGCTCACCGCGGTGTCGGGCCCGATCGCGCGCAGTATCGAAGATTTGCGGCTCGGCCTCGCTGCGATGTCGGCAGCGAGCGAACTCGATCCCTGGTGGGTACCCGCAGCACTGGACCAGGGTTCTGTCGTGAAACGCGCTGCCCTGTGTATCGCCCCCGATGGACTCGCCGTGACCGCCGAGGTCGAGGCGGCACTGCGCCTCGCGGCGGAACAGCTGCGCGACGCCGGTTGGGAAGTCGTCGAACGTGGCACGCCACCGATGCGCGAGGCGATGTCACTGCAATTGTTGATGTGGATGTCCGAGTATCACTACAGTGGCGGTGCAGCGGTGATAAAGGAAGACGATCCCGATGCCAACTTTGTCTATACGCAATTACTGGAGAACTGTGAAACACCCACCCTCGCCAGCTTGATGGAAGCCCTGCAGCAGCGGTTGCGACTGGCTCGTGAATGGCAGCAATTCCTCACCCAGTACCCGATATTGCTGTGCCCGGTGTCAGCCGAAGCGCCATTCCCCGATATGCTCGACGTCGAGTCACCCGAATCCTTCGCACGCGTGCTGGAAGCACAGATGACGCAGATCGCATTACCATTGATGGGCATGCCCGGCCTCGCGGTGGCCACTGCCGCCGGCAGCGCACCGATGGGCGTGCAATTGGTTGCCGCGCGTTTTCGTGAAGACGTCCTGCTGGCTGCCGGTGCCGATATCGAGGCACGCAACCCGGCAGTGGGTATTGCAAATCCAGATTGAACCCGGCGGTTTGCAGGTGCAAAATAAGCAAGAACTGACTTGGGAGTAAACCATGGCGACTGGATGGGCACGAGACGGCGCGGTACAGGATCAGATCGACGCCAGCGTCGCCGACGCGGTTGAGCGTGCGCGAAGCCGCCTGCCCAGCGGTGAAAGCCTGAGTCATTGTGAAGAATGTGGTAACGCAATTCCCGAGGCCAGGCGCCAGGCCATCACCGGCGTACGCCTGTGTGTTTCCTGCCAACAGGCCGAGGACGAGCAACTGGCTAGTGACAGCGGCATCAACCGCCGCGCCAGCAAGGACAGCCAGCTACGCTAATCCAGCCAGCGACAAGCCCGGCGAGGGCGCAAATCCCAGGTGCCGTGAAACGCCAGATAGCTACCCCACTTTGTTGAAAATGCGCTTGCATTGCCCAACAGCACTATCTACAATTTTAATTTTGTTGACCGTCCAACATTTTATGCCTGCAGCCACATTACCGATCCGGAAACCGCCCCGCCGCCAGGCGGAAATCCGCGAGTTTCGGCGCCAGAGCCTGCTGCGTGCGGCGCTGATCACGGTCGGCAAATACGATATCGAAGCCGCGACCGTGGCGCGTATCTGTGCCGAGGCAGGAGCATCACGTGGCTTGATCGCACACTATTTTTCCAGCAAGGAGGAATTGCTGGTATCTGCTATCGGCAGCCTGTTTGGTGAAGCCCAGACACTTAAAGTAGCCATTGCGAACGATGCGACACTCGATCCGATAGAGCGCATCCGCCGCATTGCGCACAGCAGTTTCAAGGCACCGATATACGCCTGGGAGGTTGCCGCCGCATGGCAGGCATTTACCAATGCAAGTCGACACAACAGCGTCTACCGTGAACCGATTCGTGCCTCGACACAGAATTCAGTCAACACAGTCATACCCTTGTTCACCTTGCTCGCTGAACAGCAACGACTGCGAATCGGTGTCAACGAGGCGGCCATGGGATTATTCATGCTGATCGACGGCCTGTGGAACAGCCTCGCCACCGGTAAGGACGAGTTGCAGACCAGCCAGGCCATTTCTTTTTGCAATACCTATATCGAAGGCTGCCTCAGGCAGGATTAGACAACCGCGCGGAACACAACATAATGACACCCGAACTCGACTGCAGGAAAATCATCAATCATTCGCTTTATCCGATCGATGAACCCGAGGCGCTTGCCCGCCAGGCCATTATCGAGCAGGTCAAGCATGGCCTCGCCGACGATGGCTGCGCTGTCATCCGCAATTTTTTCAGCAGGCCCGGTCTCCACGCCCTGCTCGCGGAAGCCGAGCAGCGCAGGCCGCAGACTTATTACTCCGAACGCAAGCAATGCAATGTGTATCTCAATGACGGTGACGCAGGCTACCCCGCCGATCACCCGCGCAATGTTTTACTGCCGCGTACCAACGGTTTTATTACCGCCGATCTGTTCGAAGCGGAAACCGCCTGTTACCGGCTGTACCACTGGGAGCCGCTGAAGCAGTTTCTCGCCGAATGCCTGGGTAAGGATCAGCTCTACCTCTATGAAGACCCGGTTTCCAATATGATCGTCAACGTCGGTGGACCCGGACAGCAGTTCAACTGGCATTTCGATACCAACGAATTCACCATCACCATGCTGCTGCAACCGGCAAGCTCAGGCGCACATTTCGAATATGTCCCTGATTTGCGCAATGCGCAGGACGAGTGTTTTGACGACGTCAAACAAGTGCTTGACGGTAACCGCGAACGCGTCAAACGGCTGCAGCTCAACGCCGGTGATCTGCAGTTTTTCCTGGGTCGTTTTGCGCTGCACCAGGTCACAGCAAACACCGGCACCAGTGACCGCCTGTTGTTGATTATGTCGTTCAGCGAGCAACCCGGAATGATCGGCAGTATGGTGCGTGTCAGGAATCTCTACGGCAAAGTGACCGAGGCCCACCACGCTGCACAGGTACGTGCGGACGGCCTGGTCGACTAGTCAAGCTCATGGCAGAGCAAAAGTGCAACGACAACACGAACTGCCGGCGCAGCTGGGAGGCTATAAATTCATGCTTCGAATACTAACAGTGTATGCATGGGCGCTGCTGGCGTGCGGCAACTGGCCTGGCGCGAATGCAGCGACGATCCACAAATGGGTCGACGAAGGGGGCATCACCCACTATTCCGATGCGGCGCCATCATCGCCGCTAACCAGCGTCACCAGGCTTGAGATCAGCACCGGTAATGCCGCGAAGACCGCGTTATCACCGACTTCCGATCACTATTACTCGATCGCCAATCAGTGGCAGCGCCTGCAGCAGGAACGTCTGCAGCAGCAACAGTTCGAGATACAAAAGGCCGCGATAAACGCCAACAGGTCAGCCGTGCCGAAGCACGCAGAGAAGAGCGACGAGCCGCACGCTGATCGCTACCCCGTGGCTTACCCGATACGGTTTCATCGCCGACACGGATACCCGAGACATCGTCCTCGACCCCGACGAGATCACGGTTATGCCCACCAGGCGCAACGCAATAGTATCCGCGCGAGTGGGTTGCCAATAATGAACTAGTCCCCGCGGATCGCGGTGCAACCAGTGTGACCAGAACCCGCAACGCTGCCAACCGCAGCCGCTGTGCCGCGTGATCGATCGGCCACTCATTGAAATATGTCGATGGACATTGATCTTTGGCCCCCCTATTCTTGACGGCCTTACCCGTCAAAATGCAGTCCGGATGCGGTATTCATGCACGAGATAGCCCTCGACCTACTGATTTTGCTCGCCGGTGTATGGCTGGTCGCAGTAACGCTACGGCCCCTCGGGCTGCCGACGATCATGGGCGAACTCATCGTCGGCGTGGTCCTCGGTCCGGCGGTACTCGGCTGGATTCAGCCCGGTGAACTCATCCAGCTACTGGCCGAGATCGGCATTTTCTTCCTGATGTTCCACGCGGGTGTCGAGACTCAGCCAGTGGAATTCTTCCAGGCCCTGAAACGCTCACTGGGCGTAGCAGTGGTGGGTGCTATCGTCCCGTTCAGCGTCAGTTTTGGTTTGGCTCTACTGTTTGGTATGGACATGGTGGGTGCGACCTTCGTCGGCCTCACCATGACCGCGACCGCAGTCGTGATCACCCTCAAGAGCCTCAAGGATCTCGGTCTGCAAAACACGCGCATGGCACGCGTCATCGTCGCCAGTTGTGTCATCGATGACCTGCTGACCCTGATCTTTTTCGGCCTGGTGATCGGTGTGCTGTCAGGTGGCGAATTCGAGCCGATGATTCTGCTCACCACGCTCGCCAAACTGCTCGGGTTTATCGCCGTCGCGGTATTGATGGGCAAGTATATTTATCCGCGCCTGACACTGCCGTTCCGCTCCGAAGGTGGCAAGGGTTTTACCTTCGTGCTGGTGATGGCGCTGGCGCTGGGACTGTTCGCCGAGGCGATCGGCCTGCACATTATTCTTGGAGCCTACCTCGCCGGTCTGTTCTTCGAAGAAAAAGTCGCACACCCAAACCTGGTTCGCATCGTCAAGGATCGTGCCTACGGCATCGCCTACTCGTTCCTCGGGCCGATATTTTTCATTTCACTCGGCTTCTCGATTACTTTCGATATCAGCCCTGCAACGGTCGGCTTCATTCTGGCGTTGACCACGGTGGTGATCATCGGCCAGATATTGAGCGCCGGCGGTATGGCCCTGCGCCTGGGGATGCCGCGACTCGAGGCACTGACCGTTGGCGTCGGCATGTGCGGGCGCGCCGAGATCGCCTTCATCCTCGCCTCGCTCGCGCTGGCGCAGAACGCGATAGATAAACCCGTATTCTCCGCACTGATTTTCACCGCTTTTATACTCAATCTATTTACGCCACTGGCGCTCAAGGGCTGTGCGATTCTGCTACAGGGCAAGGCAGTACCACAGGAAGACGCACTCAGTGGGCTGGTGCAGATCGACACCTTCGGAGAGCCGCTGGTGGATGAACGCTATGATGGCAAGCTGCGCCACAAATTACCCAGTGTCGAAGATGCCGTCGTCATTTACGGATATGGACCGGAAGTGGCAAGCCTGATGGAAGAGCTTGACGGCCGCGGTATCGCAACCCTGGTAATAGAAGCCAATGAAGCGGTGGCGCGGCGCCTGCAGGCACGCGGTGTGCGCGTGATACAGGCCTCGCTCGCCGAGGACGACCTCGACTTGCGGCCGCTGCTCAAGGCACGCGCCCTGGTGGCTAACGGCGATGACGAATACAACGCCACGCTGGCACTGGGTGCGCGGGAACTCGGCTTCGAAGGTCCCATCGTCGCGCTGATCGACAACCCGAACCGGCGTGCTCCACTGCAACTGGCCGGCGCAACTGCCGCATTTACCCCGACCCACGTGCTAGCGGCAGCCGTGGCGGTGCGCGCCAGCGCAAGGATCGGCCCACGAATTACCGGAGTGCAGCCACTCGCCAACCTGCTGGAAGTCATCGAAGTTCGAATTCATGATAAAAGTAGCCTGGCACACAAAACGCTTGCCGAATCGGCCGTCCACAGCCAGACCGGGGTACACATCGTCGGCCTGTGGAGCGAAGGCATGCTGACATCGGCGCCGGCCCCGGACGAACCGCTGCTACCCGGCATGATCCTGATCGGTGCCGGTAGTCCCGACAGCATCAAGCGCCTCAGCGCCATCGCGCGCCCGATCAAGAAGGAAGGACGGATCATCGTCGCCGGTTGCGGCGATGTCGGCAGCAAGCTCGCTGAAATGCTGGGCGACGCAGACGAGGACGTCTGTGTCATCGATACCCGCAATTTACCCGGTGTCGACGTGATCGGCGATGTACTCGACAGCAGTGTGCTCGAACGTGCCGGGGTTGCCACGGCGCGAGTCGTCATTCTGGCCGGTGAAAATGACAGCGCGACACTGCTGGCGGCAACCGTGATTCGTGACTTCGCACCCGACGTCCCGATCATCGCCTGCGCCGAGCTGGAAGAAAATGTGCATCGCCTGCAGCAGGGTGGTGCCGATTTTGCATTGTCGGTCAGCCAGGTCGCGGGACAGTTACTGGCGCATCACATTCTCGGCAAAATGGTATCGCAACAGGCGCACATCAAGCTGGTAAAACACCCGGCCCTGCAGCTGGCAGGACGACACCCTTTCAAGTCGCGCATCGACAAAACCCGGCAGTGCCGTATCGTCGCGGTCGAACGCGACGGCGAAGTCATTCTGGATTTTCCGGAAGACTTCGTGCTGGCCGCAACAGATGATATTTACCTCTGTGGCACGGTCGAGGCACTCAATCGTTTCTACGAGTCGTTTCAGCTGGAGCAACCCGCACCGCGGGCGACAGCTCAGCCGATCTAAACGGGTCGACTCGATCAATCCTGCGCCGTTAGATTACCTGTGCCAACTGCTCGAGAATATTATTCCAGCCGCCTTCATGATTGGCGCGTGCTTCCTCGTTGATAAACCTGATATGGCTGAGATCCACGCGCGTGGTATTGCGATCAATAGCGTCAAAAACCAGCGTCACGATACTGTCGTCGGGTGCAAATGGAGATTCCCAGGAAAATACCAGCCGGTGTGGGCGTTCCAGTACCAGGTAAGTGCCGGTATGCGCGATGGCCTCATCACCGACCTGCATGATGATGCTGAAGCGCCCTCCGTCGCGAGCATCGTTTTCGACCCGGGGTTGTGCCATACCCGGTGCCGGCAATATGAACTGGGCCAACAGTGTCGGGTCCAGCCAGGCGTCAAATACCCGTTCAATGGGTGCGTTTATGGTTTTGCTGATGTTCACGCCGAGGTCGGTCATTTATTTTCTCCCTGATTCAATAGTTGTTCGAGTTTGTCGAGGCGCAGGGCCCAGATCGAGCGCAGCGCACCAAGCCAGTCGGACATCAATTCAGTCTGCTCCAGATCCGCTGCGATCCAGTGGGTACGGCCGCGCAGCTCACGGCTGACCAGGCCAGCCGATTCAAGCACCTTGATGTGCTTGGAAATCGCGTTCAACGACATATCGTAATGGTTAGCGAGGTCGGTCACCCGGCTTGCACCCTGCTGACAGAGCTGGGTCAGCAACGCGCGGCGGGTGCTGTCGCTGACCGCTTTCAGCAGCAGGGAGAGGGTTTCATTGTCATTATATTCAACCATAAAGTTGAATATAATGGATCACAATCTTATTATCAACCGTTTGGTTGAATTAATTACATTCGAATAACAACAGCGAATAGCTTCAATACCTGCAGCAGAATCAGGTAATATTCCGGCTCTTGTTCCCGATAGAGTCTTTAATCTCGCAAACCATGGCGGCCAAAATCGAATCCCGCGTAACCACCAGCCATTGGGGCGCTTTCCGCGTCTTCACCGATGGCAATCGCATCGTCGGCACCGAACCGTTTGCGGCGGACCCGAATCCATCCCGGATTCCCGAGGCGCTGGCCGCTGCAGTCCATCATAAAACCCGCGTGGCACGCCCCTCGTTTCGGCGCGGATGGCTCGCCGGCGCTGACCGTGCACGCGAGCGACGTGGTCGCGACGAGTTTGTCGAATTGCCCTGGGATGAAGCGCTCGATATCGTTGCCGCCGAGTTACAGCGGGTAATTGCCACGCACGGCAATGGATCGATTTTTGGCGGCTCTTACGGCTGGGCCAGCGCCGGACGGTTTCATCACGCACTCAGCCAGCTGCATCGCTTCCTCAACGTCAGCGGTGGCTACGTTTCCTCGGTCGCCAGTTACAGTACCGCCGCAGCGCAAGCGATCATACCGCACGTATTTGGCATCCCCTTTTTAAAGATGTACCTGGATGACCAGAACGCCTGGCCAACCATTGCCCGGCATACCCAGACCCTGGTGATGTTCGGCGGTATCAACCCGAAAAACTCGCAGGTCAGCATGGGTGGTGTCACGCATCACGAGACCGACGGCTGGTTCCGTGCGTTCGACCGCGCCGGTATGCGGCGTATCAATATCAGCCCGCAGATCACCGATTCACCAAAAGGTGCCGAGTGGTTAGCCGTCATCCCGGGCACCGATACCGCGCTCATGCTTGGCCTGGCCCACGTGCTGGAAACCGAGGGCCTGGTCGAGCGCGATTTTCTCGCACGTTGCTGCACCGGCTATGAGCGCTTTCGAGCCTACCTGCTGGGCGCGAGCGACGGCATTGCCAAGACACCCGAGTGGGCAGCCGCCATCTGCGGCATCGATGCAGAGGTACAACGCACACTGGCGCGCAGCATGGCCTCGACGCGCACGCTGATTACCGTGGCCTGGTCCCTGCAGCGTGCTCAAAATGGCGAACAGCCCTACTGGATGGCCGCCACGCTCGCGTCGATGCTCGGGCAGATCGGACTACCCGGCGGTGGTATCGGTTATGGCTACGGCGCGATTGGCGCAATCGGGGTTTCGGTCAAACGGCTCGAAGGCCTGACTTTTCCGCAGGGCGAGAATCCGGTCAAGGATTTTATCCCGGTGGCGCGTATCGCCGATATGCTGTTGAACCCCGGCGCGCCCTATGATTTCAATGGCGCGCGGCGCAACTACGCCGATATTCGCCTGGTGTACTGGTGTGGGGGTAATCCGTTTCATCATCACCAGGATCTCAACCGCCTGCAGGAAGCTTTCCGCCAACCGGAAACCGTGATCGTACACGAACCCTGGTGGACCGCGACGGCACAACGCGCCGATATCGTGCTACCGGCCACCACCCCCTATGAACGTGAGGACATCGGTCGAGCCATGGGTGATTCTTACCTGTTTCACATGCCGCAGCTGATCGCACCGGTGGGCGAAGCGCGCAACGATTTCGATATCTTCAGCGAACTTGCACAGCGCATGGGGATTGAGCCGGCATTTACCGAAGGGCGCAGCGCCACTGAATGGTTGTCGCAGATGTACGATAAATTTCGCGATGACGCGCGCGCCCAGCAAATCGATTTGCCCGAACTGGATGAATTGCGCCGACAGAACTGGATTGACCTGCCGTTGCGGAGTGAAGAATTCGCAGCGGTGCCGTTTGCCGGGTTTCGCGAGGATCCAGAGGCGGCACCGCTGGCTACGCCGTCTGGTCGGATCGAGATATTTTCCGCCACCGTGGCAAGCTTCGATTACGCCGAGTGTCCAGGACATGCCTGCTGGATAGCGCCCGACGAATGGCTGGGGTCACAGATGGCCTCGCGCTATCCGCTGCACCTGGTTTCCCCGCAACCGGGCGACAAGCTGCACAGCCAGATGGAATGCGCATTGGCCGATGCCCGGGGTGCACGTCCCGGTGCTATCGAAATCAACAGCGCCGATGCCGATGCGCGCGGACTCAAGGACGGGGACCTGGCCAGGGTTTTCAATGAACGCGGCGCCTGTCGTGCGCGTATTCATGTCAGCGACGATATCCGTGTCGGCGTGGTGTCACTGCCGACCGGGGCCTGGCTCGATGCGGATTCTGCCGGCACCGATACCCAGGGCAATCCCAACATATTGACGCGTGATCTCGGTACCTCACGCATCGGTCAGGGTTGCAGTGCGCACACCACGCTGGTCGAAGTGGTTCGACTGGACCCTTGATTGATCCTGATACTATACGCATGACGAATCATCACCACATCTCGCAACGCTTCCGACTCGATGGCAAGGTCGCCCTGATCACCGGTGCGAGCAAAGGAATCGGCGCAGCGATGGCGCGCGGCCTCGCCGAATCCGGTGCCCGGGTAGTACTCAGTAGCCGCAGGCAGGAAGCAGTTGACGCAGTCGCAAAAACCCTGTGCGACGACGGTCTCGATGCCATCGGCATTGCCGCCAACATGGGAAACCTCGAAGATATACATGCGCTGGTCGAGCAGGCCACGAATCTGTGTGGAGGCATCGATATCATTATCAACAATGCCGCCGCCAATCCGGTGTATGGCCCGCTGCAAGACACCGACATGGGCGCCTTCGACAAGATCGTCGACGTCAATCTGAAGGGACCATTCGAATTGTGCAAGACGGCCTATCCAGTATTAAAACAGCGCGGCGGCGGCTCGATTATTCACCTCAGCTCGATCGGTGGGCTGCGACCCGAAACCGGCATTGGCATATACAGTGTCAGCAAGGCCGCAATCATCAACCTGACTCGCGCCATGGCGCAGGACTGGGGCGCCGACAATATCCGCGTCAATGCCATTTGCCCGGGATTGATCAAGACCCGCTTCAGCGAAGCGTTGTGGAAAGATCCCGCCACGCATCAACGCTTCGTCAAGCAGATCCCCCTGGGCCGCCTCGGTGAACCCGAAGACCTGGCCGGGCTCGCGGTATACCTGGCGTCCGCTGCCTCGGGCTACTGCAGTGGCGGGATATACATGGTCGACGGCGGCTATAGCGCCAATTGATTCGATTGTAAGCAACGATGCAGGAGAGCATACCGATGAAACTGATTCTGGGTACCATGACCTTCGGCGACCAGGTCGACCAGACCACGGCCGAGACGCTGATATCAACCTTCAGGCGCGCTGGCCACGCTGAACTGGACACCGCGCACACCTACTGTAAAGGCCGCACTGAGCAAATGCTGGGACGAATACTGACCGCCGAAGACCGCGGCTCATTGTATATCGCCTCCAAGGTCAACCCGTGGAATGATGGCGGTTTGCAGGCGGCCGAGGTGCACCGGCAGTTCGCCGAGATTCTTGACCGGCTCGACAGCGACAGCATCGATCTGCTCTATTTGCATTCACCCGATCTGGACACGCCGATCGAACAGACCCTGCTGGCCTGTTTCGAACTTTTCCAGCAGGGTAAATTCCGTCATTTCGGGCTGAGTAATTTTGCCGCCTGGCAGGTTGCCGAGGTGGTTGAATTGTGCCGCCGTCACGGCTGGATGGAACCCGAGGTATACCAGGGAATGTACAATGCGCTGACCCGCGACGTGGAGCGCGAACTGTTCCCCTGCCTGCGCAACTATGGCATGCGCTTCTATGCCTACAACCCGCTGGCAGGTGGCCTGTTGACCGGTAAACATCTGTCGATGCAGCAAATTCCCGATGAGGGTCGCTTCAACCGCGAGCGTGGTTATCTCGATCGCTACTGGAAAAAGGATTACTTCGCGGTGTTGCAGGAATTGCAGGCCGCCTGTGCCGATAGCGGTATCAAACCGGTCGAAGTCGCGATGAGCTGGCTGGTCAATCACTCGTTACTGGACGCGAGTCGCGGCGACGGCATCATCCTGGGCGCCAGTTCGGTCACCCATCTCGAACAGAATATGGCTGCCTGTGCACAGCCACCGCTGGCACAGTCGCTACTCGACATACTCGATCACGGCTGGGAAATCATCAAACCCAATTGCTTCCGCTATTTCCGCCCGTAAATCCGGACAATACCCGTAGCCTGTGCCCTGCCGCCGCAATTTCAGGCTGAACCCTACCCAGGAGATGAGATGAACAACAAAATGAAAGCCATGGTACTGGACGCTCCGGGAGGCCCCGAGGCATTGCAGGCGCGCCGCGTCGATATGCCCTGGCCAGCGGCAGCTGGCGATGTTCTGGTACGCCTCAAGGTCGCTGCGTTAAACCCGGCGGATGCCTACTTTCGCAGCTTCGGCCCTTACCTTGACCAGGGTGGTCCCTGTGTTCTTGGTCACGATGCCGCCGGCATCGTCGAACAGGTCGGCAAGGAGGTAACACGGGTGCGGCCAGGCCAGCGTGTATGCTTTTGTAACGGTGGCATCGGCGGACATTTCGGCACCTATGCCGAGTTTGCGGTAGTGCCGGAAACCCAGTTGTCCCTGGTTCCCGATGCGGTAGAAGATGCCACTGCGGCTGCACTGCCTCTGGTGTTTATTACCGCCTGGGAGTCGCTAAAAGAACGTGCGGGCGTGAAGGCCGGTGATTTCGTACTGATCCACGCCGGTGCTGGCGGCACGGGTCATATCGCGGTACAAGTGGCCGCCGAACTGGGTGGACGCGTGGCAACCACGGTCAGCAGCGACGAAAAAATCGCATTGGTACTCGAGCTCGGCGCAGAACGTCCGATCGCCTATCGTCGTGAAGATTTTGTCGAGGTCGCACGTGAATGGACCGCGGAGCATGGCCTCGATGTGGCGCTCGATAATCTCGGCCCGCAGATTTTTCAAAAGACGATCGCGGCGATGGCACCCTATGGCAGGCTGGTGACCTTGATGGGAATGCCCGCGGATGACGCTGAAGACACCGCCTATGTCAACAATCTGACCATTCATAACGTGATGATGCTGACGCCCATGCTCCTCGGTCTGCAGCAACGCCTTGATCACCAGGCCACTATCGTGGCGCGAGGACTGCAATTGCTCGAACAGGGAAAATTACGGCTGCAGATCGACAGTCGCTACGATTTCGACGACATCGCCGCGGCACATGAGCGACTCGATGCCGGTAACGCTTGCGGCAAAATCATCATCGACATTGCGAGCTGAATCCGGCGCGTCAGCGATCGGGCAGCAATGCAAGGCTGAGCGCCGGCCAGTAGGTAATGATCAGCACCGCGACCAACAGGACCAGAAAAAATGGAATGGTAGCGCGATACAGCGTCATCACCGGTTTGTTGAAACGATAGCTCGCGATAAACAAATTCATACCTACCGGTGGCGTAAAGTAACCGAGTTGCATGTTGGCGAGGAAGATGATGCCCAGGTGCACCGGGTGAATACCGTAGCCGACCGCAATCGGCAATATGATCGGCACGATGAGAACAATGGCTGAAAAGATGTCGAGCATCATTCCCAGTAGCAACAGAAACAGGTTCAGCAGAATCAGAAATGTCAGCTTTTCATCGATGTGCGACTGGATGAAGGCAAACATGCGCGTGGGTACTTCGGCATCGATCAGGTAATTGGTCGAGGCCAGCGACACGCCGACGATGATCATAATGCCACCCACCAGCATCATCGACTCGCGCATGATCCTCGGCAGGTCAAAAAGTCTGATCTCGCGAATGATTAAAACCTCGACTACCAGCACGTAGATTGCGGTAACTGCGGCGGCTTCCGAGACCGCGAAATATCCGCCATAAATCCCCCCCAGCACCAACAGGGGCAGCGGGATATCCCATTTTGCGGCACGGATCGCGGTAAACGCGACGGCCGCGTCAAACCTGTCGCGGCGCGTCCGGTCGCGTGGTTGTACCATCGAATATATCGACAACATCACCAGCATCAACAGGCCGGGGAAAATCCCGGCCAGAAACAGATCACTGATACTGACCGCCTGGTCAAGATCCATTTGCTGTGCAACCACGCCATAGAGGATCAATGGCAGCGAAGGAGCAAACAGTAACCCCAGGCTGCCGGAACTGGTCAACAGGCCGAGATTAAAGTTATCCAGGTATCCGGCTTGCTTGAGCGCGGGATATAGCAGTCCACCGAGGGCAACAATGGTTATCCCTGAGGCACCGGTGAAAGCGGTGAAAAGCGCACAGGCGAAGATTGCCACGATGGCCAGGCCACCCGGCATCCAGCCCAGCAGGCTATTGGTCAGGTTGACCAGGCGGGTCGATGCCTGCCCTTCGCCGAGCAGATAGCCGGCAAAGGTAAATAGCGGGATGGCGAGCAACACCGGCATCTCCGCCAGGCGGTATACCTCGATGCTGATCACCGATAAAGGCACTTCCCGGCTGTAAAAGCCAAGCATTGCACTCAAAGCGATCACTACGAATAGTGGTGTGCGCAGAATCGCCAGCAATAACAGCAGGGGTGCGGCGAAACTCACCTGGCACGCCTCTTCGATACCTGTCGATGCCGGCAATAGAGCCGCGCCGCGTGGAGCGACAGCAAAAAATAACGCACTCCGATCAGCGCAAAGGCGAGCGGAACGATGATTTCGATCGACCACGCCGGGAGGCCAGCGAACGAAGTTACCGAATCTGCATAATCGAGTCGGATCCAGTCCATTCCATACCAGGCGATGACCAGGCAGGTCAACGCACTGATTTGCCTGACCACCACCTGCAGCAGGCGGTGGGTATTGCGGTCAAAGTACCTGGACAATAGATCGATACGAATATGCTTGTTGTGGCGAGCCGCAACGGTTGCGCCAATCAGTCCCAGCCACAGCACCAGTACCCGCAACAGTGGGTCGATCCATACGAAGCCGGACTCGAACAGATTGCGCATCAGGATCTGGGTTCCGGCGAGCACGATCATGGTGGTCAGCAACAGCGCCAGCAATCCATCTTCGGCGCGATGCAGCCTGTCAATCCAGCGCTGCATCGTTTATTGCTGATTGCGATAGGTTCGCAAGTACCCTCTGACCTGTTCGACGATGTGCGCGGAAATCACTCCTTCCTTGACCATTTCATCGACTGATTTAGCCGATATTTCCCGCCAACGCTCGATTTCGCCTGGATTCGGCATGACAAAGTTAATTCCGTGCTGTTGCAGGGCTGCCCTGGCGGCTTCATTATCGATGCGATTGATTTTATCCAGGCGCTTGAACACCGCCCCCATCTCCTCGCGCAGAACGGCCTGGTCTGCTACCGACAATTTATCGAACTCGGATTTGGTGATCGCCAGCACGCCAATGAGAAAGGTAATTGGCACATCGGTCATGTAAGCCGTGCTGGAGTGCCACTGAAATGCGATCGCCGAGGTCGGATTAACCGGCACCGTTTCGATCAGGCCGGTTTGCAGCCCGGTAAACACATCGGAGATCGGTAGTGAAATCGGCGTTATCCCCAGCCCTTTGAATACAGTCAAACCGACTTCGTCACCCTCGGGCACCCAGACCTTGCTGCTACGCAGCGCCTCCAGGTCCTGCATCGGCTGCTTCGACAGGATGCGCGCAAAGCCGCCCTCGGAAATTCCCAGCAATACGAAGCCAGAGGATTCCATTTCCTGTTTAAGCACCGGGTCCATGCGCTCGCGGACATAGTCCACTTCATCCAGCGAACGAAACAGCATCGGCAAACCCATCGCCTGAATACTGTTATTGGCCTGAGACAGCCCGGCCTGGGTGAAAGCGCCACCATGCAGCTGGCCGATTTTTATCTTGCGATGCACGCTTTGATCATTGCCCATCACACCGCCCGGATAAAACTTCAGTTTGACGCGCCCATCAGTGCGCTGCTTTACCCGGTCGGCACCGGCTGTCATTTCCTTCATCCAGGTCGTGCCGGCCGGCGCCAGGGTCGCAAATTTCAAGGTTTTCGCGGCGACACCGACGCTCAACAGCATTGAAAGTAATACGACACTGGTAAACTTTACTGCTTTGTTCATTGATATCTTCCCAACATAACGAGTTTGAACCTGCTTTGGCAATTTAGTCGCGCTCAGAAAAAATCTGCCGATTCTGCCAGCAGCCGGGCGGCCTCAAGCTTGGCAAGGGTATTAATCAGTGTGTACCCCGAATAATCGGCTCTTGCCGCCTGCACTTCGAGCAACAATTGATCGTGCAGTTGCCGGTCATAAACCGTGCGCGCGTAATGCTTCGCCATCAACACATCGACCATCAGATTTTTACCTTCGGACAAGCTACGCGCGCGCTCGAAATGAGCCCGTGCCTGTTCCGGTTTGCCACCGAGAGCCGCGGGTAACAGCGATTTTATTACCCCAAGGTATAAATGGGCGGCACCGTGATCATAAGTTTCGTCGAGTTCCAGGCAGCGCTCGAACAATGCGGTTATCTTGGCCAGGTCAGCAACCGCGTTCCAGTCAGCGGAATTAACCTGTACCCAGCCGGCCCAGGCTACGGCATAAGCGTACATCGCCGCGAGGTCACGCCGTGACGACGTACCCAGGCTGGCTGCAAAAAGATCCAGCTTTTGTGCACTTGCAACGCATATGCTCTCCCGCTCGAGGCAAAGCGCCCGGCGCGCGTAATCGAGCGACTTGCTTGCCAGACGCTGCGCCCGTACCTCGTCGTCGACGAAGGCCGAGGTATAGGAACCGTACAACCTGGAACCAGCCAGCAACAAATCAGCGTTTTGCGGGTCGCCTTCAATGAGTCCGTCAAGCATCAGCAGGTAAGCCGGTGCACCGTCGCGCACCGTCGCCGCATCGTCCTGGTTCTGGATAGCAAGGGTGATGTTGTCCGCCATTTTCGAGGTCGCTGAACTGACCAGGCTGGCGCAGCCCGACAGGGTCAGCAGGACCAGCGCAATCGCAGTCATTCCCTTGATGTGTTCAGGCATCGAACGGCTCCACATGGGCTTTCACCTTGTTTGTCGCCTCGTCGTAAAATCCGTATGGCGCAGCGCTCGCAAGCATCGCGCGAAAATCCTCTAGCCATTGTTGGTCAAACTTTCGACCCGAGAGTTCCTCTACTGCGCCGACATCCAGCCAATAGCTTGCATTGTCTGCGGCCATGGAGCCAATTTCCACCAGTCGTGTCACCGGCGCGTCACTCACTTCCAGAACGATCGCAAAGGCGCGCATATTATCACCATCCTGTAACCTGAGATCACCATTTGCGGTAACCAGAATGTACATTTTTCCCCCTGCGCAATTGCATGTTCGCGATGGTAACGTAAATCAATTTTCAGGAACGAAATAATTATCCCAGCGTTTATCCAGCAGGCCTATCGCAGACACCAGGTCAACGGCCGTGAGCTCACCAGCGGATTCTACGACCAGGCCCAGCCTACGCAGTTTTTGTAGCGCGTCCCCGACTTCAAAATCGATGCTGCAGTCCCACCTGGCCTCGAACCAGCTCTCGATTTGTCGATCCAGTTCAGCCCTGGTCAGCGCCCCCGGGCTTATCAGCAGGAAATAGTAAGCCAGCAGCGCTTCCTTCGACTCCTCGGCTTCAGCATCGTTGATGAGGCGCAGGAATACCCCGGCATTATTATCCAGGTTCTTGAAATACAGGTTCTGGGTCAGCGCCTGCATGAAACGGATCTTGCGGTTCTTGAAGTTGCTGAACTGCTTCCAGAGGTAACCGGCAAGCGTTGCAGCACCTGCCAGCAACACCATTACTCCTGCCTGGTTCAATTCGGCAGGCTGATCGTGCAGGCCGAGCCAATATCCGAACAACGACCCCAGCAACACCAGCGAAGCACCCAGTTTTGTAGTAAACACGATACCTCCACTGACCAGCGCCGGCACGCCGATGAACAGCTTGTCCATCAGGCGCATGCGCACTCGCGTATTGGGAAACAACATTTCAAGATCGGCCCGCGGCACGTTGCGAAACAGCTTGAGCAAGGTGGCTCCGGCCCGGCAATGGCTAAGTTCAGGCGTCGGATTTTGATAATCGTCACGAATTTTCAGAAAGACCACGACTCGATCGAAGTTGGTAAATTCGATGTGACGTGAACCCAGGCCAAACCAGGTCGGTAGCACTTCACTGCGCTGCGATTGTCCACGCGCAAACAGGGATACCTCGGCAAAATCGGTAAAATCGACATGCAGCCGGATTTTGAATAGCGACGATTCGTTCAATGCCTGATTGAGATCGGCCTTGCTGATACGTTCGTAATTGGCTTTTTCGAGTAAACCGTCGAGTAGCTCGACGAAAGGCCTTTGCTCGTTTCCACGGGGAACATCAACCCGCCGCGTATCGATATCCGGATCAAGATCGGTGTAGCTGGCTTCAAGCGCCTCCAGCAGGGCGTGGAATTCGAAGTGGAAAATCTGGGCAAGCATCTGTGCGAGCCTGCGGAAATCCGACTCCGACTGCGCGAGACCGACTTCCTGCAGGCACATCTCGACGATGTCGTGGCGCCGAAACGGGATAAAGCGAAACCTGGTATCACTGCTGGTCATTTATTCCTGCACCGTTCATTACCAAAAACTGTTCGGTCACACTGATTCCCTCTGGGTCAGCATGTCATCGAAGCTGCCATAGCGGCTCGATGATTATAGTGATAAGTTCCGACTTATCCGAGCATTCCGTAGGGCCGCAACATTTGTCGAAGAAAAACGACTGCAGTCAGATTTGTCCTGATTCATCTTTATTGCTATCGTCGTCGAACCAGGCGGATCGCCAAGCCGTGCCCATTGTGAACCGCAGCAGATATGTACGATTCAAACGAAACATCCAGTCAGGCCCTGGCGTCAGCCGACCCCGCGGTTGTACGCCTGGTGCAAATCACCGATTGCCACATTCTGGCCGGCGCGCAGGATTGCCTGAAAGGCATGAATACGCGCGCAAGCTTTGAGGCAGTGTGTCAGGCCGCCATGG
Source organism: Gammaproteobacteria bacterium (assembly GCA_022340305.1). Lineage (GTDB taxonomy): Bacteria > Pseudomonadota > Gammaproteobacteria. The sequence continues at coordinate 40,733 of JAJDOF010000074.1, forward strand.
CGGACAATGCCCGGCTTGATCTGATACTGGCCACCGGCGATTTGTCGCAGGACGCTTCAACGGCATCCTATCAATATCTGGCGCAAAGATTTGCCGAGCTGCATCTGCCGCTGTTCTGGCTGCCGGGCAACCATGACGACGGCTGCACGATGCGGGAGCATTTATGCGGTGAACTAATTTTCGCTGCAAAGCAGGTGTTGATCGGCAACTGGCTGATCGTGTTACTGGATTCCACCATCAAGGGCGAAGCCGGCGGACTCGTCAGCGCTGACCAGATCGATTTCCTCGAGGCTTCTTTGCGGTCGCATCCGCGCCGGCATGCCCTGGTTTGCCTGCATCACCAGGCGCTGGCTACCGACAGCGAGTGGATAGATCGGTTGGGTTTGCAGCAATCGCAAACGCTGATCGATGCGCTCAAGTCGCATGATAATGTGCGCGCGGTGCTGTGGGGTCACGTGCACCAGCAAGCCCATCATCGTCGCGATGGCATCGAATGGATGTCGACACCGTCTACCTGCATTCAATTCAAACCGGGCAGTAAAACATTTGCGCTCGATGACCTGCCACCCGGTTACCGTCGCATCGACCTGCACGCAAATGGCAGCGTCGACACCGTGGTCGAACGGCTGGTAGATTTTGCATTCGATTTCGAAGACAGCTGAGCACAATAACAACTTGAGCTCACTGCGCTAGCTTTCGTCGAACAGGGACTCCAGGATCGGACAGCTATCGGCGCTTCCTGCCGAGCCGTCACAAAACGATGAAATCTGGCTGAGACGACGCTTGATGCGCTGCAGGTCTCGAATCTTGTCGGCAATCGCATTTATATGCGTCTCGGTGATCGACTTCACCGCGGCGCGAGTATGATCCTCACCCGGATCGCTGAGATCGAGCAGTTCATGTACCTGCTCACTGGAAAAACCGAGTGCCTTGGCACGTTGAATAAATTTCAGGCGCCGCAGATGATCTGCGGTGTAAATCCGGTAACCCGAGGCGTTACGCGCCGGAGCCGGCAATAGCCCCGTCGCTTCATAGTAGCGAATAGTCTCGATGTTACACCCGGTTTGAGTTGCGAGTTTTCCGCGGGTTAGCATAATTCTCCACCCCGCTGCAATAATGTGTAAATACGCATAATGACTGCCCCGCTTTCGGCCCGGCCGAGTTGTTAGAAGATAACCATCCAATGAACCTTGTAATTATTACAGGGTTAACCAGGGAGCGGCAATAAATATATTGACCCTGTAGTGACCACAACCTGTAGGATTGTATTTTTGCCCCGGATCGAACATGAAATTAGAAATCACCGGGCTGTTGATGCTGGTCAGCATGGCAGCCAGCGGCGGTCAACGCTGGTACGACTCCGAAATGGTCATGACCGGGATGCAACTGTTTCAGCGAAACTGTGCCGTTTGCCATGGCGCCAATGCAGAGGGAACCCGGGAATGGAAGAAAACCGACGCCACTGGACACTACCCACCGCCACCACTCGATGGCAGCGCCCATGCCTGGCATCATTCGATCCCGCAGTTGGCACGCTCCATCAAGGAAGGCGGGATCGAACTGGGTGGCGTAATGCCCGGTTTTGGCGACCAGCTGGACAGTCAGCAGATTCTCGCCCTGATCGCTTATTTTCAGTCAAAATGGCCGGAGGATATATATCAGACCTGGCACAATCGGCACATGCAGTAATTTACAGCTTTGTTATCATCAGGGTTCGCAGCAGCAACAGGACAGGTCTATGGCGCTCGGTAAATTTTTAAAATCACTGTTCGGTGACGCGTCCGCTGGTGGCGGGCAACCCAGTCCATCCGAAGCGATCGACTACGAGGGGTTTGCTGTCGAGGCCGCCCCCATCAATGAAGACGGCAAGTATCGCACTGCCGGCTTCATCAGCGGTGAGATCGACGGCGAAAGCAGGCGCATCCGTTTTATTCGCGCCGATCAGCATGCTGATCTCGACTCCGCGGTCAAACATTCGATCATCAAGGCGCGGCAAATCATCGACGAACAGGGCAAGTCCCTGCTGAATAAAACACAGTTGTAAGCGCAGGAACCGAAGGCGCTGCCACCCCTCCATCACCATCGACGAAGGGGAAACAGCGAGGCGTTATGGCAGATCGAAAAGTAACGCCTCGCTTGTGGTCAGGGCCTCGAAAGCAATGCTTTCGCTATCGCTGATCGTTGCTCCATCACCCTCATCGAGCCGTTCTCCGTTTACCTTGATCGCGCCCGAAACCACGTGCACATAAGCTGTCCGCGCCGCGCTGAGCGTATGTCTTGCGCTTTCGCCTGGCTGCAGCCAAAGCTGATAAAGGCTGGCGTCCTGATGCAGCAACAACGAGCCATCACGAGCATCTGGTGACGCAATCAATTGCAGACCTGGCCTCGGTTCGAAACGCTTTTGCTGGTAACCGGGGTCGATACCGAGCTGGTTGGGTTGAATCCAGATCTGTAAAAACTCGAGCGTATCGCTGTCCGACGGGTTGTATTCACTGTGGGTGACACCGGTACCCGCCGTCATCAGCTGAAACTCACCGGCCGGTAATTGCTCGATGTTACCCATGCTGTCCTTGTGTTCGATAGTGCCTTTTTTGACATAGCTGATAATTTCCATGTCCTGGTGCGAGTGCATCCCGAATCCGGCGCCCGCGACGACCCTGTCGTCATTGATCACGCGCAGCGCCGAGACACCCATGTGCCTCGGGTCGTAGTAGCCGGCAAAGGAAAAGCTGTGACGGCTTTGCAACCAGCCGTGATCGGCGGGGCCGCGTTCTTCGCTGGGTCTTACTTCAATCATGATTCGCTCCCTGGTTTGAGTGGTTTCAATGGACAATCAGCTTATTCGATGCCGAATCCGACATAAATACCGTATTAATTGACATATTGTTTCTTTATAATTGACAATATGGATCGTCTAAACAGCATGCGGATATTTGTCGAGGTGGCGACTGCAGCAGGGTTTAGCGCCGCCGCAAGCAGGCTCGGCCTGTCCCGCGCCCAGGTCAGCAAGTCGGTAATGCAGCTCGAAAAGCATCTTGGTACGCGCCTGTTCAACCGCACCACGCGGCGCATCAGCCTCACCGAGGTTGGTAAGGTTTACCTGGAACGTTGTGTCGATATCCTGCAGGATATCGATGAAACCGAGGCGATGGCAAGCGCACAGACCCGGGAACCGCGAGGCAGGCTAACCCTGAGTGCCCCGACTTCGTTTGGTGTGTTGCATTTGCAGAGCGCGATTCCTGCTTACTTGCGTCAATATCCGCAGGTACAGATATCCCTTAACCTCGCCGATCGCTTCATCGATGTTGTCGACGAGGGTTTCGACCTCGTCATCCGCATCGCCGAACTGCAAGACTCCAGCCTGATTGCACGCCGCCTGGCACCTTGTCGGCGCCTGCTCTGCGCGGCGCCAGCCTATCTCGATCAGCACGGCACGCCACAGGTCCCACAGGACCTCGCCATTCATCACTGCCTGGTGTATTCCAATGAACTGAAACCGGATACCTGGCAGCTGCAGGGTCCCGGGGGAATCGAGGCGGTCAAGGTCAATGGACCCATATGCGCCGACAACGGCGACATACTGCGCGCTGCGGCGGTTGCCGGTCTCGGCGTAACCCTGTTGCCGACCTTTATTATCGGCCCCGACCTGGAAGCAGGACGGCTGCGGCAGGTGCTGACAGACTACTGCCCGCCAGCGATATCCATTCACGCGGTTTTTCCGTCGCGACGTTATCTGTCAGCCAAAGTGCGCAGCTTTGTCGATTTCATGGCCGCCTATTTCGGCGATCAACCCGAGTGGGACCAGTTTGAGCAACCCGGGACTTAAACCGATTCCCTGGCCAGCGCCTGCTTGAGCGCCTCGATGCGTGGGCGCGCATCCTGCGAGTTGGGCTTGACCTCCAACAGTTTTTCAAATGCGTTGATCGCACGCTGATAGTCCTGCTGCAAGCCCAAAATCATACCAAGCCCCCAGATCGCGCCGAAGTGGCGCGGTTCGAGTTTCAGGGTCTGTGCGATATCGGCGAGCGATCCATCGTAATCGTGTTGATAAAAACGCACCGTCGCACGTCGATTCCAGCCTTCGGAAAAAGCGGGCGCCTGTTCGATAATGTTGCCATAAATCGATTCCGCAGCGGCCAGGTTACCGGAACCCATCAGCGCACCCGCCTGCCGCATCAGCTCGTCGATTTCCGACTCACCACTCTCATACCAGATCTCCCAGATTTCGCTTTCGACCGCGAGTAGCTTGTCGGTATCGCTACTGGTTTGCAGGGTCTGAAACAATTCATCGAGCCGCTGATCGGTCTGATCCGCACCGACAACTGTGGCCATAGATAAAACCAGTGCCGCAGTCAGCCATAACATTCGAGGTATCATGTTCATCGAGTTCCTCCCGGTTTACGCTGTTTGAATCGGGCTAATGCTACCAGTGTTTTACTAATCGGGCGACCAGCAATGTCGCGTTTGGCGAACGCTGCGGACCTTGCCGGCGAGCTATGCCCAGTCCTGGCGCTTCTCGGAAGCCCTGAATACGACATACCCGGTTACCGGTTCAATTGCGACGGTTCCAATCCGCCGATCCACTGGCGCCAGGGCCATTCACAAGGTAGTGCGCATCACCCGGCACATGCATTACTATACGCGCGTCGTCTTGAACACAAGAGAGCTCCATGATTCCGCTGAACCTGTCTGCCAACGAATGCCGTATCATTGGCTGCCTGATGGAAAAATCCGTGACCACGCCGGAACAGTATCCACTGACACTGAATGCGCTGGTCAACGCCTGCAACCAGAAATCGGCGCGCACGCCGGTGATGGCGTTGTCGCAAGGTACGGTACAGCACACCGTACGCAGCCTCGATCAGCAACACCTGTTGCGCATCGAGGAAAACTTCAAGCGCGGTGTGGAAAAATATACGCAACGTCTATGCAACTCGCCGTACAGTGAACTGCAATTCGATACCGCACAGTACGCCATCGTCTGCCTGTTGTTATTGCGCGGCCCACAGACCCCCGGTGAACTGCGCGCGCGCAGCGGCCGCCTGCATGAGTTCGCCGATAACAATGCAGTAGTGGCAGCGCTTAACAGCCTGATCGAGTACCCCGGTGATGCACTGGTGGTGCAACTTCCACGCAGCCCGGGGCGCAAGGATTGCGAGTATATGCACCTATTGAGTGGAACAGTCGACATCGAAGCACATGTCCAGCGGGTCGCAGCGGCTCAACCCGAAAGGGACTCACCGCGCTCCAGTCTGGCGCAGCTGGAACAGCGACTGAGCGAGCTCGAAGCCGTAGTGGCCGAACTGAAGCAACGACTCGAGTAGCCCCGAACATAGCCCACATTTCTCATCGGCCTACTCGCGTGCAGCGAACTGCAGCGAGTAGTGCGCTGTCAAATATTCGCCAACGGCACCGATTTCCTCAATACCTTGCCACTAAACAAGGTAAGGCTGGTCAGTATGGCGAGCATCAACAACGAAACTTCAACACCGTAGAGGTCGGCCAGACCACCAAAAACCACCGGACCTACCACCGCCGACAAACTCGACAAGGTATAGATTATTGCATAGCCCCTTGATTGCCGATCACGATGGATGAAATCGGCTAGCGCACCATAAGTCACCGTCGTCGATCCCTGTATTGCAACACCGATTAACGGCAGCAGTATCAGGATCGGGACTACCGGCAGCGACACCAGTATTAGCAGGCCGGATATCGTCATGACCTGCAGGATGCGAAATGCACCACGATCACCGCAGCGCACGGCAAGGTATCCAGAGGCAAATTTTCCCACCATGCCACCCGCAAGCGCGAGCACTACCGCGAATGATGCCAGAGCATCGCCGGCGCCTTTTTCCAGCAGCAGGAATGCGATGAAGGTAAGGAATACAGATTGCGCGAGCGTATCCAGAAACACCGTGAAACACAGCCCGCTAAATCTCCGCGGGTGTTTGATACCCCATCTGCTATCAGCCCCGGCAGCGTCGCTACTGTCGGCGGGGGTCGCAGATGGGGGCGACTGTCGTCGCGTCAATAACACCAGCAGGACGGCAAAGCCGAGGGTGACCAGGCATAGCGCGGTGACCATCAGGTTCCAGGCGATACCGACACCGATGGCAAGGCTGAAACTCCCGGTAAAGGCAAGCTTGCCAAGGTCGCCGAAGGCGTTGTAAAGCCCGAGGGAGCGTCGTCGTCCGGCGTCGTCAAAGGATTTGGAAATCAGCGCCGAAGCCAGCGAATGCTGGAACGCGGCGCCACTGCCCGCCACCAGAAAGCCGATGGCGATCAGGTAAAAATCGACCGCAAAGGCCACTCCGAGATAGCCGATAGCGGCGCACAGCAGGCCGAGGATCAGGAGCCGGGTTTCACCACAGCGCTCCGCAAGTACTCCGGCGGGTATTTCCAGCAGGGTCATGGCACCGTTGCTGACCGCACGCAATAATCCGACCTGCGTGTAATTCAGTCCGAACACCTGCGCCAGTAGCGGCAACAGTACGTACTGCAAGGCAACCAGTCCATCCTGGATCAGGTGCGCACCGCAACTGGCGATCAGCACTCGATGATCGCGAAGGCTAGTCAAGCGGCAGTCCATGCAGATAAAAACGTCCGGCCAATAATTGTAAAATTCTCCCGGCTAGCAGTTTGCTGGACTTGGGGAATCGTAACGCGACGAGTGAGAAATCGACTCTATTTTCCCTGCGCCGCAATAATTTTTCCGCAAGTACGACAGGCGGTTAGTCACGGAAAGAGGGATCTTTTTTATCGAGCAAGCGCAGTACCGCGTCCCATGCAAGCTGCATGTAATCATGCGAATCGCCGCTGCGTTGCTTGCCGTGGTAAGCCTGCTCGTCCACAACCGCGGGATCCGGAGTAACGTAGCCTTGCCGGCAGGCGAGCACATCGACCTGGACCTTGCAGGCACTCTCGACCGTGTACAGGTAGTAAAACGCCTCGGCTACACTGCGACCGACCGTGAGCAATCCGTGATTGCGCATGATCATGATCCATCTGTCGGCGATGTCGACACCGAGGCGCTCGCATTCTTCACCGTGGCCGACGGCAATACCGTAATCGTGGTAAACCAGCAGATCACGAATCTCGTTGGCCTGCTGGGTCAGTGGCAACAGCCCACAATCCATGCAGGAAACGGCCATGCCGGCGCGGGTGTGGCTGTGCAGTGCGACATTGACATCTGGGCGTGCCTTGAGCATTGCGCTATGAATCGCATGACCGGCTTCGTTATAGGGATAATCACCGTCGATAACATTGCCATCGAAATCAACCTTGAGCAGATTGCTGGCGCAAACCTCCTCGAACAGCAAGCCATAGGGATTAATCAGGTATTGATTTGCCTGCCCTGGCACACGTGCGCTCAGATGGGTGAAAATAGAATCGGTCCAACCATAGTGCACGAAAGCACGATAACAGGCCGCGAGCTGTACCCGTAATTCCCATTCATCGGCACCGCAACGCGATGCCACTAACTGCGCAGCTGATTTGTTCATCTCGTGATCCAGAGGTTTGCAGAGTGCGATTGGTCGGCCGGCAGGGTCAAGCTCCGCCAGGTGTTTAGACCGCGAATGTTACTCCCGGGATTGCGGGATGCCAATAGAGTCGCCGACAAAGATCAGGCGAGGGGGAGCCTGGCATCAAAATATTGTGATCACAAAATATTGTTAAGTTTCATACTTGACCTATATTCAGTCATGATTGCCGGTCGCAACCGGCCAATACAGACAGGGGAATTACAATGAGTGCAGAAATGACTGCAGAAAATCCTTACAGCGCACCGGGTGCGGAATTGAATGGCGGGCAGAGCGATCTCTACACGCCGAGTATACTTTCGTTTAGCGGTCGTATCGGCCGCCTTCGCTACCTGGCCTATAGCATGGGCACCTACCTGCTACTGATGCTGGTCATGGTACCCCTGGTTGGTGTTTCGGCACTCACCGGCGGTGAACCGAACGTCTCGATGATCGGGATGCTGATAATGGGCGTCGTATATATTTCCATGCTGGTGGCCTGGATCACGTTTGCCAAGCGCCGCCTCAACGACCTGAATCGCAATGGATGGTGGCTTTTACTGGCCCTGGTGCCGTTTGTGAATTTCCTGCTCACCATCTACATGATGTTTTTCCCGGGAACCGACGGCGATAACCGCTACGGTGCGGTACCGATGGCGAACACGCTGGGCGTGCAGATTCTCGCCTGGATGATGCCGGTGTTGATGATTGTCGGTATCGTTGCCGCTGTAGTCATACCTCAATTCGCAGGAATACCTACCCAGTGATGACCACCCTGCCGGCCTGATTCTGGCAAGGTTTCAGGCGAAGGCCGGCAGCACTTCCTGACAAAACAGTTCAAGCGAGCGCTTCTGCTGTTTTTGCCCCAGCCCCATGCTGGCGTAGTAGATGAAGTCATCGACACCAAGCGCTTCGTAAAGCTTGAGCTTGGCGATCACCTCGGCGGGCGAACCGAACATCAGGTTTTGCTCCAGCATATCGGCGTTGTACTGCTCACGATCGCTGAGTTCCTCGAGCGGTATCTGCTTTGGAAACCCATTGTTGACATCACCCAGGTTACGAAACAGGTTTTCGAACTGACCGAGTACCGACTGGATCGCGCGGATGGCGGCATCACGACCAGCGGCATCCTCGTAGAGCGCAGTATGGCGCATAATGGCGAATTTCGGGCGGCTCGCATCTGGATGCGCGGCGATCGCTTCGTCGAGCTGGGATTTGTAGAGTTCAGCCTCGGCAAAGGGACGCGTCAACGGCCATGACATCACATGACAATTATTTTTCACGGCGTAATCAAAGGTAATCGGTGAACGTGCCGCGACCCAGATTGGTGGATGCGGTTGCTGCAGTGGTTTCGGCACCGAAGTCGAAGTCGGAAATGACCAGAACTCGCCATCGTGCGCGTAGTCACCTGCCCAAAGCGCTTTTAACGCCGGTAACATTTCCTGCATGTAGCGGTAGGCATCGGACTGTTTAAGCCCGGCGTGCATGCGATCGAACTCGCGTTGATAGGCACCCGAGCCGATGCCGAATTCCAGCCGACCACCGCTGATCAGATCCAGAAACGCCGCTTCCCCGGCGAGATTGATCGGATGCCAGTACGCCGCGACAGCGACTGCAGTTCCGAGCCGAATGTTGTCGGTATGACTCGCCCACCAGGTCAGTATCTGGAAAGGGTTGGGGGCGATCGTCATCTCCAGTGCATGATGTTCGGCCGCCCAGGCAACGCTGAAGCCGGCCGCATCGGCCATTTGCACCATTTCCAGGGTATGGCGCGCGACATCCCGCATATCGATGCCGTCATTCATGCGTTCAAGGTTAACCGCTAACTGAAATTTCATTCTGTGTACCTCTTGCAGACCTTACTGACGTCAGCGCCAGTCGAAGATGGGACGATAATAATCCGATTTCGCACGACAGGATAGCGCAGACCGTAAAATCAACCGGTGGCACTCAGCGGCACTGCTTCCAGAAATTCTGACAAGGCGGTTATAAAAAATGACGGATTCTCGGCCAAACCCATGTGTCTCAGATCCGGCACTATGATCACCCCGGCACCAGCTATCTCGCTGGCAATCGCCTGGCTCATCGCCGGCGTACTGCCGCTGTCGTGTTCACAGGTGATGACCAGCGTCGGATGGGTGATGGGGGGCTCCGGCCGAATGAGTTCGACCACACCAAAAGCCAGCACCTGCCGACACTGGGCGTAAATAACCGGGTCATTGGCCAACACCCAGCCTCTTACCTGCTCGATATAATCGTTATGGCTATTACGGTATTCGGGCGTAAACCAGCGTTCGATAGCGGCCTCCAGGGTGGCGCCCGGTCCCCCTGTGGCGGCATCCATGGCCTGCTGTTCCGCGCGTGACTGTGCTTCGCGACCCCGTTCGTGCGGCGAATTCAGGATCGCCAGCGCGGTGACGCGCTCGGGGTAATCGAGCGCCAGGCGGCGATTAATCATTCCACCGAGTGAAAACCCGACGAGCGCACACTGTTCGATCGCGAGTTCATCCATCAAACCGACCAGTTGCCCGGAGAACAGGGCCAGGTCGGGCGCTTGCGGCGGCGCGGCACTCTCGCCATGACCATAAAGATCATAGGTCAAAACGCGATAACGCTGTCCCAGGCGGCTGCGATACCTGTCCCAGATCCGGCGGTTAAGCCCAAGTCCGTGTATCAACGCAAGCACGGGCGCATCCGCTGGCCCGCTCAACTCGTAACGGCTGCCGTTGCTGCTGGTTTTCGGCTCGCATTGACCGTTGGTCACGTCAAATTACCAATTGGAAATCTCAAGCCCGCGCGCGCGGCAGCAGTTGCAGACAATGATCACGCGTATCGCCAATCATCGCGGCAGGCGCCCCACCCTTGGCGAGTACGCGTGTGCCGAAATATGCGCTGACGATAAATGCCGCCAGCGACCCCGCCTGATCCTCGTTCACCTGCTCCACCTTGATCGCATCCATTATCGCCACTTTGAGTCGGCGGATGGTCGTCTTGATTTCGTTTTTAACCTGTTTATCGCTAACCGCCTTTTCGAGACTGGCATTGCATAACAGGCAACCACCACCAAAAAGGCCACGCTTGGTCGATTCGATTACGTTATCGAACAGGCGCGCTATTTTCTGGCGCGCGCTGCCTTCGCCGTTGAACATGTCTATTTCCGCCTGGATTCGCGTGCGGTCGTAGTGCTTGAGTGCAGCCAGATAAAGTGCCTGCTTGTCGCCAAAAGCACCATACAAACTCCCCTTGAGCAGACCGGAGGCTTTTACCAGGTCTTGCATCGTGGTCGCCTCGTAACCCTTGTCCCAGAATATCTTCATCAGGCTCTCAATGACCTGATGTTCGTCGAATTCTCTCGGCCTTGCCATATTCAATCCCTAAAACGTATCCAGTCAGCTCACAATTTAACGGTCAAAAACTGGTAAATGCTCGCATTCCGCTGCTCTGCAGCAATATTCACGCCAAGTTTATGACCATACGGTCAACAATACAAGTCATTGACCCGGATCCGTGTCACATAAATTCGATAAAGTCAGCATCGAAACCGGAAACGCCTGCCCGGGTCAGTGGGGACGTTTAAACCCGCGCCCGCTGGATGGCTTCGCGGTGAATGATGTATACGCCACTGGCAATAATCAGGAATGCACCGAAGATGGCGTAAATGTCGGGGATATCGCTCCACACCAGGTAACCGATAATGGCCGACCAGATCAACGCCGTATACTCGAACGGCGCGATTAACGATGGAGAGGCAATCGCATAAGCCTTGGTGACCGCAAACTGTGCAATGACCCCGAAGAATGCGATACCGACTATCATCAGATATGCTTCGAGTTCGATCGAGTGCCACAACCAGTATTGCGGTATCGCGAGCAAGACTGCAAAACCCAGCAAGGTATAGAACAACAAGGTCGTCGTATTCTCACTTTCACCAAGAATACGCGTCAGGCTCGCGACAATAGCCCAACCGAGCGCCGCGCCCAGCATCATCAAGGCGGGAACCGAAAGTCCGGCAGCCGGGTTGGTGATCAGCAACACGCCGACAAATCCCACCGCTATGGCAAGAATCCGGCGGATTCCCACCGTTTCGCCAAGCAATGGCACCGAGATAATCGCCAGAAACAACGGGAAAGAGAAAAACAGCGCCACCGCGGTAGCCAACTGCAGGTATTTCAGGCTGGTAAAAAACAAAACCCAGGACAGAATATTGAGGCCGGAGCGCAGTGCCAGCAACCAGGGACGATGCACTTTCAACGAAATCGCCTCGCCGGAAAAACCGGTACTCGCGCCTAGCAACACGAGCCCGCACAGGCTGCGTAGAAACAATATCTGCAACACCGCAATCTCGGCCGACAACCACTTGATG
>JAJDOF010000116.1 GCA_022340305.1 Gammaproteobacteria bacterium
TATGGCGTCCCCAAGGGGATTCGAACCCCTGTTACCGCCGTGAAAGGGCGGTGTCCTAGGCCGACTAGACGATGGGGACACTAGGGTTTACCAGTAAAAAACCTGGTGGAGCCAGGCGGGATCGAACCGCCGACCTCAACACTGCCAGTGTTGCGCTCTCCCAGCTGAGCTATGGCCCCGTGAGAGAGCGCGTACTTTAATCAAGCACCTATAGGCTGTCAAGCTGTGCGGCGAGGAAAAATGGGGGTTATGCAGGATTTTTATGACGCCCTGTCGTAATCTCGCAAATCGCGGCGAATTAACTCTATAGTCGAAGCCTGATGCCGCGTTTAAAGCCCTGTCAATCGAATGGAAGTTGACCGTGGATAAGCCCGTTAAACAGGAGCATGGAGGCCGGCTGCCAGCCTCTCCCAACGCCGTAGCAGCCGGCAACAGAATTTTGTGGCCGATGTGACGTCGGTTCAGTAATTTTACGGACGGCTGCATTAAACTTGCCGGGCTTGTATTTGGTGGGCACCCTCCCGGCGCTTAATATTGGGTGCTGCTGATTGTAATATCGTTTAAAATCAGTGTATTCGACTATATTGTTATATATATTTATAGTTTAGTTTGACATGCCGCATATAATAACTGGCCAAAATTAAGGATTTCTTACAGGAATATAAGTTTGACACCGGATTTAATCTTCAGAATATTGGGCGATCGCTGGCTGAAGCTTGCCGTGTTGCTGCTGGTACTGGCGGCGCTCGCACACCAGGTTTCGCTGGTGGTCTGGCAACTGGTTCCATCACCACAAGTAGCGATGGACCAGCAAACCACGCCCCAGGTGCGCGGCACCGGTGCCGCCGATACCGGTTCGAATTTTCAGCAGCAGGCCAATGCGATCAGCCGTGCGTTTCTGTTTGGTAAGGTTGAGGTCGTGCAAAAGGCTGCGGTTGTCGAAGAGACCCCGGAAACCCGGCTCAATTACAAATTGCGCGGCGTTTATTTTTCACCGGATGAACGATTGTCGTCGGCCATCGTGGAAACACGTCCCAACGATAGCAAAAGCTATATGCCTGGCCAGGAATTTGCCGATAAGATTTTTCTGGCTGGAATCGGACAGGACTATATCCTGATCAGCCGCTATGGCAAGCTCGAACGACTCAACCTGGAGAAGCCGGATCCACTGCTCAACCAGAGCAGTGACAGCAGCGATGGGTCGGGAAATGAGAGTGCCTTGTTGCGTAGCTATAAAAACAGGTACACCAGCAACCCGATGGCCCTGGCAACTCGATTCCAGGCTATTCCAGTACAACAGGATGGTGAAAATATCGGCTTTAAGCTCAAGGCCTTGAGGGGTGAAAGCCTGTTAGACAAGCTTAACTTTGAACCCGACGACGTATTTACCGCGGTAAATGGCGTCTCGCTCAAAAATCCCTTTGAAGCCCTGGATGCGCTAAAATCACTGACGACTGCGAGCAGTATTTCGGTTACCTTCATTCGCAATGGTTCCGAGCAGACGCAGGATTTCGAAATTTAGCCTATGAACATGGACTCTCGACAACAACGGGTTCAACGCGACGCATATCAATCGGCGGGGTCTGAAGATCCGGGCCGGGGTTGCATATTTACTAGTAACGTCATCGAGGTAGACGAGTCGAAACAATGAAAATAATAAAGTGCACGTTACTATCCCTGGGCCTGCTGTTCACCAGTTTGCAGGCGTACGCCGAAGAGGTAACTCTGAATTTCAGTGATGCGGATCTGGTCGCGGTGATCAACAGCGTGTCGCAGATTACCGGGAAAAATTTCATTATCGATCCGCGCGTCAAGGGCAAGGTCACGGTGGTGTCGTCGAAGCCGTTGAACGAGGCCGAGGTCTACAACGTATTCCTGTCGATTTTGCAGGTGCATGGGTTCGCCACGGTGCCCACCGAAAATGCGATCAAGATCATTCCCGATGCAACGGCCAAGCAGAGCTCGACACCCTTTACCGCGGCAAGCGGCAACCCGGAGGATCAACTGATTACCCGGGTGCTGACTATCAACCACATCAATGCGGCGCAACTGGTGCCGATCCTGCGGCCGCTGGTGGCTCAACAGGGGCACCTCGCGGCATACCCGACGACCAATGTGTTGATTATTTCCGATCGTGCTTCGAATATTCTGCGCATCGATCGCATCATCGCGCAGATGGATAAGGAGATCGATTCCGATATCGAGATTATCAAGCTCAAGCATGCCTTCGCCGCTGAAGTGGTGCGCCTGCTGACCGGTCTGAACCTCACTTCACCCGACCAGAAGGCGCAGGCCGGGGGTGGGATCAAGATCAATGCCGATGAACGCACCAACAGCGTACTTTTGATCGGCGAACGCACCGAGCGGCTCAAATACCGCGCTATCATTGCCGATCTCGATTCGCCGGTTGAGTCGAGCGGTAATACGCACGTTATCTACCTGCGCTACGCTGATGCCAAGAATATTGCCACCATATTGAGCAGCGTCGGCCAGGAAGCGATCAAGGCGGAAGCGAAAAACGTCAGCGCGGCCGGTGCCGGGGGCGGGCGTTCCGGTGAAACTGTCAACGTGCAGGCGGATGAGGAATCGAATGCGCTGGTCATCACTGCACCGGCATCGATATTCCCGTCACTACGCGCGGTCATCCAGCAACTCGACATACCGCGCGCGCAGGTGCACATCGAGGCGATTATCGCCGAAGTGTCGCTCGATACCTCAAACGAGCTTGGCGTGCAATGGCTGGCGGTCCAGGATGGCAAGGGCGCTTTCTCAACACGTTTCCCCGGGGAGACTACGATCGAAGATGTCGCCGCGGGCCGCATCCCGGACGGCCTGAGCCTGGGACTGGGCAATATCCAGGACAGTGGCCTCAGTTTCTTGACACTGATTCGCGCACTTTCCGGCGATGGTGAAACCAACCTGCTGTCGACACCGTCGATTGTTACGCTCGACAACCAGGAAGCCGAGATCATCGTCGGCCAGAACGTACCCTTCGTTACCGGTGAATCGACCGGCTCGAGTTCCGATACGTCGAATCCGTTTCGTACCATCGAGCGCCAGGACATCGGTATCAGCCTGAAGGTCAAACCACAGATCAATGAAGGTAACGCGATCACCCTCGAGATCGAGCAGGAGGTTTCCGCAATTGCAGCCAGCTCCGCCGGAGCGGTTGATATCGTCACCACCAAGCGCTCGATCCGCACCACGGTGCAGCTCGAAGACGAGGAAATGCTGGTGCTGGGTGGTTTGATCGATGATGCTTACATCGACAATGAGCAAAAAGTGCCGTTTCTCGGCGATATTCCTGGTTTGGGCGCGCTGTTTCGTTCCACCAAGACCAGCAAGGTCAAGCGCAATTTGATGGTGTTTATTCGGGCGACTGTCATCAAGGATCCCGACAAGGCACGCATTATGAGCATGAACAAGTACAACTTCATGCGTGATCTGCAGCTGGAGAGCGTTGGCGAAGAGGCGGTCGGACCGCTGCTGGTTCCTTACGAGTAATATCCTTACCCTTATTATCAGGGCTATCCTACAAGGTTTTGCGTCGGGCGCGCTTTGCCCGAGGCGACGCTGCGGTTAAGTTTTGCCTGGCGGGTAGCAAGCCCGCGCCAGTTCACTTTAAACCTGACAAGGAGTGTCATGATGAAGAAAGGAATCGCCCGCATGGGCATTTTCGGTTTATTCCCCCTGTTTGCCAGTCCGTGTTTCGCATTTTCCGGCGGCAATTTGCCAAACAGCGAAATCATGTTTGATCCGCGCGCAATAGCGGATACCTGGGATGAATGGCCTGAGCTTTACAATCCCGGCATTGAACCGCTGAAGCTGCGCGACACCGTCCCCGGGGACGACGGCAGTAATCGCCAGCGATTCGACAGCGATCTGCTGATTTTACCCGGTGAGTTCCTGTCGCTGGCGCGCAGCACCGATCCCGGTTTCGTGGCGGATTCTGTCTACGACAATCTCACCTCGGCCAACGCTAACGGCGAGTTAGTCCTGCGCGATGGATCATCGAACTTGGTGCGCTTTGACTACGGCTCCCGGGTTGGGCAGGCGGGGATCTCAAGCGCACTGCAACAATTATCCATGACAGCGTCGAACTATCGCCTGACGCCGGCAACACGTAATTCTGGTACAGGTGATCTCGGCGCTCCCGGGCGGTCACCTGGCGTTCTCCAGGCGCCACCGGCGGTGCCGCTGCCAGCCGCATCCTGGATGTTTATTAGCGGCCTGCTGGCCGTTTCTACGTCGATGGCTATCAAGTCGATCTCATCAACGCCTCCCGTCATCCCCGCCACTGTAGTCAACCCCATTAATCCTGTCATCCCCGGTACTCCCGTCAACCCTCTTAACACTGTCATCCCCGGTACTGTCGTCAACCCTCTTAACACTGTCATCCCCGCGCAAGCGGGGATCTCAAAATGGCCCACATTCCCGACCCCAGGCCCAATATTGTCACTCCGAAAAACCGGGGGCCTGCAATCATGAGTACCCGTCACTGCACCTACATCCTCGCCAGCAAGCGTAACGGGGCGCTTTACGTGGGCGTAACCGCAGACCTCGTCAATTGCGTGCTCGACCATAAATGCAACCTGGTCGGCGGCATGACCCGGCAGTATGCGATCAATCAACTGGTCTATTTTGAATGGCTGCAGGACGCGGCCGCGGCACGGCGCCGCGAACAGGAAATTCGGCAACTGCACCGCATCTGGAAACTGGACCTGATCGAGCAGCAAAACCCGCATTGGCGCGACCTGTACGCGGATATCTCTTCGTCGAGCTGTTATCCCGCGGCCTGATTCGAATGGTGTGCATCGACAGGATTTAGCTGCATAAATGTGACCGCTGTCGTTGGGAAAGCAGGCATTTGTGTGCTAGCTTAAGTTGTATATCTTCTATTATTGGTTTCGTCATTGAAAACTGTCATCGTCACCGGCGGAGCGGGCTTTATCGGCTCCGCCGTCATTCGTGATCTCATCGAGAATCGCGACTATCGAGTCATCAACTTCGACAAGTTGACTTATGCCGGTAATCTCGAATCGTTGGCCTCGGTTGCCGATCACCCAAACTATCGTTTCGAGCGTGGTGACATCTGTGACCACATAGCGGTTAAAAATCTGTTCATCGAGTACCCACCGGATGCAATCATGCACCTGGCGGCCGAGTCGCACGTCGATCGCTCCATCGACGGACCGGACGAATTCATCAACACCAACATCGTCGGCACCAGCGTATTGCTCGAGGCCGCACGCAGTTACTGGAAAGGACTGGAAGACCAGACTGCCTTCCGCTTTCATCACGTGTCGACGGACGAGGTATACGGCACCCTGGGTGATAGTGGTTTATTTGATGAGCAAAGCCCGTATCAGCCCAACTCGCCTTACTCGGCCAGTAAGGCAGCCTCCGATCACCTGGTGCGCGCCTGGCACGAAACCTATGGGCTGCCGGTGGTGATTACCAATTGTTCGAATAACTATGGACCCTGTCAGTTTCCCGAGAAATTGATTCCGTTGATCATTCAGAATGCCCTGGCAGGCAAGCCGTTGCCGGTGTACGGCAAGGGTGAGCAGGTACGCGACTGGTTGTACGTCGACGATCATGCGCGTGCCCTGTGCCTGGTCATGGAAGAGGGTCGGATGGGTGAAACCTATAATATTGGTGGACACAATGAGATGCAGAATATCGAGGTCGTCAAGACCGTGTGCCGCCTGCTGGATGAACGCATCGCCGAGCATCCTCCCGGTATTAGCGAATTTTCGGAGTTGATTTGTTTCGTCACCGATCGTCCCGGGCATGACCAGCGCTACGCAATCGATGCCGGCAAGATACACCAGGACCTCGGCTGGAAACCACGTGAGACCTTTGAAAGCGGCATAGCAAAGACCATCGACTGGTATCTCGCAAATCAGCAGTGGTGCGATCACGTGCGTGATGGCAGCTACCAGGGTGAGCGCCTCGGCCTCGCGGCTGGAGGGGTCTGAGATGAAAGGTATTATTCTTGCCGGTGGCTCCGGAACACGCCTGCACCCGATCACCCTGTGTATCTCCAAGCAATTGATCCCGGTTTACGACAAGCCGATGGTGTATTACCCGTTGAGCACGCTGATGCTGGCCGGTATTACCGAAATTTTGCTGATTTCGACGCCGCAGGATACGCCGCGTTTCGAACAATTACTCGGCGATGGCAGCCAATGGGGATTACGGCTGAGCTATGCGGTACAGCCGAGCCCGGACGGACTGGCGCAGGCTTTCCTGATCGGCGAGGAGTTTATCGATGGCGACGCCTGCGCGCTGGTGCTTGGCGATAATATATTCTTTGGACACGATCTGGGTGATTCGCTCCAGCAGGGCGCCAGCGACCCTCAGGGCGCGACTGTGTTCGCCTATCCGGTAACCGATCCAGAACGCTACGGCGTGGTTGAATTCGACGATTCCGGCCGCGCGATCAGCCTCGAGGAAAAGCCCGCGAAACCGAAATCACGCTATGCCGTGACCGGGTTATATTTCTACGATTCCAGCATCGTCGAGGTCGCCAAATCGATCAAGCCCTCGGCGCGCGGCGAACTGGAAATTACCGACGTCAACAAGCATTACCTGGAGCGGGGCAAACTTAAAGTAGTCAACATGGGGCGCGGTACCGCCTGGCTCGATACTGGAACCCACGAATCGTTACTGGAGGCATCGAGCTTCATCGAGACCCTGGAAAAACGGCAGGGACTGAAAATTTCCTGTCCCGAGGAAATCGCCTGGCGCCTTGGGCTGATTACCCGGGAACAACTGATCGCACTTGCCGAACCCCTGATAAAAAGCGGTTATGGTGAGTACCTGTTGCAGATCGTCGATGAACGCATATTCTGAACATTTTGCGCCTCCTGTGAAGTCATGCCCGTGCAAGCGGCGCTCCGACGTATCGGGATCTACCAATAGTGCTACGAATCCGAGACACCCATTCAACAGGGAAGCAATCCGACAATTTGTTCGGGCTGCCTCTGCAGCGTCATCCCAGCGCAACTCTGCAGCGTCATCCTCGCGAAACTCTGCAGTGTCATCCTCGCGAAAGCGGGGATCTACTAACGGCTTGTTATGAATTTAATCAACACGGATATCCCCGACGTCAAGATCATCGAACCCAAAGTGTTCGGTGATGCTCGCGGCTTTTTCTACGAGAGCTTCAACGCCAGGCAATTCCACGATGCGACTGGCCTCGACAGCGAGTTTGTGCAGGACAATCACTCGAAGTCCGGGCTTGGCGTGCTGCGTGGCCTGCACTACCAGATCGAACAACCACAGGGCAAACTGGTGCGCGTCGTCAGCGGCTCGGTGTTCGACGTGGCCGTCGATATTCGCCGGTCTTCCGCGACCTTCGGTCGCTGGGTGGGTCAGATCCTGTCAGCTGACAATTGTCGGCAGCTGTGGGTTCCGCCCGGTTTCGCTCACGGGTTCGTGGTGCTGGCCGACGAAACCGAGTTCCTTTACAAGACTACCGACTATTATGCGCCTGAGCATGAACGCTGCATTAGCTGGGATGATCCCGATCTCGCGATCGACTGGCCCAGCGATGGCCTGGACCTGCGTCTATCCGCTAAAGATCAACAGGGCGTCCCCTTCGCCACAGCCGAGTATTTCTCCTGAATGACACATTCAATACTGATAACCGGGGCAGGTGGACAGGTCGCGCACGAACTCGCAATCACCAGCAGTGAGCATCGGCTCGTCGCCCTGTCGGCAAAGCAGCTGGATATTACCGACCTGCAGCAGATTAACGACGCATTTACCGAATACCGTCCCGACATTGTGATCAATGCAGCGGCCTACACCCAGGTTGACCGCGCCGAGGAGGAGACCGCAAGCGCATACGCGATCAATCGCGATGCCGTAGCCAACCTCGCACAGGCCTGCAGCAGCATCGATTGTCCGCTGCTGCACATTTCGACCGACTACGTCTTTGACGGCAACAAACCGGGAGCTTATTGCGAGGATGACGAAATCTCTCCCGCCGGCGTTTATGGCGCCAGTAAGGCGGCGGGCGATGCTGTGTTGCAATCCCTGCTCGAGCGTCACATCATACTGCGCACCAGCTGGGTGTTTTCGGCGACGGGCAATAACTTCGTCAAGACCATGTTGCGCCTGGGTGCGGAACGCGATGAACTGGGTATCGTCAATGACCAGCACGGGTGCCCGACTTCGGCCCGGAGCATTGCAGAAGCACTGCTGCAAATCACTGAACGCTACCTGTGTGGCGATGAGATTGAATGGGGCACGTATCATTTTTGCGGCCGACCCGAAACCACCTGGTACGGGTTTGCAAAACAGATATTTAAGCAGGCAAACGGTTTCGAAAACCTCAGGCTGAAAGAAATACCCACCAGCGAGTATCCAACCCCCGCGACCAGGCCACTGAACTCGGTGCTCGATTGCTCGAAAATCATCGCACAGTTTAAAACGCTACAGCCCGACTGGAGAGATGATTTAGATAATATACTGGAGCAGTTAGGCTACTTGTCTTAGTTGTTGAAACTGGTCCGGGCGATCCTGAGAATAGCAACGACTTGGCGTCGATCCGGGCTGTGGGGATATCGTCAACCTGGGACGAATTTCAGCGCACGGGCGCCGATATGATTCATACACCATTGGATCCTGTACTAACCCCTTCGGGGCTGGCGAGCAATTATGTTTGAAGCCTATGGTTGGCATCCGGGAATTGGAGACCCGTCGATCATGGGATGGGTCACCGTCGCTGCCTATTTCCTGACCTCGCTGCTCGCTTTAGGGATTGCTTTGAATTCCGGACGACGCTTTCCTGCCGACACCTGGCCGACGCAACGGCGTTTCTGGCTGATCGTATGCCTGCTGCTGCTGGCCCTTGGTATAAATAAGCAATTGGACCTGCAGTCCCTGGTTACTGCAATGGGCAGGTATTACGCCGTGCGCGACGGCTGGCTCGAATACAAGCGATATGTCCAGGTCGGCGTGATCATTTCAATTCTGGCCGTGGTTGCGCTAAGCCTGCTATTTTTCTTTTTTCGAATGAGGGACCTGTTACGGACCAATTGGTTGGCGTTTGCCGGTTTAACCTGTCTGCTGGTTTTCATCGTGTCCCGGGCGACATCGTTTCACCACATGGATATTTTCATTAATGCCTGGTTTTTAGGTGCCAGGGCGAACTGGCTGCTGGAACTCGGTGGATTGGCGGCGATAGCACTGTCCGCGATTACGCCTGGTAAAAGCGAAATTGTAGAAAGCTGAATGGACGGGTAGCCGTTACTCGATGTGCACCGAAAGGTGAGGTTGGCATGAGCTCGCCGCACAATTGTCTGCAGATGACCACTTCAGGGATTTTCTGACCAGTAGTCCTGACATCTCAGGGCCGTGTTGACACGGCTCAGTAAGCTTCGTTTCTCAGCAGCGCTGGAATCGTCTTGATCAGTATTTTGATGTCCAGCCAGAAAGACCAGTTGTTGATGTATTGCATGTCGTATTCGACACGCTTCTTCATCTTGTCGAGCGTATCCGTTTCCCCGCGGTAGCCGTTGATCTGAGCAAGCCCGGTGATGCCAGGCTTGATGCGGTGGCGCGTCATGTAGGAATTGATGCGCTTGTCGTAATCGGAATTGTGCTGGACGGCGTGCGGGCGCGGGCCGACCATCGACATAGTGCCGCTCAGTACGTTAAACAGCTGTGGCAACTCATCGATACTGGTCTTGCGGATGAAGCGGCCGATGCGTGTCACGCGATCATCATCGCGCGTGGCTTGCTTGAGGTCGTCAGACTGTGGTTGATGGACTTTCATGCTGCGGAATTTCCAGATAGGAAATTCACGACCATTCCACCCGGTGCGGCCCTGGCGAAAGATCACCGGTCCGGGCGAATCGAGCTTGATCAGAATCGCGATAATGATCATGAGTGGACTTAACAAGATCAATGCAATCAGGCCGATCACACGATCCTCGACGGCCTTGAACATGAGGTGATTGCCGATCAGTGGCGACTCGGACAGGGTCAGCAGGGGCAGGCCGGCTATTTCCTTGACGCTGTGATTTATCAGGTTCATCGAGAAGATATTCGGCACCCAGTGGATGTCGATATTTTCATTGGCAAGATCGAGATAGAGTTGTTCCACCAACTGCGAATTGTCCAGTGAAACTGCAATGTATACCGTGCGCACGTTATTCTCGCGCACCACGTTGATGATGTCGTCACGCGATCCGAGCACGGGCACCGGCATGTCATCGTCATCGGTTTCGTTACAGGTGCGAATCCGCCCGATTGCCTTTTCCTGCAGCCAGGGATTGCCGTTGATATTGTCGTAAAGATGTTTCACCAGCGGGCCGCCGCCGATCAACAGCACTTTGTTGCGATCTTCATTGGAATGGGCGGTTTGCACGCGCAGGGTAACCAGGATCAGGCGATTCGCCAGCTGGCCGGCAAAGGCGATGAAGAACATCGCCATCAACACCGGGCGCGAGAACTGGTCGAAATATTTCGCCATGATGAAGATAAAGAGGGTAATTGCGAAGCTGATCGCCCAGGCAAAAAACAGCTTGCGCGTCGAGCGAATCAGGCCTCCGAACTGGCGGTAAATGCCCATTTGATCGTAAGTAACACCCATGATGGCCAGCAGCGTGATGGTGAAAACGGCATCGATGGTGGTGAAAAAACCCTGCGCGTTGAAAAACGCGTAATACACGGTGAGCAGGACGATCAGTCCATCGACCAGTGCCTGAAAGGTGGTCGTCAGCGACTTGCGCCGCTGCAGCAATGACCTTTGCGTCTGAAGGCCTCCCGGTGGCATTACAGCAGCCATCCCGAACAGCCCCCGGAAAAGAAGTTACTCGTCATGTTGCTACCCTTATTCCCGTGCAAGCGGTGGTCCGACGTATCGGAATCTTTCAGCGTCCCACCATCGGTGAAGAAACTGAAATCCACTACGCAAAACCGTTCGAATCCAGATCTCTCAGATGAAATCAATATGGACATGGGATCAGCCTGCGGAAGATCGTCGGCGTTGTGCAAACGGTCCAGTCAACAGCAGCTTGATCAGATCACTTTGTCTGGAGACTCCGGTCTTGCGGAAAACTGACTTCAGTTGCGAACGGATAGTGTGCGCACTGTGACATGAACTCTCGGCAATTTCGTCGATGCTGTGGCCATTGGCCAGGCTGATGGCGACCTGGGCCTCGGAGGGCGTCACGTTATAAACGCTGACCAGGTTCTCGATCGAAATCGGTTGTTGCATGTTTGGATCGCTGAGAAACACGGCGACCTTGGCCCCGTCGTAGTCGAGGTCGGAGGTGATCAGGTTGGCGTGCATCGGGGTGATGAGCAGGGGCAACGGCGCTTCCACATCGGGATGGGTGATGCCGATGGCAACGCTTTGCTTCCACGAATCGTCAGGATCGATCCCGGCCGTGTCGAGGATGGCTTTGCGCAGGCCCTTTTCATCTTCGGAGTTGGTTAGAAACAGATCCCCGTTCTGCAGCTGCATGCCGGGATGGCCATCGATGATGGCGAGCGCGGTCGGGTTGATGTAGACCGGCTTGGCGTTGCTATCGTAAAGGATAAGGCCGATTACCAGGCGATCGAGTCCCTTGAGCAGCGCGTCCTGCTTGAGCCGCAGATGAGTAAATTCCGAGTGGATATTAAGCGCGCGGCGCAGGTGCGGCAGGATTTCATCGATGACGCGCAGTTCGCCGTCGGTCCACACACCCGCCTTCTCGTCGCGCAGGATAGCAATGCCTGCCTTGTGGCTCGGGGTGTTGACAAGTTGCGCGCCACCGACATGGTAAATGTCGTGCGGCTTCATCCAGTCCACGTAGAGTTCCGAATCGTTTTGCATCACGCCATTGCTGCCTGGATAAAACTGGGTGCAGGAAGGATCCACCGAGGTGTCGGTATGTTTGCTGCAAAACATGTTATCGAGGGTGTCGCACTGGTCGTTAAAGCTCATCCGCTCTCCTTCCGGCAGGCCGAATTGAGCAATGGTGCTGGCGATATCCATTTCCTTGTTCTTGTAATACAGGCAGGCGGATTTTGAGTGCGTGAGCTTCGCAATCATGGTCACCACGTAGTCCCAATGGTTCGGGTCGATGGTGGCCTCGTAAATCTCGGGAACTATGTGCGATGATCTTCTACGGTCCATAATTGATTCCTGGCATTTTTGCGTCCATATTTGAATCCTGCTGGTTTTTCAATTCCCATGTGGGACTGAATTTGGATTGCTTTCAGCAGTGTTTAACCATGGGTATGGAATATATAGACCACCCATATCAATACGGTGATGGCAATCACAAAAAGTTCGAATTATTTGAAAAATTTAACCCAAACGAGGGATGAGTCGCACATTGAAAGGGCGTAGGATCGCGGGTCAATTACCGTCAGTACCCGGTAAATGGCATCGGTGGCGAGCGTCCTGACAAAGACTAAGGAGTAGTATCGCCGACAGGCTTTGCATGCACTCCAATTAGCAGCCTCAGCAACCACGGTTTTGCGATAAGGAGCACCTGTTTTTTATCTTGTTCGGTAACGTTTGGTTGTTCCGATCATAACGCAAGCCGACACCGATAATATTGATGTCGATACCGCCTGCTGGCTTCGGGTTCACTAATCCAGGATGCATTGTCTATTCATGGTCATAAGGCCAGAAATCGCAAATTAAACTGAAATTTACCTTGTTTGGGTGATGAAGTGGTATCCCGCAATCCGTTACCATTTGCCCAGATTCAATAACTTTGGAAGGAAACCAATGAAGACAACTCATCTTAGTATCTTGTTCGCGATCGCCAGTTTGGTCAGCGGTCAGGCAGCAGCAATAACCGTCGATACATTAGACGGTGGTGTTGTATCAGCCCAGGAGTCGACCGCTATCGTTATCGGTGATTTTGACAGAATGAATCCCAATGGCAGAGAGTCAGACGGAACGAGTCCGGTCCTCAGCGCCAACGACGGTGATACGATTAACCAATGGGTTGCAATCGATGTTGTCGCTCTTAACGCTCTTTCCGATATTAATGCGACCGCTGACGCGACGTCCGGTACATTCAGTTTTCCGTTCCTGGTTAATTTATATCGTGCTTCTGTCGTCGGAGATTTGTGGACCGTCATTGATGACGATCTGGGGACAGCCGGTCTGCAGACCTATGTCAGTTCTACATCTTCACCGCTTAAGGATGTAGCTCTTTCGGCCGGTCAGTACTTACTGCAATATACGACAATCGGTGCTGCGGCAGCAGGCGGAACCGATGTGCTGCCAACCATTGGCGGTGACAATTCATGGGACTACAGCGTTCGTATCTCGTCAGTTGTTCCGGTTCCCGCTGCAGTGTGGTTATTCGGCACGGCTTTAGCTGGACTGATGGGCTTTCGTCGCAAGGCGCAATTAGCCGCATAAGCAGTCGTTTCATGTTGAATAAAAGAGGGCTTTAGAGCCCTCTTTTTTTATGTGCGCAATAAAAATGAAAGTACATTATTTTCTCTCGATGCCTGGACGATCTGGCGATACCGGGTTAGTTAAAGGGACGAGAAATCGACAGGAAAGCCGGAAGGATTTGTGAGCCCGACATTTGTAATTACTGACCTCTGGCTAAAATAGTGAATTTATCTGAGATTAAGCTGCTACGATATTGATATTGGAGCAACTATTACCCTTGATATGAAAATAGCCAAACTAACCGCTTTGATTGCATTACTGTTTTTGTCATTTGTGGCGGGCGCCCAGGAACCCTATCGTCTCAACCCCGGGGATATTATGGATATCTCGGTGTGGAACGAAGAAGCGCTTCAGCAGCAGATACTGGTTTTACCAGACGGCACGATATCTTTCCCTCTTGTCGGAATAATCGAGGTAGCCAATAGAACGCCTGCAGAGGTTCAGGAGGCGTTAAAGGCAAAACTGTCGCGCCTTATCCCCGATCCAGAGATCAACTTGTCCGTGCGCGCCGTCGATGGCAACAATATCTATATTATCGGCAAGGTCAACCAGCCCGGCCGAATTCCGATGACGAGACCGACCGACGTGATGCAGGCGTTAAGCCTCGCCGGCGGCTTTACGACTTACGCAAAATCGGACAGTATCCAGATTTTGCGCAGGACGGGTAACAAGCAGCAAGTTATTCGCTTCGACTATACTAAAATAGAGGACGGGAAGGCGCTCGAGACTAACATCCTGCTCAGAAGCGGGGATACAATAGTCGTCCCATGAGTTGAAGTTTTTTTGGACCATGACATCAGGTGATCAACATTAGCCAATCTAGACTTTTCGGGTTCGCCAGGCAGGTTTGCCTGTTGCCTGCGCTTTGCGTACCTGTGTTTGTTTGTAGTTCCGCGAGCGCTTACGACTGGAACAGTGATTATGGAATCGATGCTTCGCTTGAGAGGGATGATAATTTCCGCCTTAGCGAAGCCGATCCGGTTGCTACCACCTCTACCGGCGTTGGGGTCTTCGCCGATCTGCAGGGACTCACCGAGATCTCGAGCCTGCGCTTCTCTGTCCGCGCCAGGGCAACCCGATACTCTGAATCGAGTATCGAGGATAGCGACAATTACAATCTATTGCTGGCGACGGCTCGAAGTGGTGAACGCTGGTCAGGCACTTTTGACCTGTCGCTCGCTGCGGAATCGACAACCGAGACGGAATTGCTGGACAGCGGTAATGTGCTCGACGGGGAAAGAAAATCGGCCAGGGTTGCCCCCGGCTTAAGGTATCAGCTAGATGAAAGAAACTCGATTTACGGAAACCTGGCATTCAGCGATGTTACTTACGACACAGTTTCGCTGACCGAATACACCGACAATACCGCCTCGGCTGGCTGGGTAAACCAGTTCAGTGAGACGAGCGAAGTATCGGTGAATGTCAGCGTCTCCGAGTATGATCCTGACGCCGGCGACACGACGACTGTCACCAGCGTTAACGTCGGTTACGGTTTCAACGCATCCGAGGCCACCCGCTACAATTTTCAGCTGGGCGCTTCTGAAAGGGACAATCCAGTTGGAACCGATCGGGATGGAAATTCGTCGTTCGAGATTTTGCACAGCATTGATGACCGTAATGGCTTTTCACTATTTGTCGGCAACGGTTACGCGGGAAGTGGAGTAGGCGAAGTGCGTTACGAGACTAGATTGAAGCTGCGCTGGGACCATGCATTGGCGGAAAGAATGCAGCTCAAGTTAACCGGTGAGGGCGTCAGCACCGATGACCGTGATTATATCGAGATAGTGGCTGGTGGCAGCCATCAATATACCAGGGAGCTCAGCTTTGCAGCCAACTTGCGTTATCGAAGCCAACAAAGCGATATCAACGACGCGGATTCCACGAGCGTGCTGGTTTCACTATCCTATTCTCCAATCTAGCTGACCAGTAGCCCCAGAAGTTAAACTATGGAAGATGACGTTAAAACGTTGGGCGATTACATTTCGATCGCCTGGCGACGAAAGTTTCATATCCTGATCCCTTTCATCGTCGTGCTACTGATCACGGTGGCGACCGTGTTTTTGTTGCCACCGGTCTACAAGTCGACTGGCACCATCCTGATCGAGTCGCAGCAAATTCCCGAAGAGCTGGTCCAGTCCATGGTGACCAGTTTCGCGGACGAGCGAATCCAGGTGATAAAGCAACGTATCATGACTGGCCAGCAGCTTTTCGGCATTATCAAAAAGTTCAACCTTTACAGCGACGAACTGGATTTCACGCCGCGTTCTGAAATTCTTGAAGATATGCGCAACAGGATTCAGATCGATCGAGTGAGTGCCGATGTCACCAGCAGGCGTAATCGATCGGCTGCAATAATTGCGTTTACGGTGTCTTTCGAACACTCCTCTGCAGGGTTGGCGCAGAAGGTGGCCAACGAACTGGTGACGTTGTTCCTCGATGAAAATATCCGTACCCGTACTGCCAGGGCCGAGGAAACATCCGATTTCCTGAAAAAGGAAAGCGAACGTCTCGGTGCGCAAATTGCGGAAATGGAAGCACAGATCGCGAACTACAAGCAGGAAAATGAGGGCAGTTTGCCGGAGAATCTGCCGCTCAACCTGCAGCGCGTGGTCACGATGCGCTCCGCTTTAATGAATTCCGAGGCCGAGCTCAATGAGTTGAACGAGCGTAAGAAGTTGCTGTTAGTCGATCTGGAAACGCTGCAGTACAATCTCGCCGCCGGTAGCGGCATGAGCGAGGAGCAACAGCGGCAGAAAGCGGAACTGGAAGCGCTGCAAAACCAGTTTATCAGCCTGTCCGCGCGTTACGGCACCGAGCACCCGGATGTCAAAGCCATTCAGCGCCAGATCAGGGCCTTTGAACAGGAATATGGCGATCTGAGCGATATCACCGAGCTGCAGTCCCAGCGCCAGCTTGTCAGCCAGGAAATGAGCGAACTCACCCGCAAATATTCGGCTGAGCATCCCGATGTCAAGAGACTCGAGCGTAAACTCGAGGGTATTGATGCGATGATCAGGAAATCCGAGAAAGAAGGGAAAACGGATGAATCACCGGTCAAGGATGGCGCCAACCCGGAGCTGATGCAGGTACAGGCCAAACTCGAGTCGCTCAACAGCGGGATCGAACGGGTCAAGAAGGCGCGTGTCGATGCCGAGAAGCAGATGGTAGAGCTTGATCTTCGAATCAACCGTACCCCCCAGGTCGAACGAGGGCTCGATGCGTTGGAACGGGACTACGAGAACACCAAGAATAAATACCAGGAGATGAAAAACAAGCAGTTGCAGGCAGAACTGTCTAAAAGCCTCGAGGAAGAACAGAAAGGCGAACGCTTTACTTTGCTTGAACCACCGCTGCTGCCCGATACACCGGTTAAGCCCAATCGGCCCAAGCTATTCATGCTCGGCCTGATTCTGTCCATGGTGGGCGGCATTGGCGTGGCAGGGCTCGCCGAATCGCTCGACGGTGGCATCCGCGGCAGTCGAACGCTCGCCTCGGTAACCAAGATGACACCGCTAGTGACGATTCCCTATATCGTGACACGTAAAGACGAGGTGACCAGGAAGCGCAATGTGAGGCTCTTTATCCTGGCGATCATTATTCTCGGGGTTTGTGCTGTTGCGTCTGTGCATTTTTTCTACAAGCCGCTCGACCTGCTATGGTTTATAGTGTTGCGCAAGCTCAACCTGACTTAAGCTATGGACCGAATCAAGAAAGCACTCGATAAAAGCAGGACCCGTAAACGACGGGAACTGGTGCAGCCTGCGCCACTTCAGTCAGTGGATTCTGAAAAGCATCCGTTCGAGAATATCGAGTATACCCAGACACGGCACATCGACGTGTCGCAGGCCGTGTTGGCGGAAAAGCGTCTTATCGCCGGCAACCGCACCGACCCGAGGGCTACCGCCTTTCGCATGTTACGCACCCAGGTGTTGCAGACGATGCGCGAAAATAACTGGACCTCGATCGCGGTGACCGGCCCAACCAGCGGCGTCGGCAAGTCGCTGGTTTCAGCCAACCTGGCAATCAGTATCTCGCGCGAGGTCAACCAGACCGTGTTGCTGGTTGATGTGGATCTGCGCCGTCCCGCGATCCACAAATACTTCGACTTCGAGCCCGACTACGGCCTGCTCGATTACCTGCGCGGCGATGCGGAATTAAAAGATCTGTTCGTCAACCCTGTTTTCAAGCGCCTGGTGTTGTTGCCGGGGCGCGATACGACAAGCGAATCGTCGGAACTGTTGTCTTCGCCACGCATGGTCAACCTGGTAAAGGATCTTAAAAACCGTTACCAGTCGCGAATCATCATCTTTGATTTACCTCCGTTGTTGAATGTTGACGATGCGATGGTGTTCCTGCCGAATGTCGATTCGACCCTGCTGGTCGTCGAAAATGGCCGCAACAAGCAGTCCGAGGTCCAGGATTCGATGCGCTTGCTGGAGGGCACCAATTTAATCGGTACAGTTTTAAACAAGGCTGACGAGGAAGTCAGAGAGTATTACTAGGGCTCAAGGCTGATATGTACGAAGAATTTTATCATTTCACGGAGAGACCGTTCACATTGTCTCCCGATCCGTCATTCCTGTTTCTTGGCAAAAGCCATCGACGTGCAATGAATATCCTGGAATACGGCGTTGCCAGTGATGCCGGCATCACGGTGATTTCGGGAGAAGTGGGTACCGGTAAGACCACCCTGGTGCGCAACCTGCTGGCTGAAATTGGCGAAGACTACACGGTTGGCATGATTACCAATACGCAGCATGATTTCTCTGATTTGCTGAAGTGGGTACTACATGCCTACGGTATCGAAACCGAAGATAATGATCGCGTCAAACTCTATAAACAACTGGTCGATTTTATTACCCGCGAACATCGCTCTGGGCATCGCGTTATCCTGATCATTGACGAGGCGCAAAATCTCGGCACGGAAGCGCTTGAGGATATCAGGATGCTGACCAACATCAATGTTGATAAAGACATCGTGCTGCAACTCATCCTGGTCGGACAACCGGAATTGATCGAAATGCTGCAGAAGAAGGAATTACGGCAGTTTGCGCAGCGCGTATCGGCGGATTATCTACTGCAACCGTTGACGTTCAGAGAAACGGAAAGATACATCAAGCATCGCATCATTGTGGCCGGGGGCGATGAAGACCTGTTTGCGCAAACCGCATTTGCCACCGTCTATTATCACAGTGGCGGAATTCCCCGGGTTATCAACACAATCTGTGATATGGCCCTGGTGTATGGATATGCGGACGAAGCTCCCAAGATTCGCAAGGAGATCATCCTCGACGCAATCAGGGACCGTAAAGTCGGGGGCTTGGTGATTCGCGACGATCAGAACTTCAACCAGGCAGCCGAGAGCCTGCGTCGGCAGATCATCGAAAAAACGGGTGTTGATATCGCGGAAATTGGATAGTTCCGGGAGCGCTTGATACAGGCGCTTTTAGGCAACAAGTACTGCGTTCGTGGTCGTCAAAAAATAGAAGGCGTTAACTGTTTAGACGATTCGATATTTTGTAGGTCGCCTGCAAACCACTGCAGCCCGATGACAGGATTTTCTCTAGCAGGAAGTTCTTATCACGAACAAGCGATTAACCGAGTGCCAGTCGAAGCCCATGTTGAAGGAGGTTTTGACAAGGCTTCCATCCCTGATTTCTGGCAGTTGCCCCCACGATGTGTGTAAACCGTTTCGTTCAGTGTTTTCCAGGCAGTTTGGCGAGTCGAACATTATCGAAATCGACCTTGCTGCCGCACCGATGATCGACCGCGCCCCTCTACAGCGGTGTTTGATACGCCTGCAAAACCTGAGTAGTGCAAGCGCTGCCCGGTAATTTTCAAGCCTGAAGCTCGTCGTAACGCGGATATTTCGCTGGCATTGTGTCGAATTTCTCCTATAGGTCTGTTTTGTGACGCATTACCTATGGATAAATCGTCGGGTACGACAGAATACCGGACTACCACTTCATCGTTAGTTCATCGCGGATCTCAAAAAGTATATCTCTGGGTACAGACTCATAATGGGACGACATATCATAATCTGGAAATTTTCATACCCTGTACTGGCATTGATTGCCGGGGGATTCCTGCTGTTGTTACCGACGTTCTGGGGCGGGATCGCCGATTTGACAGGGCGCTGGGATAGCCAGGAGGAATATAGCCATGGCTACATGATTCCCCTGGTATCGGCCTATTTAATCTGGCAACGAAAGGATTTATTGCAAACCCTCCAGTTCAGGCCATCATGGGTTCCAATCGGCCTTGTGCTTCTGGGGCTAGCGGTTTCGGTTCTCGGCGAAATCAGCGCCCTCTACATTCTGATTCATTTCTCCCTGATCCTGATTATCCTGGCGATGGCCTGGTCAATCATGGGATGGAATGCGTTCAAGTACGTGTTGATTCCCCTGGGACTGCTTGTCTTCGCAATTCCCCTGCCTTATTTCCTCGAGGCCTCGTTAACTGCGGATCTGCAACTGATCTCATCCAAACTCGGGGTTGGTTTTATACGCCTGTTTGGTATCTCGGTGTTTGCCGAGGGCAATGTAATCGATCTCGGTAGCTATCAACTTCAGGTAGTCGAGGCCTGCAGTGGCTTGCGCTACCTGTATCCGCTGATGGGTGTCGGCTTTATCGCTGCCTATCTCTACCAGGTTGAATTCTGGAAACGTGCACTCGTTTTCTTCTCGACGATCCCGCTAACCATCCTGATGAACAGCTTGCGCATCGGTGTCATCGGTATCCTGGTGGAACACTGGGGTATAGGAATGGCGGAAGGTTTTCTGCATTATTTCGAGGGCTGGATTATTTTCATCGCCTGCCTCGCAATCCTGGTCGGAGAAATGTGGTTACTCAATCGATTTTCTGCGAACCGGCTCAGTTTCGCGCAATCGTTTACCATGCCTGCGGGTCCGGATATCAGTGCCGAGGAAGTAGAACCGCGGACAAGGGAATTGCCCCGGCCATTTATCGCCTGCATGGCCCTGGTAATTCTATCCTATTTCGTTATTCAGTCGATCGATACCCGTAACGAGGTCATTCCAGATCGTGATGATTTCGTGACATTCCCGCTCTATTTCGATGGCTGGTCCGGGCAACAGGAAAATCTCCAGTCGATTGTGACTGATAAGTTGAAGCTCACCGATTACCTTATGAACAATTATGCTCGAGATGAAAAACCGCCGATCAACTTTTATGTCGCTTATTATGCATCCCAGCGCAAGGGAATATCACCACATTCGCCGCGAGTTTGTGTCCCGGGTGGAGGATGGTCGATTACCGATATCGAACGCACGATTATTAATCTCAATAATGACGGCGGGCAGGTCAAGGTCAATCGGGCGATAATCCAGAATGGTGTAAATAAACAACTGGTGTATTACTGGTTCAAGCAGCGCGGTCGCGACATTGCTAACGAATACTGGATGAAATGGTACCTGTTGACGGATTCGATATCGTTGAATCGCACCGACGGCTCCCTGGTTCGGCTAACCACCCCCATTCTCCCCAATGAAAAAGAGCGTGATGCAGAACTGCGATTGAAGGAGTTTTTGTCTACCGTTAATCCAATGCTGGAAGACTATGTTCCAATCTGATCGCTATGGTTACCCGACGCACACTTCTAATTAATTTTGAGAACGTCACCATGTATAGAAAAATGATGAAACCTGTAATTATTATCCTTCTGATCAGCGGTCTGGCCGCCTGTAGTAGTCCGGAGGAGAAGGCGGCGGACTACATTCAGAATGCAACCGCGTTGTTGCAGGAAGGCAACCTGGATAAGGCCGAGCTCGAGTATAAGAACGCCCTGCAAATCAACCAGAATCAGCCCGACGCCTGGTATGGCCTGGCAAAAATTTATGAGCGCAAGCAGCAGTGGCGCCAGATATATGCAACGTTGCAGAGAATCCGGGAAATGGCGCCTGATCACGTCGATGGCAGAATCATGCTGGCGCAGCTTTTGCTGGCCTCCAATCAACTGGAGCAGGCTCTGAAGGATGCCGGTGAAATTTTGGAACTCGCACCCGCTGATGCGCGCGCGCATGCGCTAATGGCCGCCGTGCAATTCCGGCTCGATAATTTCGCGGGTGCCCAGGATGAAGTCGACCGGGCACTGGCCATAGACCCCGGACATATCGAGGCTGTACTGGTGCGGTCACGCATACTCATAGTGGAGGAAAAGTATGACGATGCAATCCGCCTGCTGGATGGTTCCATAAAAGATAATCCGGACAACGTTTCTTTGTATTTGATGAAAATAAAGGCTTACGCGGAAACGGGTAACAGCAAGGATACTGAGCAGACTTATCTCAGTTTGATCAAGCAAAATCCTGATAAAAATGCCTTCAAGCAGGCCCTTGTAAGCCACTATATCAGTCAGAAAGACATTGACGGCGCCGAAGCGGTAATCGAGCAGCTTATTCAGTCTGACCCGGACAGCGTCGACCTGAAACGGCAGTTGATTGGTTTCAAAAACCAGTATCGCTCGACCGCCGAAGCGATTGCCCTGGTAAAGTCTTATATTGATTCAGACGGGGACGAGTACCGCTACCGATTTATGCTGGCGGAATTGTATGAGCGCAACAAGCAAAGTGAACTGGCTTTAAAAGTCTACGAGGAGATTGCGGTTGACGATGGGTTCCAGCCCAATGGACTGGAAGCGCGCATTAAAACTGCGGTCATCGAATTGATCGCGGGCAACGAGGAGCGGGCCAGGGCTCTGGTGAATGAAGTCCTGGAGCAGGATAAAAACAATGAGAACGGTCTGCTGTTACTGTCAGGTTTTCAAATCACGGACCGTAAATATGACGATGCACTGGTCAGCGCGCGAACCGTGTTGCGCGATAACCCGGATTCCATTAAGGCACTGGGCCTGCTGGGGAAAGCTTACAGCGCCATGGGCTCAACTGAGCTCGCGGTAGAGTCATATACCAAGGCCTTTCAGCTCAACAAGGGTACGCCCATCATTGCGAATGAACTCGCAACCAGTTTCATTCAGCAGCGAAAATTCACCCAGGCGGATGAAGTGTTGCAGGAATCGATCGCCCAGGGCAATCAAAGTCTGGATGCAATCAAGTTGTTAACCCAGGTTAAGCTGGCATTGGGTGAATGGGATGTGGCGGAAAAATTGGCCCGGCAATTGCAGAAGGTCGAAGGTCAGGAAGCATTATCAGAACAATTACTGGGTGTGGCTTACCAGGGAAAGGATTTGCAGGGCGAGAGTATCAAGGCGTTTCAGCGGGCGCATGACCTCGCTCCATCGGCCGTGCAACCGATCGTGTCCATCGCTCAGGCCTACTTTCGCTCGGGGGAACTCGAAAAAGCACGGCAGTTTCTGGATTCGGTTTTAGCTGCGGATAAAGAAAACATTACCGCCTACCTGTTACTTGGGCAGTTGAGCCAGGCTGAGGGTAAGCAGGCGGAAGCCGTTGCACATTTTAACAAGGTCATTGAAATTGACCCGAAACAGGGCGTTGGTTATCGCAACCTGGCTATTGTATACCGGCGCAGTAACGAACTGGAAAAGGAAGAAGAAACGATAAATCGTGCCGTTGCGGCTATGCCGGAGCGCCCTATTTTAACCATGGGCCAGGCTTCGATATATGAACGTCAGGGAAATTTCGACAAGGCGATTGAGACCTATGAGGCACTGTTAAAAACCGACTCCAACCTGCTGGTGGCGAAAAATAACCTGGCAAGCCTGCTGACTGATCACCGGCAGGATCAGGCGAGTATTGATAAGGCGCGGAGTATAGCGGCTGAACTCAGGAGCTCTTCGATTCCGCAGTTCCGTGACACCTATGCCTGGGTATCGGTTAAATCCGGAACAAATCTCGAGGAGGCGGTAGTAATTCTTGAAGGCATTGTAAAAGAAAATGATCAGGTCGATGTATACCAGTATCACCTGGGCGAGGCTTATCGTAAGAAGGGTGATTCCGAAAAAGCGATGCTGCACCTGAATAAGGCCGTTAAGCTGGCCAATCCGGAATCCGACGTCGCTGAAAAAGCAAAAGAGTCGCTTCAGCAGTTGAAGTAACGGCAAGTAGCGGGGGAGCCTTTGTTGAATATTCTGATTGTGGGTGGTGCGGGTTATATTGGCTCGCACATGGTTAAACTTCTGTCGGTTGCGGGTCATCAGGTCGTGGTCTTTGATAATCTCTCCAAGGGTTATCGGGACGCGGTTCTCGAGGGTGAATTTATCGAGGGTGATCTGGCTAATCTCGAGCAGCTCGAGCGCTTGTTTAGCTCCAGTCGCTTTGATGCGGTGATGCATTTTGCCTCATTTATCGAGGTTGGCGAATCCGTAAGGGATCCGGCGAAGTACTACCGAAACAATTTCTCGAATACCCAGAATCTTCTCGATAGCATGGTGGCCCATGACGTCGGTCATTTTATCTTTTCGTCGACGGCTGCTATTTTCGGTGAGCCGCGATATACCCCGATCGATGAAGTGCATGCAAAATCACCGATCAATCCCTATGGCAGATCAAAATTCATGGTTGAGCAAATGCTCGAGGATTACGATAAAGCCCATGGATTGAAGTCTGTATGTTTGCGTTATTTCAATGCGGCAGGCGCCGATGTCGAGGGTGATCTCGGTGAACGCCATAACCCCGAAACCCATCTTATCCCTCTCGTCTTGCAGGCTGCGTCAGGCCGCAGAGACGCTATCGCGATTTATGGAAACGACTACGATACTGCCGATGGCACCTGTGTTCGAGATTATATCCACGTTCAGGATCTCTGCGCTGCACATTTGCTCGCGCTGGATTCTTTGCGGAAGACCGGTAACAGCAATCAATTCAACCTGGGAAATGGGCTGGGATTCTCGGTTCGACAGGTGATCGATTGCGCGCGCGAGGTGACCGGCCGGGAAATAAAGGTGGTGAACGAAGAACGCCGGGCAGGCGATCCGGCCGTGCTGGTGGCCGACGCTGCCAGGGCCAAAACGGTTCTTGGCTGGAAGCCTTCCTTATCGAGCCTGGAAAAAATTATCGAAACCGCCTGGAACTGGGAGCAGTCATTTTTTTCACATTAGTGTAAGATCCACGTCTGCGATATTACGAATCACTTCAATTTCCAGGGCACCTGAATCATGAATATAACTATCTTTGGCTCGGGCTATGTCGGCCTGGTCACCGGGGCCTGTCTGGCCGAGGTCGGCAATCATGTCGTCTGTATGGATGTCGATCGAGATAAGATCGATCGGTTGAATAACGGCGAAATCCCGATTTATGAACCGGGTCTTGAAGAATTGATCCAGCATGCCCGCGACCAGGGTAACATCGAGTTCACGACCGACCTCGAAAAAGCCGTCGGGCACGGTGTGTTCCAGATGATCGCCGTCGGCACACCGCCGGATGAAGACGGGTCGGCTGACATGCAATACGTGTTGGCGGTAGCGGAGTCTATCGGTCAGCATATGAACGACTACAAGATTATTATCGATAAGTCGACGGTGCCGGTGGGCACTGCAGAGATGGTGCGCGCCAAGGTCAACGAGTTGCTGGGAAAGCGCAACAAGTCGCTAGAGTTTGATGTGGTCTCGAACCCTGAATTCCTGAAAGAGGGTGCCGCGATCGATGATTTCATGAAACCGGATCGTATTGTGATCGGCACCGATAATCCGCGTACCACCGAGCTCCTGCGGGTGCTCTATACGCCGTTCAATCGTAACCATGACCGCATCATTGCGATGGACATTCCCTCGGCGGAGCTGACCAAGTATGCCGCGAATGCGATGCTCGCGACCAAGATCAGCTTTATGAACGAGATGGCCAATATTGCGGAACGCGTTGGCGCGGATATCGAGCACGTGCGCCAGGGGATAGGCTCGGATCACCGTATCGGGTTCCAGTTTATTTATCCCGGTTGTGGTTATGGTGGTTCCTGCTTCCCGAAGGACGTGCAGGCCCTGAGCCGAACGGCTACCTCGATCGGATACGACGCCAAGGTTCTGAATGCCGTCGAGGCAACGAACGAGCTGCAGAAAGAAAAGCTGTTTGGGAAAATCAGCAAGTTCTATAACGGCGACCTCGCGGGCAAGGTTATCGCGCTGTGGGGCCTCTCGTTCAAGCCGCGTACCGACGATATGCGTGCGGCGCCGAGCCGCAATTTACTGGAACGCCTGATCGCCGAAGGCGCGAGCGTGCGTGCCTTCGATCCGGTCGCCATGGATGAAGCCCGGCACATTTACGGTGACACCCAGGGACTCGAATTCTGCGACAGCGCCGAAGAGGCCGTGCAGGGTGCAGACGTGCTGGCCATCGTGACTGAGTGGAAGAATTTCTGGGGTCCGGATTTCGCCAATCTTGCCGAAAAACTCGCCGACAAGGCGATATTCGATGGCCGCAATCTTTACGATCCGGCCGTCGTCAAACCGTTCGGGCTGCGCTATTTCGCAATCGGGCGCGGCGAGCAGCTGAATTGATCAGAAGCCGATTCTTTTCGAAAATTTGATAAAACCGAGCCGGTTGGTGCCACCATTGTGGGGCTGGCGAATTCGACCGCTGCGCAATCTTCGCCATCGGCACAGGTCAGCATCGCTCGCGTTACTCGCGGCTCGGCGAAAGCAAGGTGTCGGTGATCGAGTTTATCGTCATATTCAGTAGATTTTTCGCATGAGTCGCTAAATATTGAAACCGATCGAAAGACGTTTCACCGAAACGGGATAAAATTTTGATTTATCAATGGTCATTCAAATGGATAAGGATCCGCGCAATCGCTCAACGCACAACCATTGCATGATTCCGACACGTCAGGCCGCCGCTGGTGCGGGAATGACAGGTAAGTAGCGCAGTGAACGGCCGTGAGTGGTGAAAGTTTTATTTATTTGACCTGGTCGGCTTTATTTTTGTGAATTTGTGGTCAAATAGCAGATTGAACTCTAATATAATTCAGTAACATAGAAAGTTAAGTTATCAAATGTCCTCAACTAGTGATCTACCATATTCCTTTTGCAAACGTTACGGCGTTATTGCGGCCCAGTCGCCGGTTAGCGGCAAGCTGCGGTTAACGCTCAAAAACGGTGCGCCCGCCGATGCGGTAACCGAGGCTCAGCGCGTACTCGGGATGGTCGACGAGATCGAATTCGAGTCCGATATCGAGTTTAACCGCATGTTGAGCCAGCATTTCGAGAGTAATCGAGAAACCTCGTTTAACGAGGCCGAGAAAATTGGAGGTGAACTCAATCTCGACGATGTCGCACGCGAACTTTCGGAGCCCGAGGATTTGCTCGAGAGCGACGACGATGCCCCCATCATTCGCCTGATCAACGCGCTCATCACCGAGGCGATCAAGGAGAACGCGTCGGATATACACGTCGAGCCCTTCGAATCGCGCCTGTCGATCCGTTTCCGTGTCGATGGTGTGTTGCGTGAGGTGCTGGAGCCGCC
The DNA here is from genome assembly GCA_022340305.1 of Gammaproteobacteria bacterium. Classification (GTDB taxonomy): domain Bacteria; phylum Pseudomonadota; class Gammaproteobacteria. The sequence continues at coordinate 26,818 of JAJDOF010000116.1, forward strand.
GCGTCAGATCGCAAGCTTGCTCACCTCACGCATCAAGGTCATGGCGCAGCTCGATATCGCCGAAAAGCGACTGCCGCAAGACGGTCGTATTGCGCTCAAGGTCGCCAATCGCCCGGTTGACATTCGCGTATCCACACTGCCTTCGGGTCATGGTGAGCGGGTGGTTATGCGCCTGCTCGACAAGCAGGCTGGACGTCTCGACCTGAAGCAACTGGGGATGGATGCAGAAGAAGATAAACGCCTCGAGGCGATGATTCAGAAGCCGTACGGCATCGTTCTGGTGACCGGTCCTACCGGCTCCGGTAAAACCACGTCCCTCTACGCGATGCTGTCGGTGTTGAACGATACCAAGCGTAATATTCTGACAGTCGAAGATCCGGTCGAGTACGACCTCGACGGCATTGGCCAAACGCCGGTCAATACCAAGGTCGATATGACTTTCGCCAAGGGTTTGCGCGCGATTCTGCGACAGGATCCGGACGTGGTGATGGTAGGTGAGATTCGTGATGGAGAGACCGCGCAGATTGCGGTGCAGGCGAGCCTGACAGGGCACCTGGTGTTGTCAACTTTACATACTAACTCGGCGGTCGGCGCGATTACACGCCTGCAGGACATGGGGGTCGAGCCGTTTCTGCTGTCATCGACGCTACTGGGTGTCATTTCGCAGCGCCTGGTGCGCAAGCTGTGCCCGCATTGCAAGACGGTCACCCATCTTGGCGTCGAGGAGATCAACGGCATTGCGATCACACCCGAAGATGAAATCTACAAGGCGAATGGCTGCAGTGAATGTTTGCAGACCGGGTTTCGCGGGCGTACCGGCATATATGAGATCATCGAGGTCGACGAGACACTGGCGTCGATGATCCACGATGGTGCCAGCCAGCCCAAGCTCGAAAAATATTGCCGTACGCGCAGCAAGAGTTTGCGCGACGATGGAGTCCGCAAGGTGTTGGAGGGCGAAACCACGCTCGATGAAGTATTGCGGGTGTCGCGCGATGGGGGGTAGTCATCATCATCCCCATGTGTCGGACCACGGCCCAAACCTGAATCTCTGGTCAATTCACCGCCCGGGGCTCCCAAGTCATTCCCGCGCAAGCGGGAATCTCCCGGGGCCGCTAAGTCATTCCCGCGCAAGCGGCGGTCCGACCTGTCGGAGTCTTTCAATGGTGGCCCGTTGCAAGATCCCCGCTTACGCGGGGATGACGATAAGCCTGCATGGGAATTTCTTCAGAGCGGGGATGACGATAAGCCGGCATGCGAATTCCTCCAGCGCGGGGATGACCAGGGGCTCGAGCGAAATCACGGTTGGCCGGGCTGGTTGAGACGAGATGGCGGCGTATGAATACCAGGCGGTTGATGCCAAAGGTAAGACCCAGAAAGGTCTGATCGAGGCGGATACCGCGCGCCAGGCGCGCCAGCAACTGCGCGGTATGAACCTGATGCCGCTGGAAGTCGGTGTTGTCAGCTCGCGCGAATCGGATACCGGTAAGCGTCGCAGCCGCGATAAACTGAACGTACAGACCCTGTCGCTGATCACCCGACAACTGGCGACGCTGATCAGTGCCGGGCAACCAATCGAGTCGGCTTACCACGCGGTTTCGCGTCAAACCCCCAAACCTGCCGCCAAGCGCGTGTTGCTCGCGGTGCGTGCTCGCGTACTGGAAGGTTACGCACTCTCCGATGCGTTGCGCGACTATCCACGTATTTTCGATTCGATGTATTGTGCATCAGTGCATGCCGGCGAACAGTCGGGATTACTTGATATCGTCATGGAGCGACTCGCCGACCACATGGAAGCGCGGCAGGATCTGCAGCGTCGCACCGGCCAGGCACTGATTTACCCGATACTGCTAAGCGTGGTGGCTTTTGGCCTGGTCTCGGCTTTGCTGACCTTCGTGGTCCCCAAAATCGTGCAGGTATTCGAAGGCTTCGATCAGGAACTGCCAATGGTTACGACCTGGCTGATCGCAATATCCGATTTCTTCAAGAATTACGGCCTGGCGCTGATTATCTCGGTTATTGTCCTGGCTCTCGTCTATGCGCAACTCCTCAAACTGCCCGGGTTCCGCTTGCTGCGCGATCGGATTTACCTGCGATTACCCCTGATCTCCTACCTCGTACGCCTGTCCAATACGGCACGTTTCACGCGCACCATGAGCATCCTGGTGTCAAGTGGTGTTACTGCCCTTGATTCGATGCATATCTCGACCGAGGTTATCAATAATCAACCGATCAAAGCCGCGGTGCAAAAGGCCGCCAGCCGAGTTCGCGAAGGCGAGCATATTTCGGTCTCGCTCGATAATACCGGCTATTTCAGCCCGCTGGTGGTGCAGCTGGTGCAAAATGGGGAGGCCAGTGGCAAGCTCGGCGATATGATGGAACGCTCGGCGCGGGCCGAGGAAAACGAATTTGCGGGTGTCACTGCCTTGTTCATCGGTCTTTTCGAGCCGGCGATGATCCTGCTGATGGGCATGGTCGTGCTGTTTATCGTGGTCGCGATCCTGATCCCGATATTCGATATGAACGAATTGGTGTAGCCGTGGAGCATCGCTTTCTGCATTCTCCGGACTGGCGTTTTGTCGCCATGATGATACCGTTAATGACTTTGTTACAGGCAGTCGGGCCCGAGCATTTTCGCTACCAGCAGAACCTGGTCGCGCAAGGGCAGTGGTGGCGCATTATCAGTGCCCACTGGGTGCACGTCGGCTGGCTGCATCTGCTGTTGAATGGGCTTGGCCTGGTGATCTGTGTGAGTCTTACCAGCCCCGGATGGCCTCCCGCTCGCTGGTTGCTGTGTTGCGTCATCATGGCCGTCGGTATCTCGCTATTGCTTACCCTTTATAACCCGGAAGTCGTCGATTATGCGGGGCTTTCCGGGGTTCTGTTCGGACTCTATATGCTGACGGCGCTGGATTTGTACTCACGCGACCGCCTGATAGCAGTGTTGATTATCGCGGCCATCGTGACCAAGGTCGCGATGGAGCAGTTCAATTTTTATGACTTTAACAGTGGCGAACTCATTGGCGCCCGCGTTATCGTCGACGCCCACCTCTACGGCCTGTTGATGGCGATTGCAATTGCGCTCGCATGGGCTACGTATACAATGAACCAATGCCAAACCAGACAATCTGACTAACATGAATAAAGTACGTACAAACAAGGGATTTACCCTCCTCGAAATTATCGTCGTGGTGGCCATCATTGCGATTCTCGCTGCTTATATCGCGCCCAAGGTTGCCGGGCGCGTCGACGATGCGCGCATCAGCAAGGCGAAGAGCGATATCCGTGTGCTGGAATCGTCGCTCGAGCTCTACAAGTTGGATAATTTCGTCTATCCGTCCGCTGACCAGGGGCTCGATGCGCTGGTCAACAAGCCCGCGGGTGAAAATGCTCGCAACTGGCGCGAAGGCGGCTATATCAAGAAACTTACCAAGGACCCCTGGGGTAATGAATACCGTTACCTCTATCCGGGTTCCAATGGCGAATTCGACATCTTTTCGCTAGGGGCAGATGCCGCGGTCGGAGGAGAAGGTGAAGCTGCCGATATCGGTAACTGGAATCTCGATTCGTAAGCGCGTATTGCAACCCGGCAGTTGTTCAGGAAGGGACCGGCAGCGGGGGTTCACGCTCTGGGAATTGCTGATCGTGGTGGCGATCGTCGCCATCACCCTGTCCATGATGCAATTTTCGATGGGCCTTGGCGATGAACATCGTGAGTTGAATCGTGTCGGCAAGGACCTCGGCAAATTGTTCCGCCTGTTGAACCAGGAAGCGGTGTTCGAGGGCCGCAATTATGCGATCTCGGTACAGGAAAATGGATTTATCGTGCTCGAATTCGACGGCTCTGCATGGGCGCCTGCCGGCGAATCCTTTTTTACCCGATTCAAAATGGCCGAATCGCAAAGATCCGAGCTGATCATTGAGGACAGGGTCATCGATATCTCCAAAAAAAACGAGCCAGAGCCACACATCCTGATTCTTTCCAGCGGTGAAATGACGCCTTTCGAGTGGCACATCCGTGACGACTACTCGCATTCCGGCATCGTGTTGCAGGGCGACATGCTCGGCGGTGTGCTAATGACCGGGCCGGAGCCGCTGGGATGAGCTCGCATTTATCCCCCTTCTGTCCGCGGGTTGTCGGCAACATCAGGCGCAACTGTGGATTTACCCTGCTCGAGGTCATGATCGCATTGTTGGTGATCACCCTTGGTATGGGGGCGGTAATCGTCACCACCGGAGAATCAGGCTGGAAATCGTCGCATCTGCGCGAATCCACCATCGCCAGCTGGGTCGCCTACAACGAGATTGCCCTGTTCCGCGCCAAGCGCACCTGGAGTGGAGCCAACAGCCGTTCAGGCGAAGCCGAGATGGCGAACGCGCAATGGAACTGGCAAATGAAGATTTCGGCGACTGATGATCCGTCAATTCGCCGGGTCGACGTTGAAGTGTTCATCAAGGGTGAAACCGCGGTTAAATCGCGCGTTACCGGGTTTATTGCGCGCTTATGAATGGGGGCTCGACTGGTTACTGTGGTTATCCCCGATGCGTCGGAACGCGCGCAGGCAGGGAGGTTGTAGCGCGTCACGATTCCAGGGTCCACGCTTGCACGGGGATGAGCATGAGCATCGCGGGGATGACTTTGCAGCGTGGCAGCCGCGGATTCACGCTGTTCGAGATGCTGATTGCGGTATCGATCTTCGCGATTATCGGGGTGGTTGCGTTCGGCGGACTCGGGCAGATGACTCGCACCGGGCAGGCCGTCGCCGATGCCAACAATCGCCTGTCTGCGTTGCAGTTTGCGGTGGTTTATTTCAGTCGTGACTGGACCCAGGTTTCGCCGCGCAAGATTCGCGATCAGTACGGCGACGAACAATCCAATATCATACTCGAGGAAGGCATCATCACCTTCACTCGCAGTGGCTGGAGTAACCTGCTCGGCCATAAACGCAGCAACTTGCAGCGCGTGCAATACCTGGTTGTCGATAAACAGTTGGTGCGACGGCACTGGCGCTCGCTCGATCAGGGGATTGGCGAGTTGCCGCTGCAGGTGGTATTGCTGGATGACGTGGAATCCATGGAAGTAGAATTTCTGGATGCCCTCGAAAAACCGATTCGCATCTGGCCGGTCGAATCCGCGCTCGAGGCTGGCAATCCGATAGTCCTGGTGTTTCGCCTGGATTTGTCCGATATCGGTGAAATCACGCGCGTACTGGAGTTTCCGAGCAGTGTCCTCTAGCCTGCGACATCAGGGTGGTCTGGTGCTGTTGATGGCGATGTTGATCGTAGTCATCGCGACCACGGTTGCCGTCAGTATCGTGCACGAGGAAAAATTCACCATTCGTAAAAGTGGGCACATTCAAAGCATGGATCGTGCATCGCTATACGCGGTTGGGCTCGAGGACTGGGCGCAGGTTTTCCTCAGGAAAGACCGCGAGGATTCGCAAATTGACAGTCTCGATGAAGACTGGGCGATCGCTATTCCGGGATTGCCGATCGAAGGCGGTTATCTTGCCGGATACCTGGAAGACGAACAGGCAAAGATCAACCTGAATTCAATCGTTATATCGGAAATCGCGCTAAACAGGTTTCGGCGCTTATGCGATAATCTCGAGGTTGACAATCAGTTCATCCCGGCGCTGTTGGACTGGATCGATCAGGATTTCGATATTCGCTATCCCGACGGTATGGAAGAGAACTATGAGAATTATCGGGTTGCTAATCGTGAAATGGTCGACATAAGTGAATTGTTACTTGTGCATAATGTTACTGTGGAAATTTACCAAAAATTGCAACCTCATATTACGGCCTTGCCGGGAACGTCTACACTTAATGTCAACACTTTGTCCGAAGCGGTATTTATGAGTCTTGGTCCCGATCTTGATGTGACTGAATATATGAAACAGCGCGAAGAGGAAGCCTTTGCAAGTGTCGAGGCATTTATCGAGCGTATGCAAATTCCCGTGGAGATCGAGGGGCTGTCGGTCGATACGCGTTATTTCCGGGCCCACGGGCAAGTTGTGCAGGGTGAACTGTCCTTTAACCTCGCATCGCTGATCTACCGTGACGAAGCAGGCAAGACCCACGTGATTAGTCGTACCCTGGGGCTGTTGTGATGGCACGCCTGCTGATCCAGTTTTTTACCGATGAACTAGCCGAGTTTCGCTGGGCGGTTATCGACGAGGCCCAGCAGACTGCTGATATCAACTGGCAGCTGGCTGGCGACAACGAACTCGCAACGGTTGCGGCCCAGAATCCGCATCCGGTGATCCTGATTATTCCGCAGCAATGCGTATACATGACTCATATCGTGTTACCGCAAAGAGCAGGGCGGCAACTGCTTTCAGCCATTGAATACCAGATCGAAGAGCAACTCGCCCAGGACGTGGAATCACAGCATTGTGCCCTCGGCGACGTCAACGCCAATCCGATTTCGATCGCGGTGGTCGAGCGTACCATCATGATGCGTTGCATGGCACTGGCCCACGCACACGGCTTACGCCTGATTAACATCTACCCCGAGCTATTTCTTTGCCCGTGGTCCGGTAGTGGCGTAGCGCTGATGCTGGGCCATGATGGTTACCTGCTGCGGTATGGCGATTACCGGGGACTCAAATGCAGTGAGCAAACCCTGGCGGCCATGCTCGAGATGATCGGCCGAGATGTTGAGTTCGACAGCATTGATTGTTATCTAGCCGAGTCCGAGGCTTTGCCACAACTGGATGGTCTCGAGCTGGAGCACAAAGCGCTGTCGGCGGTGCGCCCGGGCTTTCTCGGTGCGCCGGTCATTGATTTACAGCAACGCGATTACCAGTTGTCGTCCCCCTGGCGGGGGTTGGCGAAGACATGGAAATGGGCTGCCCTGTTGCTTGCCTCCCTGCTGCTCGTGGGGGCCTATAACAAGGCAGTCGCGCTGCACGGCATGGAACAGGATCTGGCAGCGATCAAGCAGCAGCAATATGAATTATTGAAGCCACATCTCGGCGCAGACATGGGCCCGAATGACAATTTGAAGAAAGTCCTGATCGATCGGCTCAAGCAATTGCAGTCCAATCAGAACGAGCAGGAATTTCTGCAATTGTTGCTCGAGTTTACCCGCGCTCGCGAGCAGTTTCCGGAAGTGAACATCACCCGTATTGGCTACCAGGGAAAGGAACTTATTTTCGATATCAGCAGCACGCAGTTGAATAAGATCGAAACACTGCTGGAAGTGGTACAGAAGCAGGGCGTCGATGCAAACCTCGTCAGCCTCAATATCAAGCCGGAGCTCAGCTCCGGACGCCTGGTGATGCGTGGAGGCGACGATGTCTGATTGGCTTGCACGTTATTCGCTGCGCGAAAAGATGATTGTGTTTGTGGCACTGCTGGTAATGGTGGTTCTCGGTGTGCATTCGCTGGTGATTGAGCCTTACCAGTTGCGCGTCGCCGAATTGCAAAGTGAATTGCAACAACAGCGTGCCGATCTCGACTGGATGAAATCCGCAGTGGCCGGTCTACCCGCCGCCGCAGCCTCATCCAGCCCCGCAGAAATCGACGGAACACTGGCTAGTTTTGTCGATCAGGTGGTGCGTCGCCAGAGGCTCAGCGGACAATTGACGCAGATGTCGCCGGTAGGAAGTGATGAAATTCGCATGCGTTACAGCGCGGTCGATTTCAATCGGTTGATCAGTTTTATCGCGCAGGTGAATGCCAGTGGTCTCGACGTCAAGGATATCCGTATTTCGCCTGGCGATAATCCCGGTATCGTCGATAGCAATGTCGTACTCGTGCGCCGCCAAATGAACAACTAGATGCTCAAGTTCTGGAAGTTTACCCTGTTCTTTCTGTTATGCCTGGTGGTGGCGCTGTTGGTCAATCTGCCGGTCCAGCATGTCCTGGCGTATGTCAAAATACCGCAATCGGTGCGAATGGCTGGTATTGACGGCAATTTGTATAGCGGCAATGCAGCCGAAGTCCGCATCAATGACTTTCCGTTTCGCGGTATTCACTATCGTTATATGCCTTCCTGTATTCTCCGCCTGAAGCTTTGCTACCACGTGGATTATGACGAAGGTCAGCTGCAGCTAGCCTACGATTTATTAAACGGTGACACCGAGGTCAGCCGCAGTCGTGTCGAGTACCCGGTCACTGCCTTGCTGGCGCACTTGCCCATGTCTGCGCTGGTTAAACCCACGGGTCGCCTGCAACTGGATATCGATGACCTGTCGATGCAGCAGGACAAGCTGGTGTCGCTTGATGGCAAGCTGATCTGGCATGATCTCGGTCTCGACGACAACGACACCAATATCGATATCGGCGACTACCAGGTCGATATCAGCGGCGGCGCGAATGGATTCGATTTCACGTTCAGCGATCTGGATGCGATCCTCGACGTCAGTGGTGACGGCAGTATCAGCCCACTCGGCCTCTACGAGGTCGATGTCGACATTACGGTGCAAGCGGGCCTGGATCCAAAGATCAAAAGCATACTCAACCTGGTCGCGGCGCGCAGCAGTGACGCCAACCGGTACCGTGTCAAACAGCAAGGGCGGTTACCCGCCAACATTGCCCGCCAGTTGTTGCTCCACCAGTAACCACTACCCCACAACTAAGCGCCATTGCAAGATCCCCGCTTGCGCGGGGATGACAAGAAGCCCCGCTTGCGCGGGGACGACAAGAAGCCCGGGGCATTCCCGCGTAAACGGCGGTCCGACGTATCGGAATCCGCGATGGCGGCTCCCGGAAGTATCGAAGTCTTGGCAGGTTAGCGCAAAGGCGAGGGAGTTACTTAACGATACCGTAATAAGTGAAGCCGGGCGATTCGACCTGTGCGCGGTCGAAAATATTGCGCCCGTCGACAATGACCGGTGATTTCATCTGCTTCCGCATCAATTCGAAATCGGGTGACCAGTATTCCGGTCACCCGGTGAGCAGCACCAGCGCATCGACATTGCAAGATCCCCGCTTGCGCGGGGATGACAAGAAGCCCGGGGCATTCCCGCCTAAGCGGCGGTCCGACGTGTCGGAATCCTGCAATGGCGGCTCCCGGAAGTATTGGAATTTTGACCGGTTAGCGCATAGGCCAGGGAGTTACTTACCGATACCGTAATAAGTGAAACCGAGCGATTCGACCTGTGCGCGGTCGAAAATATTGCGCCCGTCAACAATGACCGGTGATTTCATCTGCTTCAGCATCAATTCGAAATCGGGTGACCAGTATTCCGGCCACTCGGTGAGCAGCACCAGCGCATCGACATTCTTCAACGCATCGTATTTGCCACTGATGGTCTTGACGCTGGGGTTATCGCGATATACATGATGCACATTCTCGGAGGCTTCCGGGTCGTGCACGCGCACCTCGGCCTGCTGGGCGACGATGGCATCGATCACGCGCAGGCTCGGCGCCGCATCGAGCGAGGCCGAGCCGGGCTTGAACGATGCTCCCCAGATGGCAATCTTGCGATCGTGCAGATCGGCACGATAATGCCGCCACAACTTGCGAAAAGGCAGTTCCTTCTGCTTTTCATTTTGCTGCAGCAGGGTTTGCATCAGCGTCGATTCGTTCTTTTCTGACAATAATTGCGCGAGACTGTCGAGCGTTTGCGGGAAGGTGTTACCACCGAAGCCGCAACCGGGCGCCAGGTGGTGTCGACCGATACGTGGGTCGGCGCCCATGCCACGTCGAATCACGTCGATGTCGACGCCGAGCTGCTCACCAAGGTTCGCGAGCTCATTGATATAGCCGATCCGCAATGCCAGCATGCCGATGATCGACAGCTTGGTGAATTCCGCTTCGCGCGGGCTCATCACAAAAAGATGTTCAAGCTGGGTGCTGAACGGTTTGAACAGCGCTTGCAGGGTGAGCGTGGCCGCCTCGTCGTCACTGCCGAGAATCAGTGACTTCGGATTGCGAATCCTTTCGAGCGCCTCGCCCTCTGAAATGTTCTCTGCAAAATAGACGGCGACCTGCTTTTTGCGGCGATCCAGCAATGCCTGCAGGCGGTCGGTTGCACCGACGCCGAAGTGACTCTGGTTGATCACCAGCAGTGGTCCTTCCGCCTTGCTCGCCAGTTGTTCGACTAATGCATAGGCACGCTCGAACTCACTCGGATTCATGCTCAGCACGTGGGCCTGAATGCCGAGTGCAGTGCGTGTCTGCGCCAGGCGAATGCGCTTGTTCTCAAAGCCGTCGAGAACCAGGTCGCGCAGGCCCGGTTCGTTGCGTATGCTGCGCCCCATCAGGGTGATCGGATCCTTGATCTGGCTGTTGCTGACGAAGCAAACATCATTGCCGGTTTGCGCAAGTGCTGCCGCGGTTACCCAGGCGGTCAATTCACTACCCCAGATGGCAATTTTCATGAGTCCCTGTCCTGTTGTTCGAGTATTGTCTTGAGCAAGCCATTGGTAGAGCTGTCGAATTCGTTACTGACTATCGATTGAGACAGGGGCTCGGTCAGGGTAGTCGCGACCTCCTTACCCAGTTCCACACCCCACTGATCGAAGGGATTGATATTCCAGATCACGGATTGCACAAACACCTTGTGTTCATAGAGCGCGATCAGTTGGCCGAAACTGAACGGTGTAAGCTCGTCCAGCAATAGCGTGGTGCTCGGCTGATTGCCGCGGTAGCGTTTGAAAACGGGCGCGGTTTCCTCGCTGTCGATCACGGTATCGCCAAGCGCCAGAATACGTGACTGCGCCAGGCAATTGGCGAGTGTCAATTTGTGTTGTTCCTGCAGTTCGGGGTTGCCTGAATCCTGGTAACGTCGCGCCGGCACCACGAAATCACACATCACCGACTCGGTTCCCTGGTGTAGCAACTGGTAAAACGCGTGTTGCGCATTGGGGCCGATTTCGCCCCACAAGATGGGACAGGTGTTGTAATCGATGCTGGCGCCGTCGCGACTGACACTCTTGCCGTTGCTTTCCATCTCGAGTTGCCCGAGGTATGCCGGTAAATGGCCCATGCGGCCGTCGTAGGGCAAAATGGCATGCGCGCGGATGTTGAGGAAATTGATGTTCCAGATGCCGATCATGGCGAGCATTACCGGCAGGTTTTTTTCGAAATCCTGCGTGCGGAAATGCTGATCCATCTGATGCGCGCCGGCCAGCATCTGGCGAAACCCGTCCATACCTATCTCAAGCGCGATCGGCAGGCCGATCGCCGACCACATCGAGTAACGGCCACCGATCCAGTCCCACAGCGCGAGACGACTGTTGGGTGGAATACCCCAGTCGGCCATGCGTTCGTTATTGGCCGAAACGCCGATGAAGTGGCGGCGGAACAGAACCTCATCGTCGGCGCCGCTGACCTGGCGCAGCCATTGCAGCGCTGTATTGGCGTTGGACAGGGTGTCGATAGTGGTAAACGATTTCGATGAAATGATAAACAGCGTGGTTGCCGGGTTCAGGCGATCCAGGTGCTCAACGATCTGGCTGCCATCCATGGTGGATACGAAAAAGATTTCGAGCTGGGTAGCACCGGGAGCGTCCGGGTCAGTCAGGGCCTTTGACGCCATGAACGGACCGAGATCGGAACCACCGACCCCGATGTTGACGATGGTATCGACGGGCCGGCCGGAAAAACCGCGCCACTGTCCGGCGTGAACACGATTGACGATCTGCTCCATGCGCTCGAGCGTGTCATGAATATCGCCGACGATATCTTCACCGTCGACCATTAATTTGTTACCTGCCGGTAGCCGCAGGGCGGTGTGTAACGCCGCCCTGTTTTCCGAGTTGTTGACCCTGTCGCCAGTGAATAACTTCTCGATCCACGAATTCAGCTCTGTTGCGCGCGCGAGTTCACACAGCAACTCGATCGTTTTGCGACTGACCCGCTGCTTGGAGTAATCGAATAGCAGGTTACCCTCGCGCAGGCTGAAGTGCTCGAACCGATTGCGGTCTTCAGCGAACAGTTCCGCGAGGTGCAGGTTACCGGTTTTTACAGAGTGCTTGCGCAGGTTTTTCCAGGCCTTGCTATCGGTCAGTTTCATCGGCTTACAGTTCCTGCTGCCGGATCCACGCCGCAAGATCGGCACCGATTTCGGGATGGTTGAGGCCGAACTTGATGTTCGCAATCAGGTAACCCAGCTTGTTGCCGCAATCGTAGGTGCGACCCTGCATGCTGGTCGCCTGCACCGGCATTTCGGCGATCAGCGCATTGATCGCATCGGTTAGCTGGATTTCGCCGCCCGCGCCGGGTCTGGTCTCACGCAGCAGGGTCATGGTGCGTGCGGGCAGTATGTAACGACCGATAATTGACTGGTTGGACGGCGCCTCACCCACGGGCGGCTTTTCCACCATCGCGATTACGTTATGGCTTTCACCAGGTAGAAACTCCGCACCGCCACAATCGACGATGCCATAGCTGCTGACCTTGTCGTCGGCGACTGCCTCGACCATGATCTGGGCGGCGTGATTCTGTTTGAAGGCATGCACAATCGCCTTGAGATCATGCGCGTGATCACCATCGGCATTAAACACCAGCACATCGGGCAGGGTCACCGCGAAATCCTCGTCGCCAATCAACTTCGCCGCGCACAGCACCGCGTGGCCGAGGCCCAGCGGCTGGTGTTGATACACCGTGGACAGGCGCACATTATCCGGCAGCATGTCGCGCACCGATGCCAGCAGGGCAACCTTGCCCTTATGTTCCAGCGCGGTTTCGAGTTCACTATGCGTTTCGAAATGGTTTTCAATGGACTCCTTGCCGGGACGGGTTACCAGGATGATTTCCTTGAAACCGGCCTCGATCGCCTCCTCGATAACATACTGAATCACCGGTTTATCGACCACCGTCAGCATTTCTTTGGGGATGACTTTGCTGGCGGGCAATACGCGAGTCCCGAGGCCAGCCACGGGGATGACCATTTTTGTCAATTCTGTCATATGTCAGGCAACGATCTTGGAGTTAGTTTAGGATGGCCATTGATTTTAGTGTGAATTCAGCTCGACCACTAGTGCAATCGCGTTGAATTGCGACTCTATCTACAAAAAAGACCTGGTGGCAGCGATTCGAGCCCTGCCTAATCCTGTCAGGGCTTAACGACCTCTATACTGACCAGTCCAGCGTCTGCTGCGACTCCATCAAAAACGGTAAAGGGAATACTTACCGTGCCAGAAAATCCGCTGTCAGGGGAAAATGACCAGGCACCGTTCGATTCAACCAGGCGACCTCCCGCGGGCGCATCGATGAATGAGGTTATCAGCTGATTGTCTGCATCGGGGCCTGTTGCAGTTAAACTGATCGTGATTTCCTGTCCTGCCGGCGTTGCAAGGAATTGATCAGCGGCCCTTGGAGGCGCGTTATTCACCACTGCAAATGTCCCTTGCGAAAAGGTGTAAAAGGAGCCCGCATAGACCTCTTTCAGGGCATGAGCACGAACCATGTACCAGGCGCCGGGAACCGGGTTCGGGTCGACATACTGATGCCCGTCATGCAGTTCCATTGGATTCAACGGCTGATATGGTCCGAATCGTTCCAATGCGCGGTAGATTCGGTATTTTGGCCGCGCTCCGCTATCTGCTTCGGCCCAGTTGAGGTGGACACTATTTCCTCGCCTTTCAGCCCGTAATTCGCTGACGGGCTGCAGCGGGAATGGATGTAATGTCGGGTCTCCGAGGAGGTTGACCCAGATCGGATTAAGCCAGGTGTAATGCCCCGTTGGCGTATATTCCAGCGTCTCCGGGCCGCCGAAGGTGCTGGTGCCGTTGTTGACCGTGCGTAAATGGCTGTAACCAATGGTTTTCCCCAGCGCCATGTGGTGCAACTGCCAGGCTGGTCGAGCCCCCCATCCCGTAGTCAGGCCATACCATCGTTGCGCCAGCATGGCTTTCATGGTGTTGTTCCACTTTGAAAAATCAAGCTTGCCGCTGCCGAAATTTAGGGAGAATACGGTCTTGATGGGATCAGCGTTGGTGTAGTCTGAATATTTCCAGCTGCCGAAATCCACACCGAACAACCACGGCTTCTGCGTGCCGGTGTCATGATGGCCGCCTTTCACAAGTGCATCGGGTCCAACGATATTACGCAGCGCACTGGATTCGACTGACAGATGGTTGTTGCTGCCGCCATATGCTTGCCGCAAATCCCCCAGGCGCCCGTGGCGCCAGTGATGGTCTTTGTCGAAATACCGTTTGAACAGGGAAATCTTGTCACCGAGCACGCCATCCATATTGGAAAAATCGATTCGTCCCACCTGCATTTCGATGTGATCGCTTGGGATAGCGTTATGCTGAAATATCCCCTGACGGTCATCACGCCAGACTCCATTCATATCGGCATAGAATAAATCCGTTTCCAACGGGCGACGATCGTGCCCGTCAGGATTTGCATGGCCGCTTTTGATGACCGGGATCTGGCCGACCAGGATCAAGGCATGGGGTGTCGATGCTGCTGTATAGTAAAGACGCTTAATCCAGGCCCGTATTTTTCGTGCAGCCTGCAAATTCGCAACGAAATCCCCGTCTTTAGCCGGCGGCACATCGTGACGAACAACTGCCCAGCCATCACCGATCAAATCCAGCATGAAACGATCCAGGCGAGCACCCAGATCCCCGGCCAGGGTTTCATCGACGACCACGAGGGCCACGCCGTGCTGCTCCTCGGCCGGTAGATATCGTCCTGTTGTCCAGTAGCCTGTCTCGATTTTCTTATTGCCGGGGCGTGAAATTCGATACTCGTAAGCGACACCTGGCTCGACATCCTCGTCTACATAGACCCTGGAGAAACCGCTGAGTGATGCAATGTCCTGCCATGACGTCTTGAAGGTTTCACCCAGGAGGCGTCGTTGAATACTGACTCGATCGATATTTGAACCGGTTGCCCTGGCCCAGTTCATCTCAACGCGGGCGCCGTCTTCACTGATCCTGCCATCGACAGCTAGAAATCGTTCTGGTATGGGTTCGGCGGCCCCCACATTCCCCTCGATAAGGAATATGAACCAACAAGAAACCAGGATTAATCGAAACGGTCGGTAACGAGCCACCGCTAAAACCTCACACAAAACATTAGCCTAGTTTGATCAAGCAGCTAAGTCCATTCACCGGTGACTCCCGTGTTAAAGGATTATTGTGCCTGGGCGCCCGAATCAAGTACCTAAAACAATGGTTTATACTAATGATTCATTAGTTGAGAACAACCAATTCATCGGTAGCAGGCCAGAACTGGGTAACTGAAAAATCTCAAAAGGTGATGCCAAGGTTCTTTTTCGCTGGTATTCTTACGTCAGGCTTGTTCGCCTGGCTATTCAACAAAGCTCACTGAATCTGTAATCTTGAGCCGTGTTGGGTAGATTTTATTCGACAGGTTTCGATCGAGCAGCGTTCTGGCACCGCTGTGGCGTTCGGCCCCGGAATTATTTGGTAGACGGATCTAACTTATAAGGTCAATAAAAACAATAATCTATAGTGGTAAGTTCAAGTGAGATATCACTATGCTGCACTGCCAAATATGAGTCGTTGACAGTCGCGGCTGGTATAACCAGCTCAAAGTCAGCGAGCGGGATGTTTTCCGGAGTGGTTACCTGTCGGCAGCGATGGGGTTTTTCCCGATGGATCGAAGTAACAGTAATCACGGGGTGCGCGGCAAGCGCTTAATTTTCGCCTGCTGCCTGGCATTTCTGTCTTCACCGACGCCTGGCGCCGGAATTGAAGCGAGCGGCGAGACCAGCACCACGCTCGATACAGCGGCAAATGGCGTCGCCGTCGTCAATATTGCCAGTCCGAATAAACGCGGCCTTTCACACAACAAGTACCAGCGCTTCAACGTCGATAAATCCGGTCTTATTCTCAATAATTCGGACCAGAATTTTGTCGATACCCAGCTCGGTGGCAAGATAGTCGGCAATTCGCGGCTGAAATCGCCCGCCAGCGTCATAATCAACGAGGTCACCAGTACCCGCCGTAGCGCGCTCGAGGGATACACCGAGGTTGCCGGCCAGCGCGCCGATATCGTCATCGCCAATCCCAATGGCATCTCGATCAACGGTGCCGGATTCATCAACTCTTCACGCGTCACGCTGACCACCGGCATCCCCACCATTGACGCCGAGGGCGATCTTGCCGGCTTCGATGTGCGCGGCGGCGAGATCACGATCGATGGCCTCGGGCTCGACGCCCGCGCTCAGGACGCGACCTCGATCTACAGCCACTATCTGCAGTTGAATGCGAGCCTGCATGCCCGTGACCTCGATATCGCGCTCGGTCGCAATGAGATCGACTATCCGGGGCGCAGGATCGTTACCACCAGATCGGGGCAGGGCCAACGGATCCTGCTGGATTCATCGGCCCTCGGCGGTATGTATGCCAATAAGATTGTCCTGGTCGGCACCGAGCGCGGCCTCGGTATGAATCTGCCGGCGCGAGTGATTGCCTCGACGGGTGACATCAAGATCAGCGCCGATGGTCGCTTGCAGTTGCAGCAGCTCGATGCAGGCGGTGATATTCAAGTGCAGTCCACCGCAGCGATCGACAGTAATGCCAGCGTATACGCCGCTGGTAGTGTCGAGCTGCTGTCAGGTGAGCGAATAAACGTTAATTCCGGCCTGGTGGCCTCCCGGGGCAAGCTGTCGCTCGCAGCGCCACAGATCGAAAACAACGCGAGCCTGCTGGCAGGGCTCGAAGTTGATGGTTTATCGAATGACTGGGGCGAACTCGACATCCAGTCGCAGCAGCTGATCAATTCAGCTGAGATAATGGCGACCAATCGTATCGACATCGACAGCGGCGAGTTGCTGAACCGGGGCCTTATCAACGCCGACGACTACTTGCAGGTTAACGCCGATTCGCTGGTCAACGAGGCGACACTGTTCTCCGGGTGGAATATGCAACTGCAGGTGCGCACCAGTTTGCTCAATTCGACCGATGCCGTCATTTTTACGGTCAACGACCTGTTGCTGGCGGCGGATCGCGAGCAGGGCAGGACCGCGAAAATAACCAACGAGCTGGGATTGATACAGAGCCTGCGGGGAGATATCGCCGTATTCGCAAAACGCTTCGACAATCTCGGCACTTCTGTGCTTGGCTACGAGACAATTTACTACGATCTCGGCAACGGCCACGAGGTCAGTACACCCGATGCTGCGATGAACATCGATCTGGCTTACAGTAGCGGCTACACCAAGCACAACGCCAAGGCCCGCGATCGCTGGGTCAGGGAGGTGCTCGCGCGCCTCAATCGCCAGGCGCCGTTGCTCTACGACGCGAACGCCGCGGATATCCGCAACGAACGCAGTGCGCGCTTCGACGCCATCGAGACCCGCCTGGTCGATCATTCGACAACAACGCCTGCCTATCTCGACAGTGGCGGGGATCTCACGCTGCACGTCGATGAGTTCAACAACCAAGACTCGGTGACCTCGGCGGCCGGCGATATACATTTCGACGTGAGTGGTGATTACCACAACCAGGCCTCTTCGATCGGGGAAACGGTAACCGACTACCAGTACTACACCTATGCCGATCACGACAGGAACTGGCTGAGTGAGGACAAGTATTCATCCATCGGGCACAGCGGATACATCAACCAGCAGCGCAGTAAAAGTGTCAGTGCCGACACGGTTACCCAGGCCGGTGGAAGCATCGACGGTGAAATCGGCGGCCAGCTTGCCAGCGCCGGGGTTCTGCAGGGGGAATACCAGTCATCGGCGCTACTCGACCCCGCGAGTTACGGTGCGGCGGGTATCGTGTTGCCGCAGAACGACTTCGGTTTATTTGTACGTACAACCGACCCGCAAAGCCATTACCTGATCGAAACCAATCCGCGTTTTACCGACTTCGGCAGTTTCATCAGCAGCAATTACCTGCTGGAGCGGCTCGATTACGCACCGAATCAATCACTGAAACTTATCGGCGATGCCTTCTACGAGTCCAGATTGATCCGTGACAGCGTGTTCGCGCAATCCGGTCGGCGCTTCCTCGACTCCGCCATATTGGACGATAACCGGCAATTTCAGTACCTGATGGATAACGCCTTGCTGGTGCGAGAATCTCTCGAACTCGCTCCCGGGATTGCGCTCGACGCCGACCAGGTCAATCGCCTGAACCGCGACATCGTGTGGCTAGTCAAACAGCGCATCGACGGCGAAGAAGTGCTGGTGCCCAGGTTATATCTCGCCAATGGTTCCGGTGCCGAGGTACGCGGCGGAAAAATTATCGCGGGCGGCGATACCCGGTTACAGGTCGCGACGCTGGCCAACTCCGGCCTGATCGAAAGCGGCGCCAACCTCGGGGTCGATGCCGAAGACGAGATTGAAAATCGGGGTTTGCTACGTGCGCGGGGTGATCTCCGGCTTGCAGCCAAGCGCGATATTACCAACCAGTCGGGGCGTATCGAGGCTGAAAACATCAATATTACTTCACGCGCGGGCAATATTATCCACCAGCGCGAGCGCGAGGATTTTGCTCATGTACGGGGCGAAGTCGCTTACTCCGGGTCGTCGCTCGGCGCGGCAGCCGAGATCAGGGCGAGTGGCACGGTCGACCTCGAAGCCGCCGGTGCCATCGAGGTCCACGGCTCGATTGTCTCGGGCCGCGATGTACGGCTAGATGCTGACACGATAACCATCGGCGCGGCCGAAACGGCGGAAGAATTCAATGCCGGTGATCGGCGCGACCACTTCAGGGGATCGTCGGTTAAGCATTTTGCCTCGATGCTCAATGGCGAGGATATCGTCATCGTGAGTAACGGCCAGACCAGGGTCCTGGGGTCGCAGCTGACTGCATCCGACAGCTTGAGTATTGCCGCGGGAGCGATTGCTATCGATGCGGTTAGTGACAGCGAAGCGCGCGCCAGCAAGGATACCCTGGCCGGCAGTTTCAGCGAAACCGTCAGCTCGAAGCGGTCGTTTCGCAGCCAGAGTGTCGGTAGCGAGGTCAATGCGGCGACGGTGGTGCTGATTACCGAGCAGGGCGATATCGAACTGACCGGGTCGGCAATCAACGCCTCTGGCCAACTCGTCATGACCAGTGCCGGTGATATTCGTATAGAGGCCGGGCGACAAAGCGAATTCGAGGAAAGCTATACGCGCAAATCAGGGTGGTTCTCTGGTAGTTCGATCTACGCGGAAAGTGAAGATCTACAGGGACACATGGATGACATCGCCGTCAACGGGCAGATCGCCGCGGGAAGCGTCACGCTGGATGCCCTGGTCGATATCGAAATGGTCGGCGTCGATATCGTGGTGGAGCAGGACCTGACCGCGAACGGACGTAACATTACGCTGCGCCATGCGACCAGTGAAGAGACTGAGTACTCGCAGCACACCGAGGTCAGTATCGGGGCAACAGACCTGGTGAGCGGATTAGCCCACGTTGGCGAGCTCGTCACCCAGCAGGATGGACGCCTGAAGTTGAAGCTCACCGAGGCTCAATTTGACGACATGGAATCCGTGGCCACGCGCACCAGCGTGGTTGCCTCGCAGGTTCAGTCGGGATCGTTGCAGTTCAATGCGGGTGACGATGCCAGCGGTAACATTCTGATCGTGGGAAGTGATATCCAGGTGGTGGATTCGCTTGAATTGAATGCCCTTGGCGATGTTGCATTGCTCGACGCGCACCACGTTTCCACCAGCGAAACCAACCACAAGAGCGGAACGGCCGAGGTCTATCTGAGCGTCCAGAATGAATATGAACAGGCGGTTCGGGCAATCCGCGACGTGCGTGACGCCGAGCGCGATTTGCAGCACGCGCGCAAGGATTATGACCAGTATCAAAGTGATCTGAAAGCGCAACAGGAGGAACTTGAACGCTTGCGGCAGGCGCTGGCCGCGGGTGAGGGATTCGTAGAACAGGCTGATGTCGATGAATTCGAACGACACCTCGAACGATTGCAGGACGACGAGGATTTCTATCGTAGCAATATGTTGTTTGCCAGCGCGACACTGGTTTCGCAGACGACTGCATTAGCCGAGCAGACGGCGCGGGCGGCTGCCTCGAGCGCTACCTACGGTTTCAATGCCTCGCTGGAACTCGATATCGACGCAGTGGAACGCGAGGTAGAAGACTATTACCGGCAGAGCAGGGCGTCCAACTTGAGCGCCAACCGCATTGCCGTAAACGCTGGAGAGACGGCGCTATTGCGTGCAGCGAATCTGCAGGCCCGGGAAGAAATCGACATAGCGGCAGCTGACATCGAGATACTCGCGGGTGTCGATACCAGCGAGCAAGCCGAACGCAGCCGTCATACCGAGCTCAGCTATCGCTGGGATCTGCTGGGCAAAAGTTCGACGCAGGAGCCGAGCCGCCTCGGCGGCAGTATCGGCGGGGACATCAGCCACAGCAACTCGGACTCGGAGCGACGGATCAATACACAGCTGAATGCCGCCAATATCCGCCTGACTGCAAACGCCGATACGGTAATTCGGGGTGCTGCAATCGCGGCGGCGGAGAAGCTCGAAATAACTACCGGGAATCTCGAGGTCGCCTCTGTGCAGGATTACGCATTCAATGATTCCCGCACGCAGGGGCTTGCGTATTCAGGTGAAGGTGCCGGATTGAATGAGTCCAGTGCTGAAGGGGAGAGTCTCCGCACACAGGTGACGCGATTGAGCGGGCAGCAGGTCGCTATCGAGGTTGCTGATCACACCGAGCTACGCGGTGCAATAATCGCAGCCGTCGATGCCGAAGGCCGGGATAACGGTCAACTGTCGTTGTCAACCAACACCCTGACGGTCAGTTCACTGAATAACACCAACAACAGCAAATATAGCTCGGGTGGACTGCATATCGGAGAAACCTCCAGCCTTGACTACCAGGGCGACAAGCTGTCTGAGAAAACCAAATCCCTTGCCACGCTCGGCAGCGGCGACATCCAGCTCAATGACCGGGATGGCTCCGATATCCGCTACCTGAATACCGACATCACCAACACCGAGGTCGCGATCTATGACATCGAATCCCACCAGGGCCTGAGCGGCGAACTCGATATGCGCCTGCTGAGCGAATCGGGCAGGGACGAGATCGTCGAAGACTGGATGAAAACCGAAATGATCGGCCAGGCAATCGAGATGATTGCGACAAATAAAACCGTTGGGTTGACGGATTATTTTGCTGAAACCGGAAAGTTGAACGATACCTATGACGCCTTGAAAGAAGCGGTTGCAAATAGCCCCGAACTTGCCGATTTTTTGCAGAACCCTGCCATTAGCGGCGCACAGAAAGAGCAAATGATGGATCAACTCACTGCCTCGGTGATGCTCAAGCTCGGATATAACCCTTACCAGAACCAGGTTATCGCAACTGGCGAAACGGGTAGAGACGGATTGGAAATCAGGGGCTTTTATTCGACCGAGGTCGGACAGGCATTTATCAACGATCAGAACATTGCGAGCATCGATGAGCTGGTTACGACCGCGGGTCATGAAGCAACGCGCGCGATGGACCATCAGGAAGGGGCCGATTTTGATTCAGATCGACAGGACCGGACTGACTATGCAGAAAGTTATGGCAGCCTGTTCAGTGCCTACACCAACCATGCCCTGGATATGGCGGGCTACGATGCGGGCGTATCTCAGGATAATCATCACGTTGGCAACGATAGCCTGTCGATAACAGGCAACAATGCCGTGTTTGACAGCCTGGATAAGTCCATGGGCGATAATTTCCTCCAGCATCAAGATAAGCTGCGCTACGTTCTGCTGACTGATGCCCTGGATGATTGTCGAATATCTGGGAGTTGTTCGGATGCACAACTGGAGTCCATGCTGGCTGTTGCAGTCAGGCTGTTAAAGGAAGACAAAGAGTCGGACCAGAAGCTGGCAAATGCCTGCCGGTCCTCGAGTTCCAGCCCCGCTTGTCGCGCAGAAGTTAATAAACTCAAGGCCGCGTTTGATACCTATGGGAATCTGCCCGATGGTGAGCAGTCCACCACCGACACATGGTCCGAGTATGTCGATGTTGGCTACCTGTATGGTACTTATCGCAGTAAAGCCTATTCGGAAAATGCCAGACGCGCCACCGAGACGATGACCAGAGAAGCCGTCAGTGCAGCCGGCGAGCTAACCCTGATTGCGGTTAAGGCCGCCGCCGGAAATGAGGCGGCCCAACATCAACTCGCGGTAATTGCCGAAGACATCAAGGCATTGGTAAAAGACCCGGTCGGCACCGTCGAACAAGGCATCAAGTCGCGACTCGATGAAGCCGATCGCTACGAAGCCCTGGGTGATATCAACCAGGCGGAAGAAATCCGCTCCCAGGTGTTCCTCGAAGGCGCCTTCACCGTTGCGGGGCTATCGAGCGGCGCCGTCAGTATCATCCGGCACGGGGCAAATCTGGCCGGTATCAAAACAA